>JAKFUT010000224.1 GCA_021732565.1 Candidatus Obscuribacterales bacterium
CCCTCTTCCACACCCGCGAAGTCACGAAAGGGAACAGTTTCCACGAAATCGGGACCGCCGCATATCCCCGTATAGTTGATCAGGTAAGAGTTCTCAGAGGGATATATTTCTATTGCAAGGACATTGAGCGATATCGTTTTAAATCTAAACCGATATCGTTTCACATCTTTGCCAAGAGTCCGACCGGTCGGGCGATTTCAAGCAGTGAAACTGAAATATTTTTAGTCATTTTTGTTGAACTTTTTCCCTTCCAAATTCGTTCTAGAGATAACGAAAAAATGTGGGAGGTAGATATGGTTGCCAAAATTTCCAAGAAGAAGGAAGCTTTTCAGCTTAATCTTGCGCTCATTGCCGTCTTGTGGGCAGAGTTCATTTCTTTGTTTCCCACCGAGCAGGCTTGCCTGGAAGAGTTATATAAGCGGTACGAGGCTGCCATGTTTAGATGTCGGTGGTGTAATGCGGAGTTGCAAAGAATATACACGGTAAGGTGTATCAAGTGCGATGCCTGCAAGAAACTGTCGTGGCTCACCTCCGAAACATTTCTGAGGGGTATTAGGCGTGCCGACGCATGGCTTGCCGCTGAATGGCTCAGAGAGCGGGGTGCCATCCTTACTTCTCCCGTGTTTTCAACGGTGACGGGAGTTGCGCCGTCTACGGCATTGCATATCTTAAAAACGGCCGGATTCATCATGGTCAGCTCGATGAAGGAAGAATCCTTCGCCGTTCCCTCGGCGGAATTCACCGATGTCTACCGCAAAAGAAGCAAAGACACTCTACGCAGATGCCATCCGGTATCGGAACAAGCGGAGATGGAGAAGGAGTGTCGATCGGTAGATTCAGTACTGCAAGACAATGTGCATAATGAATTTTTCGATGAGACAGAAATTCCCGAGCCAGAAGTGGCCGCAAGTGCTGGTCATTCTTTTGACGAAGTCGCTGAATCTGATGAAAGAGCAGAGGTGTCCCCCGTCACGCCAGAATCCGACCAGCTGGTGGACGGCTCCGATGCAGAGAGGATGGTTCTGGCCCTGCTCAGTGCAGAGCCGGTCTCATTCGATTTCCTGTTCAACAAGACCAACCTTAAAATAGGACTGCTCTCCGCTACTTTGACTCTCTTGGAAATAACTGGTCAAGCGACTCGTACCTTTGGTGACCGATACGTCAGAGCGACCCCGATCCATTGCGAAAACTCGCCCGAAAACAAGAAAGAACTTACGGTTGAGGAACGATCTATCGTCGTTGAATTTATCGAATACATAAAGCTCTACCATCATGGCATCAGCCGAAAAACTGTGCAGATCTACTTTGCTCTGTTCTGGTATCACCGTTTCAGAAAGCAACTGCCGTCGGGCTGGTTGATGGACATGTGCTTGCGCTTTAAATACGTTGAAGGCATAGACTTACAACGATACATTTCTCCTCTGGAAATCAAGTTCTTCCGGGAGCCGATTGTGTGAACGACATAACAGCCGGCGGAGTAAACCGGTCGCCAAGACCGGGGAAACGAAAGGCAGATTCCGGGAAAGTGGACGGCGAGCGCCGCGGCGGTGGAAATGCGGGACGCTCTGGTCGTTGGTTCGGCGATTTGCTTGATGGTGCTTCCCTCCAACGAAACAGCTCACGGACTAGACTTCGGTCCAGGGGCTTAAAGCGCCTTGTATGAGAGGGATGATCTTAGTTGAAGCTTTGTGATCTGACTGCGTTGCTCGAGTGACTCCTTTGGCGTGTGGACGACACGTTGGATGACGAAGTGGTCACAAAACTGTGAATAAATAGATTCCGAGAGATTTATCCTGTAAAAAGTAATGGGCGTTGAAGAAAGGTATTAAGCCAGCTTCGAGAATTCGTGCAGTTCGGCGAAAGAAGAGATAGTTTTATGGTCGCCAATGTCTACGGGCTGATTACCCGGACGTAGCACTAGCACCGCATTCATTCCTGCAGCCCGTGCCGCATCGAGTTCCGCCGTTACATCGCTGAAAAACACAATCCGGGACGGTGGCAGTGCAAAGTCTGCTGCAATGCGCTCATAGCTAAGAGGCTCGCGCTTCGGACCCGTTAGCGTGTCATAGTATCCGCTCAAGCACGCCGTCAGGTCGCCATGATTAGTATGGCGAAAAAATACCTTTTGGGCGCCGGTGCTCCCGGAGGAATATATTCGAACGTCGAACCCGTCAGACGTCCATCTTCTCAAGGTTGAGGGGACATCTTCGAATACTTCTGATTGCAGAAGTCCACCAGCATATCCCTCCGCCCATATCAAGCCCTGGAGTTCTTTCAAGCCGGTTGCTTTGACGTCGCTATCCATTAGTCTCTTGAGCTCATTTAGAACAATAGTGCGTTGTTCTTCCTCAGGCATTTCGGCCAACCATTCAGTCGAACTCGCATAACCAACATCTCTCGCCATTAATTGCAATGCATGGCGGGTCTCAGAGCCTTGCCAGTTCTCGGCAAGGAAGCGCTCTGCATGGCTACGTGCAAATGGGAACAGAACATCGAACACGTAACTTACTGGAGAAGTTGTTCCCTCAATGTCTAACAAGATGCCGCGGATATCGGAATTTGTCATGGTTTTACCGGTGATTGCACGGTGGAACTGTTTGGTGCAACGTGGCGATCGCCAAAACACAGCGGCGAGTAGTTTTCGTGCACTGAGTCCTCAATGTAGTGAGGCGTCCATCCTGTGGTATCTTCGAACAAGCGAATTGTGCAAATCGTGCGCTCTGCGCATAGATTGAACCAGTGCCGCGTACCCGCCGGGACATTGATGAGATCACCTTCTTCCATCTCCACCGAAAAGACCGAAGATGTTTGCGGATTGATGTGAAAAATCCCTCGTCCTTTTACGACAAAGCGAACTTCGTCTTCGCTATGCGTATGTTCCTTACTGAATTTGGCAAGCATGGAGTCGAGTCCGGGCGTCGCCGGAGAAACATTGATAACGTCAGCGGTGGCATAGTTGCCTCGTCGTTTGAGTTCTTCTATTTGCGATGCAAATGCCGTCAGTATTTCCGCGTCCGTTGGATTCTCTTCGGATGAGACGATTGAGCACTCCCACTTCTCATAGAAGATACCGTAGGGATTCAAATATTTCTGAATTTCCTTTTCATCCTCAATGGATCGATTTTGATCGGGAATGAAAATTCTTGCCATTGATCAGCCTCCACTTCGCACTGCAACTTCAAAAAGGAACTCGAATGCCTCCATGTGTCTCATTGCTTCTTCAATGCTGGCGCCAGTGGCGTAAAGACCGTGTCTGTCAATTAAGAATCCATTGCCGATAGATTCTCTCTGTTTCACTACATCCTCTGCCAGCGCATCTATGTCCTGAGAATTGGAAAATATTGGTACTCTGACCGAGGTGTCGTGCGTAGTTACGCCTCTCAAAGCCTTGAGCATTTCGTACCCGGCAAGTTCTATGAATCTGTTGGTTGCGTGCCGGGCGGACAGCACTGTAGCGTAGACTGAATGGGTGTGCAAGACTGCGCCAACCATGGGATCTTTCGCCAGAACAATGTGCAGCATGGTCTCTGCTGAGGCCTTTGCTATGGACAGATCTGTTTGATCTGTGGCACCACATTCGATGTTGCCTCGTTCATTGATGATGACAAAATCTGAGGGAACTAACTTGCTTTTGTCTTTTCCGCTCGCTGTCATTAGAAGGCGTAGCGGTTCACGTTGCAGAACCAGGCTGTAGTTGCTGCTGGTTGCCAGAGACCAATTTTTGGAATAGCAAACTTTGCCGATGTGAATCAAAGTTGCTATCGCGTCATCTACTTTGAATGCTGACATCTGCTGCTCCTCTGCGCGTCGCGAACCGGATTTGGTTAGATTCTATCCCAAAAAATCGGGAAATTTTTCGTGATCAGCGTCAAAACACTCGTTCTCGGCGCGATACCGATATCGTCCGGGCGACACCCGAAGAAAACTCGAGTTCGGGATTGAGGCCCCCTAGACCACACGAATCGATATGGATGCATTATAGCGGTTGCCTGACAGCAGGATCGTGTGATAATTCTATGAAAACGAAAAGGAGCACAAGGCTGATGGCACACTCGTGTATGGATGCTTTAATTGAACACCGTTCGCAGTTCCCCGCCTTGCGTAATAAGTTGTATCTCAATTATGGAGGGCAGGGCACAATGCCGCAGTCGAGCATCGATGCCATTGCGAAAACCTACGACCATGTTCAGGAAGTTGGTCCGTTTCACGCAGCTATGTTTGGCTGGATGGTGTCGGAACAAGACGCCACACGACAAGCCCTCGCGGATGAATTGGGCGGTTCTGCGGGATCATACGCTCTGACTCAGAATGTCACCGAAGGCTGCAATATCGCTCTCTGGGGTATAGACTGGAGAGACGGCGATCACTTGCTGACTACCGATTGCGAACACGTTGGTGTCATTCATGCTGTCATGCAAGTACAGCGCCGCAGGAATGTAGAATTGACGTTCTGTGCATTGTCTGGCGCTAAGTCCAAAGACGAGATGGTTGAAATAATTGATAGCGCCATTGCTCCGCGCACACGCATGGTATTGATCAGCCACGTGCTGTGGAACACCGGCCAGATGCTACCTGTAGCTGAAATTGCAACCGTGTGCCGTCGAAAAAATGTCTTACTTCTGGTTGATGGCGCTCAGTCTGCCGGTGTAGCTGCGTGTGATCTTGGTACCGAGTTTGGTGCTGATTTCTATTCAGTTACCGGACACAAGTGGACTTGCGGACCGGAAGGCGCAGGAACATTTTACGTAGCACCACACGCTCTGGAGTTCATTCAACCCACATTTGTCGGATGGAGAGGAAGTTCCATGGATTACAAGACAGGACAGCCCACCGGATTTACCGCAGGGGCATCTCGTTTTGAAGTAGGCACAGGTCCGATTCCGATTCTAGCGGGACTTAGAAATTCAATTGCAGTTCATCAAGCTTTCGGTTCGCCTCCACAACGGGAAGAACTTGTGTTGAAGAACGCAAACAGATTGATAGAGAAGCTATCCGCTATCGATCGAGTGGAATGCCTACTATCGAAGGCGGAATCAGGCCTGGTGAGTTTTCGGGTGGAGGGAGCCAATCATCGTGATGTGGTCGGAAAGCTTGATGCATTGAAAATATATGTGCGAACAATTCCATCTCCGGATTGTATAAGGGCCTCCGTTCATTACTTCACTAGCGATGCAGAAATAGACGGGCTGGTTACTGCAATTGAAGAGATTATGACAAGTAACCGGAGTTGATCGATCTTGGATATCCGTACCTTTGGCATCAATGATTTTGATAAAACATGATAGCGCGACCGAGCTATTTGATTAAAGGTTTGAACTTAGCTTGGAGATTGGTGCTAATAGCTATAGTCCCAACCACTGTCCTTTAGCTGTTGTTTGCTTGTCGGAGCGATGAGCGGAGTCTGCGAGTTAATAACGGGTTCCCGGGAGCCCGCCGCACTGATCATCTTCTTCTCGCCAGCTTTCAGAACAGGAGATCGAGTCGCCTGTGCATTTTTCTTCGCACCAGCTGCGGCCTTAGCGTTGAGTTCTTGCATGGTGATTATTTTTTGTAAGTCCATCAAGTCCTTCTGAATAGCCGTTCGCTCGCTGGAGGGAGGGTTACAGGTGAGCGTTCGTTCGAAGGCGGTTTTTGTTTCTTTGTATTTGTTCTGTTTCAAATAAGCATTCGCCAGGTTGCTCCAGGTCATCCAATCCTTAGCATTCAGCTCGCTAGCTCTCCTGAAAGCACGCTCGGCGCTGGCGTAGTCTTCAAGTTTTCTGTAGGCAACTCCCAGGTTTACATGGAAGTCTGCGTCATACGGATAGATAGCCACTGCGTCTTCGAAATTGGTTGCAGCTTCCTGATATCGCTGATGCTCCAGATACTTGTTGCCCAAATTGTAATAGGGGATGGCTTGGCTCCAGTCCGCTCGATTTCCACGTTCAGGAAATTGTTCGTCCTGTGCGAAAGATGGGGAAACCGAAAAGAGAGCACACAGGCAGCTAACCGAAAACAGAAAAATGCTGGTTAGAGGTTTTCGATGACACCGTTCTATGGAGAGATTCATGCGCGGTCCCCACGTAAGTTGCAACTCAGGAACCAGTCTACCAGAGCGCCATGGGCGATGAGTAGAGCAGTGTTCTTATAGCAGTCCAGAAGATCTGCAGAAAGCCTCCATGCAAACTCCATATGTTTGGTCCAGTATATGAATATTCTCTAAGAAACGGACGTGAACCAAATGTCAGGCAAAATGAGTGTTAAAGAAAGGCTTTCCCTGGAGTTTGTTACTGCCAAGGGTGCTGTTGCATACTCAGGAGCGTCCTGCCCCGGAGCACAGCGTCAGGCAAAGCTTGCCACACTTCCAGATTTTGACCTGTTTGACGAATCGGCGGCAAGTCTGTTTACAGCCGCTGTCGAATCCTCCGCAGATCTAGTTGTCAGCGCAGTGAGTAACACGGACGCCCTAGATGCTGTTGCAGACCTCAAAGCGCTTTTTGCCGCAGTAGGTGAGGACTCAACCGAATCTTCGTAATCAGGAAAACAGGTTGTTATCCAGGACTACGTTACAAAGCCATGCCCCCATTCTTGGCATACAAGCCCATAGTAGTCCTGCCAGGACAAGTCCCACGAAAATGATACCTGTGGAATTTTTGTGTGGCCCGGTTAGCCACGACGAACTGATACAGACTCTCAGATTGCTTAGTTCAGAGGCGCCCCCGTCAAATGCATCCAGTCCACTGTCTCCTCCATTGTCCATTGGCAATGGAGTACTTCTGTTTTCGACAACCAGGTACTGGAAGAATACCTGCAGCGACTGTGCAACCGACAATAGTTCTCCCCGCTTACATTATTAAGCAGGTTCTTCCAGATGGGCTGGCCTCACGATACTGTGGTGGCTAGCACAAGTATCGCGGAAAGTTAATCCCGGAGCAGGATAATCTTTGTTCGTTCAGTCTATTCTGACACACCACACTACACCACAACAGTTTATAGCTCTTGCGCAGTTTTTGCAGCCAGTTTTCTTTCTAGTTCTGAAATGCCAAATACTGAATGTAAGGTATGTGCAGTCTTCCTGCTCCATACTGCACACTTTTGCTTGTTTTGTCTTTCTGCTGATTTAGAGATGCCTGATGAAGCATAAGCAGAGGTTAGCTTCTCAAGCTGATCCAGGGTCGTAGCATCCAAGTCAAAAGTTACATCTGAACAGCACTCTCTATCAATGCGCATTTCCTGTTGCCTTATCAATTGATTGACGTGCTCAATCTGAGACCAGATCAACACAGCCACGCAGCAAAGTAGTGTTCCTGTGGATAATGTAATTAGCTTGCCCATGGTGAAATGTTCCTCTCCTGCATTAACTCAGTCAACCACGCTTTGCATCAAAGATCTCTTGCTAGTCTTTTGCGCACGAGAGTTGGCGCCGGGTTGCCCTGGCGTTCGTACGTAAAATGACTCAGGGTAGTTTTTCTACCGCCGTTACCAATTAGTTCAAATCTTGATTCGCTCTTGTTCCCTAATCTAATCAGATAAATATTGAGCAAATATAACAAATGAAGAGGAAGCTATTATTTGTGTCAATTGTGTGTTGGCTGATGACTGTTTCAGCTTTGAAGACCCCAAATCCACGAACCTGCCACAAAACATTCCTATAGTGGTTCTTTTGGTGCGCTCTTACTATGGGTAGTCAGTGATGGTATTGGAAATTTCGGATGATACAAAGGCTCCTGCACCAGAACGCTCGGAGTGGGGCGGACCGGTGGAAGATGCTTATGAGGCTCTGGCCGCTGGTCCAGTAGCTAAGACATCCACTGACTTGCCCCCTGCTATGGCGACGGGGTTGGAACTCACTGATGGCGATCAGGTACTCGCTTCTTGCAGTGGAGGAAGGTGTACTCCCGGGCGCAGGGGGGACAGCACAACGCCAACTCCTGATTCTGGTGACAGAACTGCTCGTCCCGGGTCATTTGCAGAGAAGGTTCAGGGTTTTATTCGGAAGTTGGGCGAATTCCTTACCAGTGTGCTTCCGCGCGAGTTCGCCGAACCCGCCAAGCAGTTCTTGGGACAGATCGGGCGCTTTCTCACCGAGAACCTTCGGGGCGTTGATCTGGGGGACCGCAAGCCTGATGGCAGCAGACCGATTGAAGTCAATTTTGATAAGCCTGTTACCATACCGAAAGCCGTAGGTGGACAAGATCTTGAGGTCGGTCCCAAACTCTCATTCGATATGAAAGTGGGCCCTCGCGGCCCTGAATTGAATAACATCAAAGGATTGAAAGTGAAAGTAGCTGGAGGACTTGTTGACGCCGACGTTAGTTCGGCGCGATTGGTGCGTGATGAGAACGGTAAACTTTCGCTGGAAGCGAGAGTAAAAGCGGGTGTATTGCCTGAATCCACCGTAAAAATTCCGCTCAATCGAACCTCGCTTTTGCCAGGTCGTAGAAAATAACGCCCTAATGCGGGCGACGACGCTCTTGAGTGTTTAATCTCGAGATGGAGCTCGATACCGAGCCAGAAGGCTGAATTCGACAAACTGGCACACCTTTTTGTAAGCCGATAAACCATGGAAGCATGCCCACGGCTCCGCCCGGTTGCTGATCGGCGCCACTGCGTGCCTACTGGCTCGGCACAGAATCGGCGGGTTGGAGCAATCTTCGTTATCTGCTCTAGTTGGGCACTGCAGGTTGGCTTCCTAATTGAATAGCAGCTGCCGGTTTGTTGATACCACATGGACGAGACATATTCCAGGCTCCGCGGCTGGTGCCAATTGGTTGTTCTTTGATGCCGTTGAATTTGAATCCTTCAGATTTTTGAAGAGTCCATCTGCCGTATTGTTGATTCCATGGAAGATAGTAATCCAGCACCATGGTCTGCCCGTCAAATATTCCTCCGGTAATCACGCCCTTCTTTTCCCCTTGGGTCCACGAGCCGGACAATCGAACTCGTCCATCGGTGGCTACACTATCAATCTTTATCTCAACGGGACCCAGATCTGAATTCCATGCACCGGCAATCGAATGTACATCGACGCAAGGCGATGAGGTGGACGAACTACCAGGAGCATTGGAAATGGTGTCAGCCCGGGGCACAGGGGCAAAGTCTTCTGATGCCGATGCCGGGAAACAAGCGAGTTGCGCAGTCGCAACGATCAACCACGTTACCTTATTGGTGATGTGGCTTTTTTCGCGACCCGGAACTTCGGCGATTTCATTTCTAATCTCGCTACGTATTTGATTTCCACCCACCGCAGTTTCCTCTGTGCATAATCCTTTCCATTGTGCTTGATTTTTCGGAGGATGCCATACGTAGAATCCGTGAACGCCGGGTTTGTACTCCCTCAACATCATTTCTAAAGCAGCCTTCATCACGTTACAGTACGAAGAATGCAGGATTTCTGCACCCCCATTTTCATATCAGTCATCTCGATGTTATTGTCACTTCCTGCGTCAGTCACTGGTCCAAGTTTGTTTGCGCGGCTTATCCGCCAAAAACGACCTGTTTCAGATACTGATGCTGCGATCGCGCCAGTGCAGTTCAAACCAATCGAGTGTCAGCATCTTGGTACTCATTGCAATAAGATTGCGCCGGGGAGATGATTCAGCCGTACCTGCTGGCGTTTTCGACGGACTCAACATGTACTCTTGGTGACTTCGCGACAGTCACTTTGGTTCTGCATTTGTCCGAACTTGCGCTTTGGCACTTGGAAACAGAATTGTCAGTTTGTTTGAAAGAAAAATGCGAATTTTTTCGAAGAGTGATACTATTGATCTTAGTCAAGACGACTTGACACCAATTCCTATGCCGGGACGACCCGATTCGAGGTCTGTATGTCCTGGCTTTTTCTTCTTGTCGCCGGATTGCTGGAAGTTGCATGGGCTGTCGGTCTTAAGTTCATCGGCTTGGACCGTATCTTGGTGTTGGCTGGCACAGTGGCAGCGATGATTCTAAGCATCGGCCTACTTGCAATGGCGGTAAGAACAATTCCCTTAGGCACTGCATATGCGGTGTGGACGGGAATAGGCGTGGTTGGCACAGTTTTTCTTGGCACGATTTGTTTTGGCGAACCGCTTACTTTCACCCGCATCGTGTGTGTCGGTTTAGTTCTTGTTGGCATACTCGGTCTTAAGCTCACCAGCTGCCCGTGATTACAAGACGTGGCACTTGGAAACCGGTAAGATTTCCCTTGGGCAATTCCATTCGTATTGCCAGGGAAAAGCGCGGTGCGATCAAGACTTCGATACTGCCGCTTCGCTAACTTGAACAAGACATCGATCTAGCGGACCTGATACATGTACCGCTACAGAGAATGAGAACTCCGACTAAATGGTGCTTTTGGAAGCTGATAGCAGGAACAATAGTGCCCATTCCATAGCCAGTCTTAAAAAGCTCGATCGGAAAGCGAGCTGGCCAATGCGGCTGGTAATCCCGTATACAGCAATTGATTGAAATCGCGAGTTTTCACTATGTCAGCTACTGCGCCTTCGTCAAGGAGGTCCCTGTCAAGTTCTTGAAGAAAACGCGTGCCACTGTCATCAGTGCCCACCTGAAGGAACGTAATTCGTATTTCATCCGGATTTGACAGACGTCTGGTGGCATCTGCAATTACCCTTTTCACCGCGGCCTTGCTACTGGGAACCCCATCGGAAATAACTGCAATCATGAGGGGGCGCATCCGTATACCTGCTTCTTTAGCCTGAATGTATGTTTCCAGCTCAATTTTCAATGCCCCCGCAAGGTTTGTTGAACCACGGGGTGACGTCATACTGAATATGCCATGTATATCGGCAGCCGTTGCGTGTTCGAATCTCTGCGCCTTATTTGCAAAAGGAACCACCGTAATGGTTCGCGACAGTGAACTTGTCTCTCTTGCCAGGTAAGCCGTCTGTTCGCGACACCAGTCCCATCGTGATATTGCCATGTCGGGAGAGTAAGGAGAAGGACAATCTTGAGTGGACATGGAACCGGACCGATCAATCAAGACACTGATGTCGTATCGACCCAGAGCTCGTACTTCCCGTGGGAGGAGAGTGCGAAATGCAGCAGGAGCGTTTCCAGAGGGTGTGTCACCGCTGGCGTTATCGTTATATGAGTTTTCACCGTGATAGGGGTTTCTGTCACTGTAATACGGCTTAGTTTGTCTCGGGCGGTAATAATTGTCAGGCACCGGTCCTTGCTGTGGTTGTAGATTGAGCGGAAGATCTCGCCATTGTGAATCGCGCAACCCGGGAACTACCTTGCTTTGAACGAAACTACTAAGTGCCGGTGAGTGCAACATGTCTTTGAGTTCGCCTAGAAAAGAGCCTCCCTGAGAACGCACGGAAGATGATGGACTCTGGGCCAATGCGATTGAGTTGGACAGTAGTAGACAAGCCAGCGCTGCGATAAACCCGCCACGCCACGGCTTTGCGATCTTCATCAGTGAATTTCCCGTACACGACTCAAACTATGACGCAAAATGGCTGACGATGTTTCCGGACCTTGCAAAGCGAGATTTCAGGTCGACAAGAGCGTTGCAGCATAAGCACTCTTTCACTATTGAACGTGTCTAAGTGTGTTAGAAGCATTACTGTGACGTGCCCGCAACACTTGAATCTACATCTGAACGTGCTTGCGCGTACTCGTTCTTCTATACTCACCAATAAGTAGGTATAAGGCGCTTCTTGTAAAAGACGGCGCGGGTGTTTAAAATGCCCTACCAGCATGCGAAAACGGATTGGAGGTTTCAGTTGAATCGAGAGTATCATAAGTGGCATAGTCCCAGACTCAACCGTGACATGGAGCTACTGACGTTTGGGCATCACGGCGCCCGCGTGATTGTTTTCCCAACGTCCATGGGGCGATTCTTTGATTGGGAAAGCCGCGGCATGATGGACACGTTAGGTGAGCATCTGGAAAAAGGTTGGCTGCAGGTATTTTGCGTAGATAGTGTGGACAGTGAAAGCTGGTACAACAAAGGTGCACATCCGGCAGATCGAGCGCGTAGACACCTCGCCTACCAGGATTACATAGTCAATGAAGTGGTGCCTTTTACGCAGGCAAGGAATGACAATCCATTCCTGATTTCTATCGGCGCGAGTTTCGGCGGGTATCATGCTCTTGATATTGCCCTTAAGCATGCCCCACTGTTTAATCGAGCGATCGGATTGAGTGGTGTGTACGACATTACAAAATTCACCGACGGATTTTATGACGAGAATATTCATCGGTGCAATCCTGTTGAGTATGTTCGCACCTTGGATGATCCGATCCATATAGAGGCAATTCGACATGTGGATAATATTGTCGTTGTAGGACGAGATGATCCTTCCTTCGCCAGTAACCAGGAATTATCCGATCAGTTATGGGCGAAAAACATTTGGCATGCGTTGCGCGTGTGGGATGGTTGGTCGCACGATTGGCCATACTGGCACGAGATGGTGTTGCACTACATCGGAGGACCTGATTCTCGTTAGGTTCTCGTCCACCGTTCTTGAATTGATTTAACTCTGGCGGCTCAAAATCACTTGTGCGCACTGTTGGAGGTATCACATGAATTGATACCACGCCAACAGTGCGATTTTTCGAGTACAATCGCGCTGCGCACTGTAGGCAGTTTGAAAACTCAAGTTGGGCACAGTCACGTCGCAAATACCGAACAAGCTCATCAATAACGGTGACGACTTGCTGTCTGGATAATCGGATGGTCCTTCGATATTCTGGTGCCGGACAATTCTCGGAGAAGGACGCCGGTGTTATGCGGTATGCGGAGAGACTCACCTTCATGGCCCAACCCCGGGGATGCCAGAAGCAACGTTTATGCTTTCTGGAGGTTGAGGCCAAATCTCGGTAAGCTATGCGGGTTGAGCAAATTGCCGGCCGGTGCTTCAGAGTCCTTTGTCTAATACCGTTTTTGAAGCCGCAGTTTCAAAAAGCTCCCTGTAGGTTTTACTGAGAGTGCCGAACAGCCTGTCCCAAATATCGGTGTAAAAACCAAAGTTCTCGTTTCCGTTTGTATGGTGTTGGGCGTGAAATGTGCTGGTGGTCAAATGGCCCAGCAATGGAATCGACAGCCATTGTTTCGGGAACGGTTCAACACCCAGATGACCGAGCGTGCCAAATGTTGCGTTGAGCAACAAGTAGAGAACTATGCCTAGCCACGATGAGTGGTAAACCGCAATAACCACCAACCACAATGATCCATAACCGAACACTTCCATCGGACTCAACACAAATAGCGACAACGGACGCGGATGTTCCTCCAGATGATGTGTACTATGAATCAGTGGAAAAATCATCGAAAAATGAGCGATGCGGTGCGACACGTACATCAGGAAGTCCATCACTACAAGCAAAATTAGCATGTCCACCAGGATGAAACAGTCAATATTCATCTTTATTTGAATAATGCCTCGTTTCCACAGAAACCAGCCGGCAACTGCCACCATGGTGTTGAGCACTACGCACAGGCAGGCCAGCAGAATCTGTTTGTTTGAGAGAGCAGGCGGCGGCTCTACTATGGTTCGTTTACGAAACAGCATCAGTATTGTGTGACCGCCAAGCACACACATTACGAACTGAAGGACATTTTGCACGAACAGCCAAAAGGTTGCCTCTATCGTTGATAGGCCGGCGAAGAAGTTTAATATGGCGTTGACAGAATTCACATGCAATCCACTTCTATTCCTGATGCAGTGTACTTGATTTATCGAAGATTGGTAATGACGGGTGAACGTTGTGCTGAAAATAATTCCAGTGCGTAAGTTGAAGAGAATCTAGTGCCTGTCGAGAGTTGGTAGAAATTCTCCTCTAAAATAGCGACATAGCTAGAGCAACATCGGAGAACATTATGATTCTGAATGGGCAAATTCCCTGTATAAGGCGACTCCAAAGACTGTCGTTCAAGAGCCACCGGAATACCAATTGCACAAAACAGCCATTGGTGTCGGCGCCAGTAATAAACGGACAGCTGGCACACTTGTATGATTTTCATTACATCCGCGCATCAGTACGCGGGCCTCACTACGCAGCCCTAATCCCGGGCTGTCCCGATCTACATAATTGAGGTCAATTCCAAAATCGCTTTATCCCAAGAACGGCCGCAAACGCAAACCTGCTCTCCCGGGGGCGTTGGTGGAGTGGTGTCTACCGGTGGCCGTTCCTCTCTCCTTAATGCTGAAGAAAGAAAGACGAGCCTAAGGTTATATCGCAGAGCCGCTGAGGCTCTGTTCGATCTTGGCCTGATTGCCAACCACGATTGCCAACTCAGCTCAGCTCAACCAGGTGCCAGCGGTGGCAGTTCTAGCGATTTATGCAACGGGTTCTTTGCGTAGCAATCACCCCCGCTTTTTCGGTAGCGCTGATGTATTGAATTACATGATTCAGCCGAGGGGAGTGTTTATCAGAAACCGACAGGGCGGGCGGTGGAAGCCCAATGGATACCCGGGGAACGAGTTCCTCCCGGGTAATGCGGCCTATACCCGCGACTCTCAGCTCGGTCACGCTCGCGATTCTGAAAGGAGGTGGCTGACGATACAGGTTATTAAGACTTTATTTGGTACCAAATGAGCCTGCTTACGGCGAGACCGTATCACCCATGCCCAATTGACGGATTGTACTAACAGACGACGTTCTAACACTTCAATTATACTTTTGGGGTGTTGTTGCTGCGCACTCTCCTCTTGCTGAGCACTGAGTACGGGCATGCCAGTGACTCTTGCATTTTTTTTAAAAGAATGCTTTCAGTCACTTGTTAAGCCGTACCTTGAGGTTGCTAAGTTAAAAAATTAGTAGCCTTGCCTAAATCGGCGCATCAAGAAGGGGTAGGTGAACTTAAGTGATAGTAACATTCTCAGAATGGCATCCTCTCGTAACCACCTCAATCACAATAGGACGAACGCAATGAAAGTAGGTCTGCTGGTCGGGCGCGAAACCTCATTTCCCGAACGCTTCATCGAGCACGTCAACTCCTCGGATTACGGCTTCGAGGCAGAGATGATCAGGGTTGGCGGCGTAAAGGCGGTTGATCCGTGCGAATACAAAATCATTATTGACCGTATATCGCATGAAGTTCCCTTCTACAGGGCGTTCCTCAAAGCTGCTGCGCTGGCCGGTAGCATCATTATCAACAACCCGTTCTGGTGGTCGGCAGATGACAAATTCTTTGGCACCGCGTTAGTTGCGCGTCTGGGAATAGCAATTCCGCGTACGGTTTTGCTCCCGCAAAAATCTTATATCAAGGATATTACCGACGAGTCGCTACGTAATTTGGAATATCCCATGGACTGGGAGGGGATTCTTGAGTACACCGGGCTTCCAGCCATCATGAAGCCGTACGACGGCGGCGGATGGAAGAACGTTTATAAGATTCATTCGATGGAAGAACTTCTCCACTACTACAATGAATCCGGTACCATCTGCATGATGCTGCAAGAATTCATCAACTTTGACCGCTATGTACGTTGCTACACTATCGGCCGAAAAAATGTTCTCATCATGCCTTACGATCCTTCAAAGCCTTATCTACAAGGCCAATATTTCTGCGCAGAAGGTTTCCTCGAACCCGAGCTTCATGATCGCATCGTGCGAGACTGCCTCGCGCTCAACGAGGCGTTGGGATACGACATCAATACAGCTGAGTTTGCCATTCGCGACGGCATTCCTTATGCCATTGATTTCACAAACCCTGCTCCTGATGCCGATGTGAGATCTGTCGGTGAAGAGAACCAGCAGTGGTTGATCAAGTGTGTTGCAGATCTCTGCTCCCAGTATGCCTTTGGTAATTACTCACCATACCGGTCACTCAACTGGGCCGATATGATCAACCCTCCCGCCACCGTTGGTGGCGCTGTAAGAGTGTAGGTGAACACAATGCAGACGCTCTCAAAAGACTTATACAAAGAGGCTGTGGCTCAGTATCACACATTACTGCGCGACACTCCGGGGCTCATTGAACGTAGCCGGGACCAACTTCGCAACAAACTAGACGAGGTACAGCTCGTATTCGGCGGGCGAATGCTCTGTCCTTATTTGCGGCCTCACTTCGTCGGCCGCGAGCAATTCGATTACGCAACCCGGGTTTGCGAGCGGATCTGGCAATCGATGCTCAAAGTAGGGGATCTTGCCGTCGGTAATAACGAATTGCTCGATTACCTTGGAGTTACCGAGGCCGAGCGCAAGCTCATCGCTTTTGAACCTGGCTTCAAGGGGGTATCTCGCACCTCTCGGCTTGATTCATTTCTGACTGAGTCTAGCTTTCAATTTGTGGAGCTTAACGCGGAAACTCCGGCTGGTATTGCATATAGTGATGTGGCATCGGAGATCTTTCAAGGGATGGAGCCTTTGAAGCTACTGCAGGAGCAATTTCGATTAACGCCGGTGGCCGGTAGAGCGCGCATGCTCGAAACTTTGCTTTCGGCTTACTCGGAATTTGCCGGACCCTCTGCGGCGAAGCCCAAAATCGCCATTGTGGACTATCGTGGATTGCCGACCCAGCGCGAGTTTGAATTGTTCAAAGAGTACTTTGAGTCACACGGGTATGAAACCACCATCGCCGATCCTCGCGATCTGGAATTTAGCGGTGGTCGTCTCAGGCATGGCGACTTCGAAATCGACATTATCTATAAGCGTGTACTGGTTAATGAATTCCTCGAGAAGGTTGATGAGTGTCAGGCTTTGCTCAAGGCTTGCGAGGCCCGTGCTGTTTGTATGGTTAATTCGTTCAGAGGCAAGCTCATCCATAAGAAATTGCTTTTTGGCGTATTGACCGATGAGCGGTTTGAGCAATTCTTTCCTGCTGAAGAGCGGGAATTCATCGGTCGACATGTTCCCTGGACTCGCCGGGTGGAAGAGCGCAAGACTCGGCACATGGGTAAGGACATAGATTTGCTTGAGTTTACGCGAAAGAACCGCGACAATTTGGTTTTGAAGCCGAACGATGAGTACGGCGGCAAAGGCATTTTTGTCGGTTGGCAGTGCGATGAAAAACAATGGGAGGATGCCATAAATTCGTCATTGGGCGCAGACTACCTTGTGCAAGAACGCGTTGCTACCGCTAGGGAAGAGTTTCCGTACATCTGCCAAGATGGTTCGGTTGCCTTTGCCGACCAACTAGTGGATCTCGACCCGCTTTTGTTTGATGGCAAAGTAGGCAGTGCTTTCACTAGACTTTCTGTTTCGGAACTGGCGAATGTTACCGCTGGCGGCGGCATGGTGCCGGTCTTTATTGTCGAAGGCAGACAATAACTGCATCGCTCTCAATTGCTTTCAATTACCTGTTGGCTTGGCCACATGGAGGTTCATAGATGATCAGGGATTTCACTATTGGCATTGAAGAAGAGTATCAGCTGATCAACCCGGAAACTCGAGACTTGAGCTCGAGCGTCGATTTGATCTATGACGACGCCGTGAAGCTATTGGGCGAGCAAGTTAAGCCCGAAATGCATCAATGCATGATTGAGGTTGGCACTCTGGTGTGCGACTCTGCTCGCGAAGCGAAAGATGACCTCTTTCATTTGCGAAGAACAATTTCGGACCTTGCAGAAAAGCAAGGGCTGAAGATTGTTGCTGCGTCGACACACCCGTTTGCTAACTGGGCAGGGCAAAAGATCTCCGAACACGAGCGATATCATAAACTTGTGGAAGACATGCAGATTTTATCGCGCAGCTTGCTCATCTTCGGTACTCACGTACATGTGGGTCTGGAAGACCGTGAGATGGCGATTCAAATAATGAACGCTGCACGCTATTTTCTGCCCCACCTTCTTACACTCACCACCAGCTCGCCATTCTGGCGTGGTATTGAGACTGGTTTGAAGTCCTATCGCTGCGAAATTTTCAAGAAGTATCCGCGGACGGAAATTCCCGATTACTTTAATTCCAGAGGTGAGTACGACGCCTTCATCAATTTGTTGATCAAAACGAATTGCATTGATAACGGCAAGCGCATCTGGTGGGATATGCGCCCGCACCCGATTTATCCAACCCTGGAATTCAGAATTTGCGACATTCCCACCCGCGCGGAAGACTCTATTGCGGTGGCAGCGTTAATTCAGGCCATCGTGGCGAAATTGCACAAACTCATCAAAGCGAATCTTGGCTTTCGCCTTTATCGTCGTGCGCTTATTCAAGAGAACAAGTGGAGAGCGCTTCGATACGGCTTGGACGGAAAACTGATCGATTTCGGCAAGCAGATGGAAGTGCCTACACGAGACCTCATTTATGAATTGATGGATTTCGTTGATGACGTGGTCGACGAACTGGGCAGTCGCAAAGAAATAAATCACATCCTGAAAATTCTCAAAGAAGGCACCAGCGCTGACAGGCAGATTGCCGTCTTCAAAGAATCCGGCGGCGACTATAAAGCAGTTGTCGATCATCTGATTCAGGAAACGATGGCGCACGACCGTGCGGACGTGACCCAAACGGTGGGTACGTTAATCTAGGCTGCATCCATAGCAGGCTGCATCCATAGCAAACTGAAAATTGAGTTGGCAGCGGAGGTTTTTAAGTCTCCGCTGCAGTGTTTTGGCGGCTGGATGGTGCAAGCTTCCTTCAGCTGAACTGTACTTCACCACGCATGGTATCTTCTCCTTCACCGGAATAAGTTCCACTACGGCTTCAGTCGGGTCAAATCCGTGAGTCTGCACCTGCGTTCTGATTCTGATTACGGGCGGTGCCGATGGGATGAGGCATTGCTTGAGTCGCCATATTCTAATCGGGGGGCACTCCGAAGAGCTGGAATGTGCCTTACGTTTATGTCGATTAGGCAGCAATTCTAACTGAACTTGCCTGAGGACCGCTGTCTCCGTCTTCCTCTACGAAGACTACCTCTATGCCTATTATCAGGCGAGGGAATTCTTCGTTAATTACACTGTTAGCGTGGAAGTACACTTCTCTGCCGTCTGCTGTCTCCAGAAAACCATAGCTTTCCTCAGGAAAGAGCTTTGTCACTCTAGCGTGTGGCACAGGCTCATGGGATTTAACAAAACCACGCCGTTTTCGAGAATATTCTTCCAGTTGGCGCCTGGCGCTCTCGAAGGCATCCCGAACTGAGATCGCAACATCCTGATGCTCTTTCCGCTCTTCTTCGAGCCGAGTCACTACTATTTCTTTGTCTGGCACGCTTATGTCGATGCGAACCTGGTAGGCGTTACCTTGATGGTGGCGCCTGTGAGGCACCTCTACCACGACTCGACATCCAATAATATGGTCGTGAAACCGCTCAAGCCCCATCGCTTTTTCTAAAATAATGTCTTCAATCCACTGTGTCTTGTCCATATTCCTGAAAACAACTTGCACCGGCATCTTCATAGCAGGTTCCTCATAAACACCAGATTTGGTACCAGACTGAGACTCCCATTACGGTAAAACAACCATGGCGCCACTGTTGTTCAGCGGTGGCGACTAGGTTTATTTTAACTCTAAGAATCGATTGGGCCATAGCGCAACTGTCATCAGATGAGTTTGCGTTGTGATTCATACCGCTGGCTGATGCATTTTTTCTTTCGGCAATACCGTGCTGATTGCACACAGTCCAATCCTTTTCGGAGCACACACGCTGGTATCATTGTCTTGAAACATAGACGCGTTACCTGGTGGGTGGTTCCCCCCCCGAATCGTCCACACCCGGGCTTCAGCAAAGGTAAGAAACTCTAATTCAGCCGTTTGTTCGACGCACGATTAAACGTGCGTGAAGCCCTTCTTCAATGAATGTGAGTGCAGCAGTGATTCTGGAAATCTCTTCCATTAGAAGGAAGCCGCTCGTCTCAAAAGTTCCTTTCTGTCTCGGCTGATCCGCGGTACCATGCACACTGCATGACACCATACCCGAGTCGGCGTCGTATGAATAAACGCCGGTCTCAGGACAGAGCCGAGTTGTTTCGCTGTTGGCGTATATACAATTCATCAAATCACCGGCGGTGACTGGAGCGTCACTGCCGCGAAGAGAATGAAGTGCACGGGCCGACACCGTCAGCGGTGCCAGGTTCTTGTGACACGTTTTTCTGCAGTTCTCGCGCCAGCCAGTCAGGGCATCTTTGCAGACCTCCTTCCAATTCTCCGAGCGTACTTGAACCATAGCATGTCCACGAATACCTTCTTGGTGGCAGGCGGAGTCGATGGGAGCCTCCCTACTTGCAGAACCCTGATCGGCGAAGACGCCAGTTCTTTCCTCGTGTTGGTTAAAGAGATCTTCCAAAATGTTCAGCTTGCTGCACATGTAGAGCTTTTCTCCAATGCGAGCCCAATAGATTCGCAGTTTTGCAGGTCCGAATTGCAATCCGATAGCATAAACTTCTCTACTGCCGCACAGGTTGACTCGCGAAAAATCCCGTGAAATAAAACCGGTAGGCATTCTCTCCGGTGCGGTCATGGCGCGTTCTAGCTCAGCCAAAAATTGATCCGCCACTTGCGTGTCTACCAATGGAATACTTGCATAGACCGGGGCGTTGAGTGAAGCAATAAGACCGGCTATCCATACTGTTGGTCCCCCCATCGATCGTGTTCCGCCCTGACCGAGAGTGGCGAAGAAGCCGAATAGAGCAGGCATGTCTAATCCGAATGTGGGATCTGCGTCATATACATGAAAGCTAAACTGGTTTTCCGTGGCATACATCAAGAATCGATTGAAAGCGCTGTCGAAGTGATTGCTTGTTCCCCCGATAAGACCTCTGACAAAGCTTTGGCTCGGATGGTGAGTCAGTTGGGAAAAATCAAGTTTGAACGAAGTCGTAAATATAGTTTTTGCTGGTACTACAGATGGTTCCAACAGCTTTGTCTCTCCTTGCATCGCTGCTGCTAATGCGGTGTAAATTGAGTTGTCGATTAAGGGCAGCACAATGGTTTCTGCCTGGTAGGATTCCTCATCCATGGTCATTCTTATGCCGATGGGGTCGAAATAAGTGCGCCAGTAGGAGTTGTATTCGGTTAGAAATTGTTCGTATTGGGATGCCTCGCTCCTTGAAACGTAAGCCAGAGGTATCTCAATGCATGGAGTGAGAAATGCTTCAGTTCCATGAACGCTGCAGGTCGCTGTGACGCTGTGCAGTTGGGGGATCAAATTGTAGTCGCCACCACAAGGGCAGATAAATGGTCTCTGGTTAAAGACTCCAGGGGCACAGTCGGAGAGATAGAGGTCTTCAAATGTATCGGGCAACCGGCGCTGTTCTGTAGCATGCAGCAATATGGCATGACCGATCATCTTCAGATGATTGTGACACATCATTCGTCGTCTCTGTGTCAATCTCAGCTCCGGTCCGGTCAGGTGACGAATGAAAGGATCCGAAAAATAGACGAAGACGTCCTTGTTATTCGAACTCCAGGGCATCAGTTTGCGCACGTATTTGAACTCGTCGGTGGTGGACAAGCCTCTTCTGCTCTTGATGGTTGCAAGTACCTTGTTCAAAGCGTCGAAGCAGTTACTGCGCACGTGGAGACCAGCCATCGGATTAGCGGCATAGGCATCTACCTGACGGTGTGACGTTGAAATGTGAACACAACGAACTCCATCTACCTCTAGTTCTTCCACTGCAATTCCTTCATCAAGGGTGGGACCCGCATGTTTGAAATGAGTCAGTAGAGTTTCGGTGAAATCTGGAGCACCAAGAATCAGCACGGTAACATCGCCGCCCTCGGTTATGTAAAGATCACTGCCAGTGATGGCAATCTGATGTAGCGATTCTTGATCTGACTTGAGCACGAATTCCAATTGAGTATCGTCAAGCACCAGTTGCTTCTTCAGGCGCTCTGCCACGCGAGTTGTGCGCCCGTCTTTAAAGGCTTGTTGATTAACAACCGTTGCCCACAAGCCGGATGCTGCTAGCATTTCTAGCAGTGTTGTCGCTGAATTACTTTCGGCCATCATGAAGTCTTCCGGTATATATGAGGCAATCGCAGAAGTTTGAGGTTCGCTGCCGTTAAGCATTTCTGTCCAGGGATGACTTTTTGTAGAGGGACCTGTTAAGCCTGCCACAGGAACGTTCTCTATATGCCATTGCTTTGCAGTGTTGTGAGCGTCGACTTGTGTTGGTGCTTGCATTGCGTCTAATTGAAGGCTCTCCTGGACGGCAAGAACTCCGGAGAAAATACCCATGAGATTGCTTCCGCTTGAGCGCTTTTCCCTGCTAGATGCAAGGTTCAGGTTCTGCAGATATTGCGTAACTTCGTTTAGTCGTCCGTGCCGGCGGGCCATTTGCAACGCTATGTATTGAGTGGTGGTGTCGGTGCCGTTCCGTTTGAGTAGTGCAAGCGCTTCATCGCAAGTCCAGGGTCGCACCGGCGTTCGCAATTTTTGCACATTCTTGTTGGGCGTCATGTTGATTTTTCCCTTGCACGCGAAGTGATTTGTTGAGCTGATTGGCCTCTGGCGAGGTTAGTAGAACCCCTCACCTATAATAAGCTTGACGGGGAGGTCTTGTGCGGGATGCTAAACACTTAAGAAAGCGCACCGGCACCTCCGTAACTAGCCATGCCGACGCGGCTGCAATCGTGATATTCTCTACCCGGGTGCCAGCCGCCTGTCCGTGATTTCTTGACGTCTGGCGACTGCGTCTGATTTTGTCTGGTATCTAATCTAAACAGTACAGGTCAAATGGAGAGTTACATGGCAGCGGAGTCCGGCTTTTTCCTCAGCCCCTTTCTAATTAGAGAATTGGCTAAGTGGCGGCAATCGACTGGCGAAAACATAGCCGTTTTTGAACCGGTAGTTCGATCATGCACAACTGCAGGAAAGGCGTTGACTGAGTCAAATGATTCTGCCAAAGAGATCGCCGATAGTTTGCTCATCTGGTGCGCGAGCCTCGAGTTCGAGGCATTGGTGCTTTCATGTGATAAGACCAGAAGAAATTTGTGGTTGGAAGAAGCTACGGGTCACTTTCAAAAAGTGATGAAACTCGATTCTGATCCCGTTCAAACTGAGATTCACGGAGTATCCATCGAACGGATTCTTTGCGCATTGAGTGCCCTTCTTCGCGCAGAGCTGAGAATTTGGGATTCGCGCAGCAGCGGAAGAATGGATGAGCTATTCGTATGGCAGCGGCAATTTGACACTGTAACTGCCGAGGATTTTGCGCTCTGGTTGCTGTGCCATCTATTGGAAGGAACCGGGGCCAATGTATTCGACAAATTGACAGGGCTGCGCCAGACTGGCGCAGAATTCAAAGTGGCACCTGTGCCTGATGAAGATATTCAGCTACGTCCGGCGTTGGTATCCGGTGTCGGACATGCGGCGTTTTTCCATTACCAGGAAGCAGCCGATGTGTTCAAGAGGGCTAGAGCAATTCCCTCGGCGAATTCCGCTTATGGTTTGCTGGGTTCAGCTCTGACAGCCTTCTTGAATGGCGCACACGGAGCGGCGCAGCGCTTGCTTATGACGGAAGTCGATAGTGCTCCCGATATCATGCACGCAGTGCGTATCCTCATATTCGGTGCCAGCGTGGTATCGCCGGATATCGAGGGCAGTTTTTCAAATCGAACGGCCTCACCCGCCATCGATCAGATGCAACATGTTTGTGACGAACTTTGTGCCCAGGCGCTGGCTTTTGCCAATATTCAGAAACGTGAATTTAAGCGAGCAGAAGAAATTCTTTCCGCATATCTCAAGAATAACTCGTGCTTGAGTGCCGACAGCCTGTTCACTTATTTGCTTCTGGCAGAAAGTATACTGACTCCAACTTGCGAGGTGTTTTTCGATGATCCACCGCTGCCCGGTTCGCCCGGGCTGGAATATCCTGAGCGATTGAAGTTAGCACAGGAGTACTTGAACAAGGCTGAGGCTCTCTGTCTCCATGAGGGAATGATGCGGGGCGCCAATCGAGTTCGCGTGAATCTGTCGTGTGTTTTAATTCTAAGGAGAAAGTTTGAGCGCGCACTTCAGGTTTTGAACACCGTGCTTTCGACAGAACCAGACAATGTTTCAGCAGTTTTGAACCAAGCCTCGACTCTTCTTCTCCTCGGTCTCTTGCCCCGGCTGTACGATTGTGTCGAACCGCTTCGTAATTGGGATGCCCTGATTGCCGGGCGCATGGTGGCAGATGCATGCTACCACACGGGGGATTTCGAAGAAGCTCTGCGCCTGTGGAATCAACTCCTGGAACATGAGCGCGATCGTAAGTGGCAGATGCGGGCGATTATCAGAGAACTGGAAATCTTTCGTATGTTACGCAATCAAACGGATGCACAGTCCTGCACTGATGCGTTGATGCAGCATTTTCGCTCAGAACCTGAGGCGTTATTTGCACTGGGGTGCGAGTTATCGCACATTGGCGAAAGGGAGAAGTCTATTGAGTTGCTGGAGGCAGCCAAGCAAGCTGCCGCGCCCAATTTGAAAAAGTGGATTGCGTGGGAATTGGCTCGGATATATTGCGAACAGGAAAAAATGTTGTCGGCGACGGACGAATACGCGGTGACAGCGGATAAAAATGTAGACAGTCCTCAAGCTCGAGAGTTCATTGTGGCACTTTACCGAGCCGGTTTGCTACCTGCTGCTTACGAAAGGGCAGTCGCTTTGCGTCATGCCGGCGGTGGTATTATTCCCGGCATCACTGAAATTGAAGTCGATTTTCTGATGCAAAACGATGAGCCCGCAAAGGCTCGCGATTTGTTACTGGAATTGGCGAGATTGAGACCATTGTCGATTACCAACCGAATCGCACTTATCCAGCTTTACCTGGAGCTCGGCGAACTTGCCAACGCTCGCAGAGAGTTAGACGATATAAACGTTTCTCGTTTATCAGACGACCTGATAACGCAACTGCTGCACCTGGAAGAAAGACAAGAAACCCTGGCGTCTGAATCTACTGCCCCACGCTCAAACGCTTAGCTGCAGCAAATCATTCCGGAAAGATCTCCGGCAATCTCCAGCTCGAGATCGGGCAAGTGGCAGCCTTATATTTTGTTATCGACGAGGTGGGATAGAGGTGTCCATCGCTCTATAGAAAATTGTGTTTTGCGCCCGCGACGTGAGGACGTCAAGTTGATTGGATACCATGCTGGTACTGCCGGTTCGTGCTCCTTCAGATGTTGCGCCATCGTAATGGCGAGATATTGCGTACCATGCAATAAGGCTGGAACATACATCCAGAGCGTATTGAAAGCATCTTGTTTCAGAACAAGAGCCGCCATGATAGTCACAGTCAAAAGCATCGCCGGCAGAGGGAAATGCTTGTGCTCAGAGAAAAGCTTCGCCACAACCCTGAAAGAGAATAACACTGTGACTAACTGTAGAGTTAACACGCACAATTGAAATATTGGCTCTGGCAGGGGACCCGGAAAGGAAGCTCCTGTCCCAAGAAAACACGAGTGTTCCACTGCTCATAAGTAGGTTGACGAACGATGGCTACTGTTGCGGCGCAGTTTAACATTGATGCGAGAAGCCACTTGTCGAGCCGGGTCAATCCATAGTGTCGTTTGTAGCAATATATCAGGATGATTCCGTAGGCTTGGCCAGTAAAATGCTGAATGACCCGAAGCCAATAGACCTTAAGCAGAACAGCCGTGACGCCGGGCCCACAAAACCCGCCGAGGCCGCGTGACTGAAGTCCTATGCCTTATTGTCTCTCCAGAGCCACGCAAAGTCATCAGCTTTTTCACCGACCACCGGATCAGCCAAATTTGTGATTGCGAACTGGAGGAAAACTTGCTAAGCGTGTAGGTGGCACCTCCATGATGTCCATGATGTGCACTGCCAGGGAGCGTACTCCAAACAATCTCGAAGCCTTAGCGAAGAAACAACGAACTCTTTCCTGTAATGTGCGACTTGGAACGGCCGCAAATTCAACTGATTGACACGACGCATGTTTGTCTTCCAGGACATGCAGGTCAGACTGCAGGAAGTACGTGCGGAACCAATTTAGAGGTCAACAACATGGAAAAACAAGATTTAGACTTTGAACAGATCCGGTCCACCGATGACGTCGGGATCAGCAGCCAGCGTTTTGACGTTGTCGATCTGCTGTCGACAAGATTACCTCGGCCAACGAGCACAGATGATCGATTAGCCTTAGCCACATTTGAGGAACCGCGACGAAGTTATGCGGTTGACCGGGTCGATGATGATGTCCCACCACCACAAGGCTCCGGTGCGGGCAAGGCCGGCCGTGATAACGCCGGCTCGGGGAAGCCAGGGGAAGATGGAGGAGCTTCAGTGAAGGGAAGCGAACGCGAGCCCCCGCCCGAAGGCCGATTACGATTCAATCCCGCCGGAAGAATAGGTAGACTGGAACGGGTGGAGCGTGCTCTTCCTCCAATTGAAGGTGAGCAGTTCGGCAGAAAAAGTTTGCCCGACTATGATGGAACAACGCGAGAAGCCTCACATCCATACAATGTGCCCGGTTTAGATGGTCTTGCAAATGGAGTGTCAGGCAAAATAACTCATACCAATTGGGACGGTTCCAAGGTTGAGGCCAACGTAACGAGAGGCGGTGGCATGCAAGTGATTGAATATGACCAGCCTGCTCAAGTGGCACTGATAAACGGCGGAAAGGAAGCCGGACACTGCGTGCCATTCATTGATGCGAAACGAATCGAAACCACAGTGGATGAGAACGGAAGGATGAGTACCGTGATAACCACCGCACGAGGGGATCGCTACATACAAACGCATGATGAGAAAGGAACTCCAAGCGCAATCCAAGATATAGAAAGTGGGACAGTTCACGAAGGGCTAAGAGGTCAGCCAATACCAGCGGTAGTGTATCGAAGTAATTGACGGGGCCAGCCACTATCCGGCGCTTCTCTTGATAAAATAACATACGTTACCCCTTGGTTCTCAGGATCGGTGAAAAGAAGGGCCGTTCTATCGCTCATATTTCTTGCTGCGATGGCCTTGACTGCCGTTCTTTCGATGGGGGTTGGCGCAACAGCGAAGCGCGTTCAACCGAGTGCGATCCTCAAACGGCAACTTGCCCAAGGTAAACATGAACAAAATATTTCACTAAAGCAG
>JAKFUT010000162.1 GCA_021732565.1 Candidatus Obscuribacterales bacterium
GCAAGCAAGCAACAACCTCATTTACCGGGCGTCCTCGCTACGGTCGTCACACTTAAAGCCGCGTCCACATTTTCGACTAACGGTGGTCCATTTCTCTTGGGGCAAAATCGGTTCCAGGAGCGCAAGCTTCGTCGCACTTGCGAGTCGTTTCGCGTATTCAGGCGTTTTATTTTCGGATTTCGTTTGCAGTCACTCGAGTGCTACGGAAGACAACAATGATGTATCCCGCCCAAATCAACGTACATAGGTGATTACTAAGGTTGAATGGCAGTCCTTTCACAAAGATGCAAGCACATTGGATCGGAAGCGACAGAATACTCAGCGGAACCGTAATGGCAAGAAGCAATCTCATTATCTCGCTGAATTTTCGAGGCGAACGAAAGACCTTGCCAATTATGGCTGCTGCTGCGGTTCCCAGCAGGCGGGCTGGTCCCTCCAGAATCAGGCAAATGAGAACCATGACGGCAATGGTGCTCAACAAAATCTGCTTCAATACTGGTACAAACTGAGCTCCCTTTAGCGACCAATTCTGCCTAAAGAGCGAAAGCTTGACCGGCCTCGCACCTCCGCGAAAGCGGAAGTCACTCTTTGTCATGACGAACTGTCCCTCGGTGGACGGCCCGTACTTTCCAGAGGGATCAATGACTAGAACCTTCGAACCGTCGTATTCAATTACCACCGATTCCACCGGTGAAACGAGTTGGCCATTCCTGACTTCGATGTCAGGTATGTTTCTTGAGGCCGCCTGGAGTGGTCCAACTTGAGTGAAATACAAATTGAACAAGATTACGCCAGTGCTGAGCGCGGTAATGGGCACCGTCAATAACAGGAAGAGCGCACCAACGCCTTTCCAGTTCCTCGCAACGTCTCGATAGAACTCCATAGAATACAAAGAAAGGGGAATTGCATTGAAAACCGAATATGTCTTCATCCGACTACAATCTAAATCGTTTGGATTGACCAAATCCTTCTTCGCCTGAAGCCTAATTGCGATGTCCGCATTCTTTCCTTTCATGTGTACTCATCAAACAGAAAAAGTTGTGATTACCCGATCATTGTAAATTGAATATTGATCAATTGAATTATCGAAGAAATTCAATTCAATTGCCGCTCAACTGGATTCTGCAGTTTACATCCAAGCATGTGGACTGTGGCTGTGAATCAACAAACCGTTATCGGAACCTCGATCCCCAAAATGATATCGGAACCTCGATGCCAAACCGATATCGGTAACGATCGGCAATCACTATACTGCTGAGTGGTCGACACTTTACATCCAGAGTGGACATTTTAAAAGAGAAACATTCACTTGAGGATGTGACGCTTTCACTTTTGAAAAGGAAATATTTTTCATAACAAGAACACCTCCGACGCACGGCGTCGAAGGTGTTCTCAATTTTTTGGCGAACGGCGATTATACGGTGACAAGCTCTCTTTCGTGTTGATCATGACGGTGACGATCGTGCGTGACGCGTCGTGGGCGACGCAGGTGCTCCATAAAACGTTTGTGTGCCAGCGTATCTATAGCTGACAGAGGAGTCTTGTCAGGAACTGTCAGTACAAACTCGCCCTCTTTCTCAGCCTTTGGGCAGGAATTGTAGCGCCCGACCAGATATAGATAACCGCCTCGTGTCGCGTATAGATAATGAATCATGCTTGCCACCTTTCAAAAGAAAACAAAAAACGCCGCTCGCCAAGAGCTAAGTAAACCATAAGCCCCCAGGGACATTCTGCCATCCAAACGTAATAATTACTACAGATTTCTTGCTGACAGGCGTAAAATACATTCACAACTTTACTTGTGAAGTCTTTTCGAGTCTCGTTGATCTGCCTCCAGCAGTGGTATCAAATCATCACCGGCCACTACCGTGACGCAACTCTCTATATCCCCAAGGGACGCACTGATCAGGTCTCCGGCACCATTCAGATCTTGCTTTACAAGAGCTGCATCTGCAGGGTTACCGCACTCGGCGATTACTTTTGTACGTTCAACTTGTTCGCCAAAATTTCCCGACTTCACAGAAGGAATCTTTACCGGATATCCCAGTGTGGTCAGGTATTTCGCCAATCTGCGCGCCAGCCCGGGGGTTCGGCTAGCATTTTCTATGGATACGCGAATCTCATTCCTTGATGCTGCCGGTGGTGGCTGACCCGTCATCATCGCGGTGACACGCCTGAGCCCGGCTTCATCCAGATCCCAGCCTCCCGCAGGGGAAAACCCCCCTGGAAGCATAATCATGTGCTGATTAGATTTCGGTACGGCTTTAGCAAAAGTTAGAATTTGCATAATTTCCGGCGGAGAGAGATCAGTCTTTACATGTGATTGCGCAATTTTAATGAGCTCCGGCATTTTGGCCCATGATTCCGGTCTGAGCGCCTTATCGAGCACCGCATTCATGAAGATCTCTTGACGTTGTACGCGTCCGATATCACCGAGTGCATCGTGTCTGAATCGTACAAACCCCATGGATTGATCACCGGTAAGAAGATGCTCTCCGGGTTGTAAGTCGATTCGCAGTCCTGCAGCGCGATCTCGGTAACGCATTCTTTTAGGAATTTGAACAGTAATACCGCCCAATTTGTCGACTAGTTCCACCAGTCCGTGAACGTTAAGAACAACATAGTGATCGATATCGATTCCAACCATCCGGCTTACGGTTTGGCAGGCCAATGATTCCCCGCCCAATGCGTTAGCGCCGTTGATCTTTTGTCGACCATGGGCTGGTATGTCCGCTGTGGTGTCGCGCGGTATAGAAAGCACCAGGAATTGATTTCTGATTGGATCAAAACGGGCCAGCATCATCGTGTCAGAACGACCGTTAAATGAAGCCGGGTCTGGTTTTATTCCCCGTCGCGTTCCTGAGTAAACAATGTCGACACCCATTAACAACACGGTAACGGGAACGCTCATCCCTCCTGGACGCAAAGCCGGAGGGATTGCCTGAGGTCGGTAAACAAGTGTAATAAAATAGCCAAGCGCAATTCCGACGACTATTGCGCTGATAATACTGAGCGGATTAAGAGTACGTGGTTTCAACAGTTAATACGGTTTCCAGATCGGCCTATTATACGGGAAGAAAGAAAGATCAAGCTCGTTGAGCGCTTCCCGGGCGGAGGCAAGACCACAAAGTCGCCAGGCCAGCGATTATAGATTATGCATACAAAAGGCAATCAAGTATCCACCGTGTCCATAGAAAGAGAGCCGCACGGTAAGGGGATGAATTAAATGCAAACTGAAAGAAAGAAAACCACAGTGGCAACGTTCAGTCGGCAATTACGGAGGCAAGCCTGGACAAGTGACTAACGAAGTATTGCGAAGTAAGTGTCGCACTGAGCGGCAGAAAGTCCTCAATAGAATGGATGTATCCCCATGAGAATGATTGCACTCAACTTTGGAGGGCTTGGCGATGAGGTTCTCTTTCTGCCCACATTAAAGAGTATCAAACTTGAGCATCCCGACTGGCATATCTCATTACTCACCGAACCCCGAGCGCGATCAATCAAACAGTTAACCGACCTGATCGATGAAAGTATTACTTTCGACATTAAGAAAAAGCCCCTCCTTCCCGCGGATTACATAGAACTCGTTTCGCTCCTACGAGGGGGCGGGTACGACTTAATTCTGTCGTCTGGCGGCTCCGCTCAAGTATCAATCTTGTTGTTTCTTTCAGGAATTAAGACTCGAGTGGGCTACGACTCGGGCCGTCTTTCACGCATGCTATTGACCGCAGCGGTGCCACTTAAACGAGATCAATACGCCGGTATCATGTACCACGATCTGGTAAAAGGGTTGGGAATAGAACGACACGCGTCCAACCCGCAAGTAATTCTCAATGATGAGAGTATTTCGCGCATGCAGTCTTTTTTATCGACGGAGCTTAATTGTGGCACCACTAGCGGTGCCGGACATTCCGCGCAGGTAATCATACACCCTGGTACCAGTCGCCTGGCAGTGCTCAAGGGAATAATAAAAGTCTGGGCAGCCGAGAACTGGTGCGCTTTGATTGAGAGGCTGCTAGCCACAGGCCGCGACGTAGTTCTGGCCGGCGGTCCCGAAGACGAAGAAGCAGTGGAACAGATATTGACTCGACTGGGCAACATCAACTCTCAGTCTGCCGGAAGCAACCGCGGACGCTTCATTTCGGCTTGCGGCAAAACAACGAACGTGGCAGACCTCGCGGCGCTGATAAATCTTTCGACTTTGATGATCTGCGTGGATTCAGCGCCAATGCACATAGCTGCAGGAGTGGGAAAATCTCTGGTTGCATTATTCGGACCAACGGATCCAGAGAAACTCTTGCCGTCGGAACCTCATTTTATTGCGCTCAAAGAGCAAACGCGATCTGTTGATGCCACCGGGGTGCAGATTCCAGTTGATACGGTGTTCCAGGCCGCCGAGACCCTCCTGCAAGCTTCGCCCTGTTCCGGCTAACTCTTTGGACTGGCTGAGGAATCAGAGTCGACATAGACAAACCGACGGACGTGTAGCGGTGAATGCGGACTCAGAATCCATCTATGAATCATGGGTGAGAATCAAAACTGGAGACCGCTCGATTGCGGGGTGGAACTTCGCAGCGCAAAGGGGATGGGCCGAGCATCGCTTCTTTGATCTCCTATATCGTTTTACCATGTCTCGACATCGGGATAATACTCCGCCTCGGACAGGCCGAAAGTCCACGCGATCGCCTCACGCACAGTTTTCATTTCCGGGGGAACACGAAGCATATAGAACTTTCTGCTACCGTCAGGCTCCGGGCTACGGTTAATTACTTTGACCATCACCAGGGGTTCATCGTGTAAAAGATTCTTTCGGTATAGTTCGCCTATACCGGGCTCTACATGAAGTTTCTTATGCACTTCCTGCATGTAACGTTGCCACCCGAACCGTTCCAGCATCACCCTTCGAACCTCAGCATTCCATTCACTTTCGATTGTCTCAACGGTGATCTCTTGCGGCGCTTCTATGATTGATTCCCCAACATGTACTCCGTGCCAGGCATAAGCAGCATATCCATCCGGAAAAAGAAGCGCTGGTCCCAGTTCATTATGCAATCGATTTTGGACGTCAAGGTGAACTTGGACGTGCGTGCGTATTGTGGATGACTGCAGCAATCTTGCGACTGCAGCATATATTCACATCGTTTCAAATCGACATCATTCCTGCGAGTCATCGCCCTAATTGGTGGCATAGAATTTGAAAGATGGTTCTGGTTACGACAAAGTGTGGAGAGTTGAATCGGAAATTCTGTAGCTGGTTGTGGCGCAGGTCGATTAAGCCTGTGCGCGGCGTGCGGTTTCCAGTAGATATTGCTTTCCGGACTGCTGCGGATTTATTCCGCCAAGCTTCAACCCGAGATAACTCTCGGGAATACCTTCGGCAGTAAGATTTTCGCCGCCCTCGCCCACTACGGAAAGCAAAGCCTCTACCATTTCTCCTTCAAATTGGCGACCGGAATGCTTGCGCAGTTCGCCGGTGGCCTTTTCAAATCCAATCGAATTGCGATATGGGCGATCGCTGGTCATCGCATCATAAGCGTCGGCCACCAGAATGACCCGAGAACCCAGAGGAATGTTTTCACCCGCCAATTGATCGGGGTAACCCGAGCCATCCAGGTGCTCATGATGATGTCGCACCCAGAGCCGTACTCTGTCAAACTGCTCAATCTCTTCAATCATTTGAGCGCTACGGACCGGATGAGCCGACATTATCTTCTGCTCCTCAGGATCGAGCCGTCCTGGTTTCCAGAGAATAGCTTCCGGGACACCGATTTTGCCGATGTCATGCAAAATTCCCGCTAGCTCCAGATCCTTGAGTTCATCTGGAGAAAATCCCAGCTTCCGGCCAATACAGAGGGAATAACGGCTTACCCGCAGACTGTGTCCGGAAGTGTAATCGCATTTCGCATCGAGAGCATTGGCCAGGGCAACTATCGTCCCGATGGAAATATTCTCGAGTTGCTTAAGGGCCGACTGAAGTTCCAGCACCAACTCGTCATTCCTGTTTTTCAGATCATAGGCTTCTAAAGCTCGCCTCACGGTAAGACGAAGATCCTCCGCGTCCCACGGTTTCTGAATATACTTGTAAACGTTGCCCGTATTGATAGCGTCGATCAGCGCTTGAATGTCAGTATAGCCGGTCAGTAGTATCCGCACCGCCAACGGAGCGAGCGATAACGACTCCTGCAGCACTTCCACGCCAGACATCCCGGGCATACGTTGATCGGTGATGATTAAGCTGAATTGTTCCTGCCGCAGGTACTCAAGCCCCTCAAGACCACTGTTTGCGCAATAAGTGTCATAGTCTGAGCCGAGCACTCGTTTGAGCAACCGAAGGTTAGCAGGCTCGTCGTCAATTACGAGTATTTTGTGGCGAGTCATCTTTATTCGGCTCCAGCGATGTCAACCGTCTCAGCTACCGCCTGCTCTATTCTCGCTTCTTCAGCTTGATCGATCGAGGCCCGTAGCGGGATTCTCACTAAAAACTTGGTGCCTTGCCCGAGTGTGGTTTCAAACCGAATTGTTCCGCCATGCTGCTCGATAATCGAGTGGCAGATGGAGAGGCCCAATCCGGTACCCTGGCCGACCGGCTTGGTTGTGAAGAACGGTTCAAAGATTTTACTCTGATCGACATCCTTTATGCCAGTACCATTATCAGCGATCAAGACAGTGACAAAATCGTTTTCCAGCTCGGTTTCAATGACGACCCGCGGCGAGGGAATGGACGAAACGGCATGTGCCGCATTGGAAAGAAGATTCATCCATACTTGATTGAGCTTGCCCGGATAGCAAAGTACCGGTGGCAACTGGCAAAAATGTGTTTCAACGGGAATCTTATCCTGCGCATAATACTGGCACAGAATCTTGAGCGTGGACTCAATACCTTCTTGTAATGAGGCTTCCTTTAACTCCGCCTCATCGAGCCGACTGAAGCTTCTAAGATTACGGATTATTTGCCGAACCCGCTCAGTGCCTTCAGTAATATCGGTCAAAATGTCAGCCAGATCGGTGACGAGAAACTCATAATTTGCCTTCTTCTTCAATTCATCAAACAACTGATTGCTCTCTGCCCGTTCGCTACGAGCGGCAATATCAACCAGTTCTATTAACTGATCGCAATACTCCTTCAGGTAGGGAAGATTACCATGCACGAAATTAACAGGGTTGTTAAGCTCGTGAGCGATACCAGCCACCATGCGCCCCAACGAGGCCATCTTTTCCTGATGAATGAGGTGCGACTGCACCTCACGCAGCTCCAGGTTCTTTGCGTCAAGGTTGGCATTCTTCTGAACGAGGTCCTGATTGGAATGTGATAGCTGCTCCACAAGCTGTGCGTGTTCGACAGCCACAGCCAATTGCCCCGCTACTGAATCCACCAGCTCAAGCTCAGAAGCCCGCCACAATTCCGGACGATTGTAGGTAAAGATCACCAGAACACCGCGCACCGCGGCCATATACATGATCGGCCGAATGAGAATGGTGGCTACTCCTGCCTCGCGAAGCTCGTCTCGAATGGTGTCGAAGTCACTTTGTTTGAACGGTTCATCGCTGATGATGAATTTCTTGAATCGACTTTCAGTTGCCATCACTTCACGTTTCCAGTCATGGGCAAACAAAAATTCGGTTATTGCATTGCTTACCGCAGGCAGATTATTCCCGCCCATCTGAGCCGAATCCCATACAGTACAGGCTGACTCAACATCTAACAGTGTCACAAAAATGCAGCGGCGATTGTGCACAGCCTCGGCCAATCTGGTGCACGCTGTGATAAGAATCTGCTCCAGATCGAGCGTCGTGCGAAGGGCCAGGCTTATCGAATTGGTGAGCTGCTCGCGTTGTCCACGCGCTCTTACCTCTTCCAGAAGCTTATTGTTGGCCTGAAGCTGCTCGCCAAGTTTGATCAAGCTATCACGCACCATGCGCGACATTCGATCGCAAAAGGCCGCCCAGACCAGTGCGATACCGAAAAGAATTCCGCTGCGAGAGGCAATTTGCAAGTATGTGCGATGGGCGTAAGCGGCAGTCAGTCCCTCGCCGGTGTCGCGAAACAGATAGCTAAAGATACTCCAGTTTTCCCAGATGAGCAGTGCCGGATACGCTACCGATGCAGCCAGCGCAGTGACAAAGACTCCGCGACGCTCAAATATATGACTGGCAAGTAGTATTGGCAATAAATAGAGAAAGAAGAGATCAGACTCGATGCCGCGGGTGAGGTGAACAAACTCAGTGATGGCGCAGAGATCCAATAGCAACAGAACGGCATTCAGCCACTGTATCGACAGCCGTGAAGTTCGAAACAATTGCATTATGAGCAGGCTGGCCAGATTGCCCGCTGATACCAGTGCGCATACCGTAATAAGTGGTGCCGGAGGAATGTCTAGTTGGAGATAATGCGTCACAAGCAAGCCGAATATCAACGCCAAGACACTGAAGGCCAACCGAAAGTAAACGAGCTGACGCGATCTAGCAGGAAGATCCACGGCTAACGCCGGCTCCATTTAGATATACTCCGCTGCCTTACGATAAACTTCCGCCGCGTCTTGATAGCGGCCCAGAATCTTCAAAGTGGCTCCCCAGGCTTCGTACGTATCAGCGTCGAAGGGATCTATTTCATTGGCGTGAGCAAATTTTTCCAGCGCCAACTCGTGCAGCCCCAGCAATCCCAGAGTCTTTCCCCAGCCATAATAGAGAATCGAGTCACCTTCACACAGTTGTGAGGCCATTCGATATTTTTCGTCTGCGTCTAGAAGTAACCCCTGAGACAAATAGATTTGTCCTTGCAATACATAAGCTTGTCCACATTCGGGATCGATCTTCAGCAACTGCTCAAGAACTTTCATGGCATCTTCGCTGCGTTGCTGGCCCTTAAAGGCCCGAGCCAGAGATAGCTGGGCGTCTAGATCGTCGGGCATGAGTTCCAGCAATCGCCGACTCTTGCTCTGCACGATTTCGAACTGTGATTGTTTGAGCAATTGCTCAATAACCTCTTTTTCAGGCAAAAGACAATCCGGATCTTTGCCCACCGCAGTGCGATACTCCATGAAAGCTTCACCGCCCCGCCCGGCCGCTTCATAACTGCGTGCCAGGTGCAGGTGAGCCAGCGCATAATTAGGATCTCTGGTGATGCATTCTTTGAAATGCATGGTGGCTTCCTGGTGCCGGTCCTGAAATGCAAGACTGGCACCAAGGGCATCTAGAGCAAGCACATTATTTTCGTTCAACGTTAACGCACGCCTGAAGTGCGTCTCGGCCTCGGCAAAACTGCGCAACGCCATATGGGCATAACCAGTCCACAAGTGGCACACAGTAGTGTCTTCGCCATTTTGCAAAGCCTCGTTGAACTGCTCCAGCGCTTCGCCATGGCGGCCGGATAAGAAGTAGCCAATCGCCAGGTGCATTCGTGCAAGACCCGACTCAGGACCAATCTCCACTGCTCTCTCGAAGCACTCGGCAGCCTGCTCAAACTCTTCAAGAGTAGCCAGCACAAGTCCCAAATTCAGCCTGGCATCAAGACATGAAGGGTCCACGTTGACTGCATGAAGGAGCTTTTCTGAAGCCTCATCCAGATTGTCTCTGCGATACAACAGCACCGCCCAATCGTTATAAATTAGACATCGTTCACGAGCCTCAAGCAAGCTTGAGCTGGTATTGACGAGTTCATAGTAATGGCGGCTGGCTTCTTCCAGGCGTCCCATGTGTACAAGAGTAGCGGCGCAGTTTCGCCGAGCAGACATGAGGGTCGGTTCAATCTGCCAGGCTTGCTCAAACGCCGTGGCCGCTTCTTGATGATTCCCTTCAGCCAGATATGCCAGACCAAGACCATCAAAGGCCTCTGCCAGTGACGGCTCCATCTCGCAAGTTCTTTGAAAGAGCTGAATCGCTGCTTGCCCCATGTTTGAGTTGAGAGCCGCAATGCCAGCCTGATACCAGGCGATGGTCAACGTCGGCTCGATGGTTACGGTTTCTTTAAACTGAGCCAGCGCCCCCCGCCAATTGCCCATTACCGATAGAGCCATTCCCCAGTGCAAATGTCCCGCGGCAAACCCTGGTTTTTGAACGCAGGCTTCCTGTAAACAATCTATGGCCTCACGAGGGCGATTCAGTTTGAGGAGTGTTAAACCCAGCAAATAAAACGCTTCTGCAGGAGCGACCCCACCAGTAGCCGCAATCTTAAGACACCGTTCGGCCTCGGCAAACCGCCCGGATGTAAAGCAGAAGCTCCCAAGCTGGAATTGAGCGTCGGGATCTTGGGGCTGACGAGAAACAAAGTTGGACAGTACGGCGTAAGCTTCGTCCAACCGCCCCTGCGACATCAGTTCGCTAACTTGTTGTTTGACCTTGGCAGTCACTTAAGGCTCTCTAGCAGCGGATTGCCGGATACGGGTTGAGAGTGCGACTCTTATGTCGGCGGACCAACAGGAGTAGCCGATTTCTACGTCGCAAGCGCAGAGAAGCGATTTGCGAGCGCTTTGAGCGCATATAAAAGTATAGCCCGGGTTTGACCGCCGGAGGCTCCTTTTGTAAGCTCCTGTGGCATTAGAGCCGGTTCCGGCGGGTAAAGCGGTTCACTGGAGCTTGTAAAGAAGCAGGGTGAGCCCACAAATAACCACCTGAGCCAGCCAGAAATACATTACAACTTGCCATTCTTTCACTCCCTTGTCAGCATAAACCGCCTCAAAGTGATGGTGAATCGGTGCCATGCGCAGGAGCCGCTTTCCCTCACCTGGCAGTCTCTTCGTCAGTTTGACAATAAACAACTTCAGGGGAGGTAGCGGTTCCCCGGTGTAGGGCTTGGTGAGCTTAAAATAGACGACTTGAGCGATTACCGAGAGCGCTTCAATTATATAAATCAGTCCCAGAGGGATGATCCAGAACGTCAGCCCTCCACAAAAGGCTAATGTGGCAAGAAGACCGCCCAGAAACAGGCTTCCGGTATCTCCCATGAAGACTTTGGCCCGATATCGGTTATAACAAAGAAAAGCCAACAGGGCGCCGGAGACTGAAGCGGCAATCATTGCCAGCCCTCCGCGTCCCTCAAGGTAAAGCATGTACGACAGGGCTGCAAAGACCTGGGCCGACGTGCCTCCTGCTAGTCCGTCCATTCCGTCATGCAGATTGACTGCATTGGCTGCTCCTGCCACGGCCACCGGACACAAAATCAGGCAATACCCCATAATAAGCATTGTTGAAACCGGGGATGGAAAACTGAGAAGAAAGCTTTGAATCCCACCAATTTCCGGCTGCACAACCACTGAGGGAAAAAAGAGAAGTCCTGCGCCCAAGGCAAATCCCAGCCCCAGCTCCGTCAAGAGGCGCATTCTGGCAGACAAGCCACGATTAGACTTGCTGGTCACCTTTCCATAGTCATCCGCCAGGCCAATTGCAGCACATGCCAGGGCGATTACAAGCGGCACCGCCAGACAAAGGCGACGCTGCCCCCAGGCCGCAGCGTCAAATAGAATGAGAAAAAATGCAACCGTAATACACACACCGAAGATAAAGCACACACCGCCCATGGTAGGCGTGCGCGCCTTGGCCGCATGACTTTGAGGTCCTTCTTCTCTTATGAACTGCTCAACTTGCTTATGCTTCAGCCAGCGAATATAGAACGGATATACAACAACGCATATCAGGAACGCGAATGCGCCGCCAGCTAGCTGCAGGTTGAAGTTCGGAGCTGAAAACAAATGACCGAGCTCAATCCAGATAGAAACTGGTAACTATCTTACGATGATCCTTTGCATAATTCACCGACTCCAGCAACGTATAGCTGGTGTGCCAGAGGAAGCAAATAATTTGCTGACAACGATCGATAATTTCGTGGTTGCACAGTTTACTTGCGTCAGCCAAAGTCATCGTACGGCGGTCCGGATATTCAACAATATTGCGAATACCAATCAGCAAATCTTGTACTTCGGTAGGTTGCTGCCCGATGGTCTGCGGCAGAATTATTTCAAGTCTGTCCGGGTTGGCTCTCTGGGCGCCACGTATGGCCGCCATATTCGTACCGTTAGCTCCACCACTGGTGACCACCTGGTTGCCTGAGAGAACCAGTGCATAAGCTAACATTTCAACTAATTGCTGATGTGTAAGCGGGAGGTTTCGGGACCCGATTATGGCCACTCTGCGTGGACCCGATTGCTGAATAAGAAGTAGCTCCTGCGCCAACTCATCAACTGTTGGCACTGTAGCTGAACTGCGTTCTACTGAACTCATCTGGTCACCGTCTAATCCTAAGTTAGAAGTAAGCCGATCTTGATAAAAGTATCCTCGGGAAGGACATCGGCGCCTCTGGTATCATTCTGGCGTTCCCGAAGCGATAATCTATCGCCACTAAGAGTACATTCTGTCGCCCGCGTTAGGAAGCCTTCAAAGTTCCAGTTTACAAGTCGTAAAAAAGTTTTTCCAAAATTGAGACTACGACGCGGATTCAGGGTGATTGTAAAGGGACAGCTTGCGTAAACAAGCGGGGGTTCGTTTATGCGCATTCTCCATTTGTCGGGAGCCGGGTACCGTGCGTATGCACGGGCGACAATTGCGCTTTCTAAGCGCATTCTCAGCTGTTTCCATGCCGTAGCGGCTGCAAAGGCAGACTCTCCGGACACAATATTAGAAGCGCCAGAGGCAAATTGCCATAAAGGCGCTGAAGACAATCTGGTGGCATATTCATGCATCAAGCAAAGATATGCTCCCACCATATGCGGTGCTGCATCTTTAAGTCATAAAAGAAGTGCTGGCAATATTGGCAAGCAATTAAGAAGAAAGAAGCCTCGCAGGAGATTAAGTTCATCTTTCCGTGCGGACATATTAGAACGCGATAGTTCTTTTACTGTCGAAAAGCGTCATAGTCGACTTGCCTCTGCAAACGAGCCGGGTGGAGTTTGTCGCAGTCCACGACTCCCGTCAGCTTCTGCAGGAAGCATTTCTTGTAATTTGCCCGCCCTCACTTCAGTATGTCGAGTTTCAAACACAGTTGAGAGGGAAGCTCTACACGGGCATCGCTGCAAACGGACACAGGCCGTGCCCTGGCATTTGAGACCGAAGTGGACGCCGGCCAGACTTCGCGCCAGACAGTGAGTGCACGAAATTGGAAGGACTGCCGGGAAACCGCAGACATCCTTCTGAAGCAAATTTCCGGCGTTCAAGCAGATTAGCAGCAGATAACAGGATGCAAAATAACTGATTAAGTAGATGGAATTGGGTCGGGCGACGCCTGAGCCGGTAACAATTAGAGTGAACCGGCTGCGAGCATCTAAACGGGGGACTGTATAGAATGAATTTTGGAAGCACTGGCGAAATGGCAATGTCGTCCGTGTCCGCACCGTTACGCGGCGACTATGGCGGAGTACAAATTAGCTTGAAGGACCTGGCGGACAAGTTAAACAGTAAGCAACAAGAAGCTGTGTTCCTGCAGTGGGGGCCGTCGCTGGTAATTGCAGGCGCGGGCAGCGGTAAGACCACGGTATTGACTCGTAGAGTTGCTTACCTGCTCTCTCAGCTCCAACAGGCTCCTCACTCTATTCTTGCAGTCACGTTCACCAATAAGGCTGCGGCAGAAATGAGAGCTCGACTGGAGAAACTAGTCGGGACAATTGTCGCCAAACAGCTCAGCATTGGTACATTCCACAGCATCTGTGCCCGATTGCTGCGATATGACATAGAGTCATATATAAGCCCGGAGGGATTTCGCTGGAAAAGCAACTTCGTCATTTACGACGAAACCGAAAGCATGAGCTTGATCAAGGAAGCGATTAAGAAACTCAACTTTGACGATAAAGTATTCATTCCAAAAGAGATGCGTCATGCTATCTCCGCCTTCAAGAATGACGGTAAATCATCCGCTCAGTGTGCTCGTGACGCCAGAGAATATCGCGATTTGCGGGTTTCGGAGATTTTTACGGCTTATCAGCAATTACTGGCAAAGAATAATGCTCTCGACTTTGACGACCTTATTTTGACATTCACCAATCTGCTGGCTCAGAACGCAGAGGTTCGCAATAAGTACCGAAACAGGTACAAAAATCTGCTGGTAGACGAGTTTCAAGACACCAACCAATCTCAGTACCGAATGATCCGGCTTCTCAGCGCGGATGAACCCTTTCAGTCTTCCGCCGAAGAGCGGCAGAGACTTTGGGAAGGCCGCAGCTTGATGGTGGTAGGCGATGTCGACCAATCCATTTATTCCTGGCGCAAAGCCGATTTCAGGATAATTCTTGGATTCCAGAAAGACTTCAAAGATTCGACGATGATTAAGCTCGAAGATAACTATCGATCGAACGAAACCATTCTTGACGCAGCTAACTCCATAATCAAAAACAACTCCGAACGAATCGACAAGGTGCTTAGATGTAACCGCGGGAAGGGTGACAAGATTCAGTGTCACGCCGGATCTGATGAAATCGACGAGGCATTTTTTGTCGTCAACGAACTGAAGCGCTTGAAAGCACGCGGCATTGCTCTCAAGAAATGCGCGATTCTTTATCGCACAAATTCAATGAGCCGAGCGATCGAAGAAATTCTGGTGCGCAGCCACGTACCCTACACCATGGCTGGTGGCACGAGATTCTATGAACGCGCTGAAATCAAAGACGCAATTTCGTATCTCAAACTGGTCTACAACGGAGCCGATGGTCAAGCATTCTTACGATGCATCAATAATCCGCGAAGAGGAATTGGTGACACCAGTTTGGAGAAAGTATCCGCCTTTGCTTCGCAAAATGGCATGACAATGCTGGAAGCGGCCAATAGAGCCGATTCAGTCGGTGGTCTGTCAGCCAAGGCCGCAAAGGGTCTGAGGGATTTTGCGTTGCTGGTTGAACGTTGGCAAAATATGACAGCGGCGCTGTCAGTCTCAGATCAGTTAGAGATGATAATGAAGCAATCGGGCTACTTACCCAAACTGGAAGAAGAAGCCAATTCATCAAAGGAAGAGATCGCGCAAGATCGTGTCGACAACGTTAAAGAACTACTGGCGGTGGCAAAGGAATTTGACAGTTCCGCCGACGAGCCGACGTTGGAGGCCTTTCTCACTAGAATTTCACTGGTAAGCGACCTCGATGCCATCAAGAGTGGTGCTGATGCAGTTACGCTGATGACACTGCACTCAGCCAAGGGCTTGGAATTCGAAAACGTTTTTCTGATGGGTCTTGAGGAAGGATTGTTTCCTCACTTCCGTTCATTCGAGGCGGTGCCACTTCTTGAGGAAGAGCGACGGTTGATGTATGTGGGAGTTACAAGAGCCGAGGAACGCTTGTATCTTACATGGGCGCGAAGAAGGTCTTCATTTGCAGGGGCTGGCGGAACGGGAACAGGCAACTATACGCTCGTCAGTCGTTTCCTGACCGAAATAAATCCAGAATTGTTGAGCGGATTTGAAGAACCGGAAGCGTTCTATCGTGAACCGGGAGTGAACAATAATGGCAGAGGTCGTGGATACGAAGAGGGCTTTGGAGACAAGCGCTCCAGGTTCGGCGACCGAGAGAATTCATCCGGCGGCGGCTACGGCAGCCGATCAAATGGATCGGGCGGATATCAAGAACCGAGCGGATATCGCGATAACGACTACTCTCGAGGCAGCGGCGGTTCTAGCGGCTACGGCAGTGGCAGCAGCGGTGGCAAATACGGTTCGACTACCAGTGGTGGCAGCCGTTACCCTCAGAGCAACGGCGCCGGAAGCAAAGGCTACACGCCGGCAGGACAACAGCGCAGCGGGTCAACATCGCCTTTCGTTGCAGGTCCTTCAAATTCCAAACCCGGTCCCATAAGCTCTCAACAGGCCAAGCCGCGTGTACTGTCACGCAAAACGGGTGATACCACCCCCCAACCGATAGATCCACCAGTTCGAGATGCGATTGTTAATACGAATTTCGAGAAATTGAAGTCAGGCGATCGTGTTCTCCATTCCAAATTTGGAACTGGCACCGTAACGCAGGTAATTGGTGACGGCGACAAAGAACTTTATCAAGTTGAATTCGCAACCGTAAGCGGTCAACGCGTACTGGACCCCCGCTTTGCAAAACTCGTTAAGCTCGATTGAGGGCGCACCTCATACGTGCTAGCTTAGTTAACTCGTTTCGTTAGATACAGGAGATTGAAAATTGGCTGAAGTTCAAAGGACTTTTGTCGCCATCAAACCTGATGGTGTACAACGTGGTCTGGTTGGCGAAATTGTTTCTCGCTTCGAGAAGCGCGGGCTCAAATTGGTGGGCATGAAATTCATGCAAGTGACAAAAGAGCTTGCCGAAACACACTATGGAGAACACAAGGGCAAACCGTTTTTCGAGGGACTAGTGGGATTCATAACCTCCGGACCGGTAGTGGCAATGGTCTGGGAAGGGAAGGACGCCATTGCGATTGCACGCAATACCATTGGTGCTACAAACCCGGCGGCTGCAGCACCCGGTACTATTCGTGGTGACTTCGCCATAGAAATTGGCCGCAACATCGTACATGGGTCCGACGGCCCCGAATCAGCAACGAGAGAAATTGGAATCTTTTTCAGTACCGGTGAGCTTGCTGATAATTGGAATCGTACTGTGCAATGTTGGGTCTCTGAATAGTTGACCTTAGAGGGCTTCGTGCCGAGCCCACAAGATGGCTTAGGCCTAATTGCCGGGTCACACTCTTTCTCCCTCGTCGGGTGAAGCGGATGTGAGACCCGGCTTCTTGCTTCTATGTAAGCGCTCCCTGGAGGCTCCTCGGTCGCCTCGTCTGCGCTAGCCGCTCGTTTTTAGCGCCAGAGCGCGCTCAACTCTCTTCAACTATTCGCCGTACCGATATCGGTACCGAACATGCCAAGGTCCTGATCGGAAACGACTGGCGGAAGGGATGGGAATTCCGCCGATTGACGGAACCAATCCAACCGCCGGTCCAGGTGAATGCCAAGAACTAACTTGCCCCGATTATTGACAGCCGGGAAATACCGATATCGGTCAGTCCGTGACAACTGGTGAACCGATATCGGTTCAGATCCCACCAGCGTTAAATCGCCCTCCCAGCGGAACTCTGCGGAATACACCCAGTTCCTGAAGAGCAAATCCAGGCGACAAGGTAACAACGTTAATCCGAAAGCGTGATCTTTAAGCTAAGAGGAAGGTGACCTTTTAGTCCCCGAGAAGTAAATTTGATTGATGAATGAACACTAGCCGCTTTTTGCAGGATAGTTCCTGCCATCGTAACATTCAAAGCGACAACGTCATTTTGATCGTAGTTTTCAACCAATAGGAACGGAACGCGAACAAATCGCCCGCTTGATTGGCTTGATCCGGGATGGTTATCACCGCTCCAACTCGGGACCTATTCGCACGCCGTTGACGGAGGAATCTCACTTTAGTCTTTTGTCTTTTTTGCAACCGTTACGCAAGTCGCAGTGACAATGCGGACTCCGCCACTACCATAGAAAAGGATTGAATCACTGATTGAAGAATCTGGATCGTGCAAAAAAAGAGACTTGAATGCCTTCGATTTTCTTCCTGAATAATTCTGTCACTTTGGATGGCGGCTCAAGAATGACGTGACAGTTACCCTGCGGCTGAAGCAAAGAAACGGAAGGCGGTCCGTATAGTACTCGACGGCAATTCCAGGTCCAGTAAATTCTTACTGGCGACTCTACAAGCAACAAGAAAGCCATCCACACGGATGGCCTCAAGGGTTGCATATTTGCATCGTCGCATTGAAGGAGCAAGATTACAGCGGCGTAGTGTTAGCACTTCATCTAAACAGCAGTGGTGGTTAATGCAGACCACCGCCGATTGATTTGTTCGCGCAGATCATCGAGACAATGGTCGTCGAAACAATGATGAGTTGTGAGCGGTTCTCCGTCGAGAATTATCATTGGTAGCACCGATATAGAAGACTCTGTTAGATGAACTGGAAGAGGTAACCTCTCTTCCGCAATGACAGTTTCCAGGGCGCCTTGAGCCTTTCGATAGGTATCGCAGCCGGGAGTGTACAGAAGTTCTACACGCATAAAAGAGATCCTCCCTTTGGAAAGAAAAGCGCGGGAAACGAGTATGAGATTCCAGAAGATTTGTAGCGCCTGAGTTCTCAGACTGCGCTGGTTTATAAAGAAAAGTTTGAGACACGTCATTCTAGTATACGTACATTCCTGCTCTTGCCAATACAAAATGTCACCAAGAGCATTAAGATGTAATAAGCTAAATTACAAGGGCGTGGGGGGCATTTTCGCTTGCAAAACTGCGCATCGCTACTGATGCGTGGTTTCCAGTCGTGGCACTGCGCCGGGTGAGATCGCCCCGGGGCCCATGGAGAAGAGGCAACCATGCTCGTCTTGAAATCGGAATATTGACGAACACTACTGGAAACCGATTTCACAAAAAAACGGTCCTGTTCAAGTTTCACCTTGCTGGAAACCACTACGGCGGATCGATTTGGACTGAAACATTAGAGACCGCTATAACTCGACGGACATTCAAAACAACCATATTGAAGACATCGGAATCGCACTTGAAGACGCGATGTTATCTGGTGTACTCTCTGGTGTCATGCCGCCATGGGATGGATCGCACTTGCGCGGGACGGAAGCTAGATCTCTACACTTTACCTCGCTTGCGACGCCTCACCTGACGTCGCGAGTAATCCCTAACAAGGAGTTAGTCGCGCACGTGGGGACTGCAAAAGCAAGCTTCCTTGTGTTGCTGGAGCTGTATTTTTCGGGTTGGATGCGCCTATCGACAATGCGCCGAGTAAGTCCGAAAGACAAACTCAGTGTCTTAATCAGCGAGTATTCCGGCTGGCACCCATGTCGGTAGATTTTCATTCATTCCCGGGAACTGCCATAGCGAGCCGTCTTTCCTGGTCAGCTCGCGCTATTTTACGCAGCCCGGGGCACCTGGACCATTCCAACTCCAAGCCACAAATACACGATCAAGAAACCTGTAAAAAATAGAGTACGGTGAACATATCATGACGACACAAACACTGGTTCCCTCGTCGCCCAAGACTATTCAGCGTATCGAGGAACCCAAGACTTCTGAATCTGGAGCTGGCGGAAAGAATATTGCCTATCTAGAGCGGCTCGATCACTTGCGGTTTCTTGCAGCGGTTATGATCATTTTTCACCATGCGATTCCTGCCTGGATAGTGGCGATTCACCATACGTTTGATTACGCCGTAATTTATTCCCTGGGCGACACATTTGGTAAAGTAGCCAGCGTGTGCAACGGGCTGGTCTTTGAAGGACACTCCGCTGTAGCCCTGTTCATGACCTTAAGCGGCTTTCTCTTTGCACGAATCTCGGATGGTAAGGAAATTCAGTATCGAGGATTCTTGCTGAACCGAGTGCTGAGAATTTATCCGCTATTTATGTGTGCGATCTTTCTCAGTATGTATTTAATTCCAAAAGACAACGGAGTTGTCGCATTGCTAACGTCGATGGCATGTTTGCAGAACACTCCCGGCGCCGTTACTCATCCGTTGCTCACAGCGCATCTTTGGTCGATTGGGGTCGAATTCCAGTTCTATTTGCTTTTCCCGCTCCTACTTATCTTCTACCGAAAACAGGGGTTCCGATTTCTTGCCTTGTTGTTAGGACTCTCCATACTAATAAAAGCAACTATCTACGGATCAACCCACCAGGTGCGCGAATTAGCATATAACTCTCTTTTTGGCAGAATGGATCAATTTTTGATCGGTATGATGCTCGGTTTTCAATTTCCACGATTACAGAAATACCTTAAACATCCCCTGTTGCTCGTGACTGCCGCCGTTGCAGTAGTTAGCGGGCTGTTCTATTTTCACCTTAAAGGAGGATTCTTTCACTCCGAATCTAAGGCGATTTGGATCATATGGCCGACCCTTGAAGCTTTATTGTGGGGAGGATTGATAGCGACTTACTGCAGTTCGTCAATTCGCATTCCGTCTGCAATTTCGCGTGCATTAGCCTTCTTAGGAACGCTCAGCTTTTCACTTTATGTTAATCACTACTATTTAGCGAACGTCATTCCCAAGTGGCTTACACCCTGGCTGGAAGCAGAAGCTGCCGGTCATGGAGTTTTTAAGCGCCTGGCACGATTGATAATAAGGCTGGACTTCTGGTCATGCTTAATCCTGACCGCAGTTGTTATAGTACCAGCAGTCATCGTACTGTCTATCTTCACCTTCTATGTGATTGAAAAGCCGTTCATGGACCGACGAGTTAAGTACACGTCGTTAAAGCAGCAACCGGAATAAAAATTACAGAGATAATGCAACTTCGATGACTTGTGCTTATTTCCTCTTACTCGCGAGGGAGCGATCCATCCAGGGCAGAAAGTGTTGACCAGCAAGTTTCCGCATTCCAGGCAATTTGCTACCGCGGAGATGTCAGCCCGATCACTTTGAGCGAAGACGCCCAAGCTATAACTGATTTCACAGTGTTAGAAAAATGTGTTACGCGTAAAATTACCTCGTAGCACTCTCTCTTCGAAAGACCCAATTCCATACCATGCACCACTTTAACTAGATCATCAATGAGGGTAGCAATTACAGGCGGCAGTGGTTTTGTAGGCAAGGCTCTGGCAACCTACCTGATCGAACGCGGACACGAAGTTATTCTCATATCACGTCGTCCCGAGCCGCTCGATGGTGCCACCACATCGGCAGGCGACCTGAGCGATGTCGACGCTCTCGCGAAGGCGTTTCAAAGTTGTAAGGCGGTTGCACATTGTGCCGGAATCAACCGCGAAAGTGGAAGACAGACCTTCCAATCCGTGCATATTACCGGCACTGCCAATGTCGTGGAAGCCTGCCGGCTGCAAGGCGTATCCAAACTGGTCTTTACCAGTTTTCTCAAGGCGCGTGCCGGCACAAAATCCGGATATCACGAATCAAAGTGGCGGGCAGAGGAAATTATCCGATCTTCGCAGCTCGACTTCACCATACTCAAGCCAGGAGTTATATTCGGCAAAGGCGATCACATGATCAGCCACATGACGATGGCATTAAAGCTCTCACCGATTTTCGGCCTCGTCGGCGGCGACATATCACTTCGTCCCATCGCCTTGCCAGATTTTATACGAGCGCTGGAAGGGTCTCTATTCGATCCACGACTTTCAAAAAACACGTTCGCAGTCCTGGGCCCGGAAGAAATCAAACTGAGCGAAGCCGCGCGCAGGGTGGCGTCCGCCATGCATCGGCCGGTGCTGCCGATGCAAATGCCACTGGCATTTCTCTATGGGTTGGCCCGCATCATGGAATGCACGATGAAAGAACCATTGTTGTCCGAATCGCAAATCACCATGATTGCCGAAGGACTATCCGAGAGGCTGTCCGAGAACAATGAGTTACCAGATGACTTGAAACCGATGCTGCCGTTTTCGAGACAGATCCTGGAAAAGCTTCTCCGGAATTAGTGACTACCACTATAGTAACCATGGGTCGAAGTCACCATATTCAGTACTGCCTGGGTCTTGAGTAGCCTGGACTTGAGAGCCTTATCATGGGCGTGCCCCGAGTGAATTACGCGAGAGACCAGAGGAATTCGCTCTGTTGCTTGAATCAGGGAAAATTCGGCAATGGCAATGTGACGGTTGTGCGAAACCTCCTGTGTACGCAATTGCCTTATCCCTATCTCCTCCTCTCCCACCAGCTCGCCATGGGAAGGTTGATGTTCCGTCACCAGTGCTTCTTCGCCAAACCGTAACTCTGTAGACCTTTTAGCAGTCACTAAGGTCAAACCCTCCAGCATCGCCAGGACTCGCTCGGCCCCTTTGTTCACACGCAAAAGTACCAGCCCTTTCGGCTTGATACTATACTCGGCAAGCGGAGTCACCACGGTAGTCGGTTTCACCGCCTCGATGAATATGGTACCTGACTCGATTTCAATCCGAGCCTCAGAATGCTCCTTAATGTGTGTATCAGCCGGCACAGCAACGTTGTAAGCTTTTGTACTGGCGCTCCACCCGTTGGACAAATCTCTTTGAACGCCATGTTCACTCTTGATCACGGTGGCGGTACCAGGCTCTGACTGCGGCTCATCGGTGCCATTCCTTACCCTTTCGGCTTCTGACGAACTTGGCGGTGGTCCCTCGGCGTCACATAGAATCTTCGTTCTTTTAGCCGGCTCAAGCGGGTCTGCATCGGCGGGAATTAAGCCCGAAGCAATAAGCACGCACAAAAAAAGATATATTGATGCCGCCTTATGAAGACGTGTTAGCATTTCGCACCGCGGTAAGGAAGTAGCACATTAAGTATTTTCCCCCTGTCTTCCGCTTGCACAACAATGAGTTTTCTAACCTCGAAATATTATGTTGTACACTGGGGACCCGGTCGGCACAGCAGTGGGCATGTAGCCCTCTCATATTTCTTTTTAAGAAAATTAAGTCCATGGTCAAATAGCGAGAGTTCTACCCGTGCACTATTAGCTCAATCCTAACCCTTACAAGTGGACAGGAGACGAGCCTACAAGGAGGAGCAATGGCGATTGCGGAAATCATCTCGATTGGAACGGAGCTCTTGTTGGGACAAATAGTCAACACGAACAGCCATTTTCTTGCCGGAGAACTCGCGTCGTTAGGACTGGACAGCATCTACCAGGTTACGGTCGGTGACAATGCGCGCCGGATCAAGGCGGGACTTCGGGATGCATTCGATAGATCAGATGTTGTCATCACAACAGGCGGTCTGGGTCCCACCGCCGATGATCTTACGCACGAAAGCATCGCTGAGTTGTTCGCTGTACCAATGCAGTTTGACGAACCTTCTCTAAAGCGAATTATTGCAATGTTCCAACTACGCGGCTTGCCGATGCCGGAGTCTAACCGAAAGCAAGCGATGAGACCCACTGGTGCAGATATTTTGCCGAACTCAAGGGGTACGGCTCCTGGAATAATATGGAAACTAAGTGAGTCTCTTTTGCATCAAGCTGGCATAGCAGATCCGCAAAGACCCCGATTTATCCTCACCTTTCCGGGAGTGCCCGGAGAGATGAAGACCATGTGGAAAGACATTGGTCAACCATTCTTGTCGCAACAGTTCGGTCCGGGTGTGATCTGGTCCATTGACTTGAAACACTTTGGGATCAGTGAATCCCTACTGGGCGAAAAGTACGCTGAACTTCTCAACGGAACAAACCCGACAGTAGCACCGCTGGCAGGATCCGGTGAATGCCGACTACGTGTTAGCGCCAAAGCCAATTCGATTGAGATTGCCCGAAAAATGGCGCAGCCTGTGGTTGAAGACATAATTCGCACCAGTGCACATATCTGTTACGGTCAGGACGATGACACACTGGAAGGAGTAGTCGCTCGGGTGCTTATACAGCGCCGTCTTTCGGTTTCCGTGGCAGAATCGTGCACAGGTGGTCTGGTCAGCAAACGACTTACAGACATTCCAGGCAGCTCAACATTTATCAAGCTGAACGTCGTAACTTACTCCAATGACGCAAAAAACAAGTTGTTAGGGGTAAGCCACGAAGTGCTGAACACGTACGGAGCAGTAAGTCGGGAATGCGCTGAACACATGGCCCTCGGGATTCGCACCCTGGCCGAAAGTGATATCGGTATCAGTATCACTGGTATCGCTGGTCCCGATGGCGGTACTGACGATAAACCAGTGGGTCTGGTATATATCGGGCTGTCGACAGCGGGTGCCTCACACGTCGCCAAACGTCTTTATCACTCGCAAATTAGCCGTTCTGAGATTCGCCATCGCAGCGCAAACGACGCAATTAATATGGTGAGGCTTTACCTTCTCGATCCCGCATTGCTTCAGCAGGAGTATGCGCCAGCGCGACAGTGATAGGAGCCGCAGACCTCTCGCAACCAGGTATTCCAACTGAAATGAATCGCAGCTGCGGCATTGAGTATTCAGCGCCAAGCTGATCCTTGAGAACGTCCACACCGAAACTCCAGTCACCGTGCTTTTCATCCTAGTAGCGTTCCACATTGAAGATGACTGGTCGCGGCGGTCCTGACCATCCGGCTCTCCCTACAGTGATTTCAATCGATCACTAGTCGAGGTCTGGTCGATCACGACCATTTACAGACTGAACATCCATCGGGCGGCTTCATTCATATTGCGACCTACGATCGACAACCACCGATCGGTGTAGCGTGGCATCAAAGCCAGAATGTCTCGTTAAGCATGAACGCATGAGTGGCGATTTATGAATTGGACTGATCAAAAACGTGGGAACCTTGCTCACAAATTACCCACAAGAAGCAGGTAAGTTCAGGGTATGGAGCAACTTGGACGAGGACTCGAACTCTTGGGGATCATGAAGAAAACATGACATCATCGAAAAACAGAATAAGCCTTAACCACACCTTAGCCCTCGATGAGTGAGAATACGTTTATAGAGAAATAGACAAAAAGACGAACAGAAGATAAGAGGAACTGAGGAAGGATTTATGGAATTAATTAGCGGACTAGCGGTAACAACAGTAGCAACGGTAATAGCTGTGTGGGTTAACGACAAGTTCAATATTGGCGGCTCCATGCCGGAAGAGGCTGCTGATACTGCAGACTCCGGTGCCAATTCGCATTCAGCGGGCATGGGTCACTAGACTTCTTGGATTGACGAAGAGCCGAGTGGAGACTGAATTTGGCAGCTTCCAGCGCTCACTTCACCAAGGCCAGGGCACCTACAACATAGGGGGCAAAGGTTGATGGACGGTTTATAGAAACTCCATCATCTATATTTCACCTTGCTGCGGCGGACCTTCGAGCACCCTTTCCGTATAGCCGCTGCATCTCCGGCGGATCGTAATGCCAAGCTAATTTCGCCGTCCGGAATAATTTGATATGCTCTCAGTCACAATGAACAGAAGGTATTCTGTTCATCCGCGCGGATACACCATAGCGGCGGTCCTAGGTGGTCAGGTTTGCGTCGGAAGCCTACCCTACGCCGCATACCGTCGCGGATATGGTGAATCAACAGTGACCACGAATTAAGAACTTCGGTGTTCTCTCGCTACCACCGCTGCTCGCTAAGCGTAGTCGGCTCTCGCTGGCTAACGGCGGTGAACACATTTATTGCGGCAGATTCGGGCTATGGACTTTTGCCGCTTGGGCACTGGTGATTCTTGGCCTTAGCACGAGTGTTTGCCGTCCCTCGCTACGGTGCCAAAGTCACAATGAGCTGACACGATCGGCGGTGACTACATAAAAGACAAATCCATGTGTACCGATGTGAGCGTCGTGGCACACAAATATTTTCTTGAACGGAATCTTGAACGCAAGCCGGGGAGAGACTGGCTAGCAGCAAGTCCTTGCATTCATCAATTGTTAGCGAAATGACAGACAGGAAGGTGACTGAAGGAAGTTGCGCGCGGCTATTGCACGAAAGAGAAATCCGCTTCACCATCGAACGCAACAACCGCCCCCGTCGCCCAACGACTGACTTAACAAAATTTTGTCGCAACCCTGCGGACTTGTTGCCTTGTCCGCAAAGGTTTTCGCCCGAATCAACAGTCGGCTGCAAAATAACCGCACGTCTCCACATTCCAATGGAGGCGATGAAAACTCACTCTTTCCGGTTGTGTCTCTCAAGCAGAGGCGCGTGAAAGCACAACCGGTGAAGAGGGAGTTTTTGCTAAAACTGCTTCCGGCATCTGGAAGATGCTCAAATTCTGTTGATGGGAACGAGTCCCCTAATCCGCGAGTCAAAGCTGGCTGATTCGTCTTACCGTTTCAATCTCGGCAGCTTCGAATCCCAGCCATCTTCACCTTTCTTTTCGGTGATCTCAGGCTTCGATTCGGAGCCCTCTTCGCCTTTCTTCTCGGTGATATTAGGCTTCGATTCAGAACCTTCTTCGCCTTTCTTCTCGGTGATATTAGGCTTCGATTCAGAACCTTCTTCGCCTTTCTTCTCGGTGATATCTGGCTTCGATTCGGAACCTTCTTCACCTTTCTTCTCGGTGATATCTGGCTTCGATTCAGAACCTTCTTCGCCTTTCTTCTCGGTGATATCTGGCTTCGATTCGGAGCCCTCTTCGCCTTTCTTCTCCGTGATATTGGGCTTCGATTCGGAGCCCTCTTCACCTTTCTTCTCCGTAATATTGGGCTTCGATTCGGAGCCCTCTTCGCCTTTCTTCTCCGTAATATTGGGCTTCGATTCGGAGCCCTCTTCGCCTTTCTTCTCCGTGATATTAGGCTTCGATTCGGCGCCTTCTTCCCCTTTCTTCTCGGTCGGATGCGGCTTCGCTTCGGCCCCCTCTTCGCCTTTCTTCTCCGTGATATTAGGCTTCGACTCGGCGCCTTCTTCACCTTTCTTCTCGGTCGGATGCGGCTTCGCTTCGGCCCCCTCTTCGCCTTTCTTCTCCGTGATATTAGGCTTCGACTCGGCGCCTTCTTCACCTTTCTTCTCGGTGGGATGGGGCTTCGACTCGGCGCC
>JAKFUT010000209.1 GCA_021732565.1 Candidatus Obscuribacterales bacterium
CTTGAAGGGCGCCATCTATGGTTCGCCGTCCACGGCGGAGGAATTTGGCAAGCGAACATTCGACCCCTCCACGCCGATAAAGAACCTGTACATTACAGGAGCAGATCTTGTCAGCTTGGGAATCATTGGCGCAGTCATGGGTGGCGTTGTGACCGCAAGCCATCTGTCGGGGGGCTTGCCCGGATTCATTAACATCATGACCGGCGGCAACTGGCAGCCGAAGCGGCAAACAAAGGAATCTACGGCAACTGGAGAGTCTGAACCGGCCCCCGAGCTCACTGCTGTTTCCCGGTAAGGGCTGACTCAAAAATAGATTCCCGTTCGCATCGTTGTGTTGAATCTGGCTTCCAACGTTGTTACGATTGACTGCAGAATCATCAACCTGGAGTCATTAATAATGAAAACGATGCTAATGCTGGCTGTATCCGCCCTGATCGCAGTCGCACCGGCTGTCTCCGCCAAAGATGAGCAAGCCGACGGAGCAAAAGAAGCGGCCAAAGCGCAGGCTGAACAGGCGAAGGCAGCCAAGGAAGAAGCAAAAGGACATCCGTTCCGCGCGGGAAGAGCCGCTAAGAAAGCAGAGAAGGCGGAAGAGAAAGCACAAAAGGACGCAGCAGGCAAGTAAACCGCAGGAAGAAGGTTTAGCTTTGAGCCACTCAAAGGCCAGTAAACGGGTTCGTCCGCCTGCGTCTCCCCGCTGAGGAGAATTGACTACTCTCTGATTAGTGGTTCGCAAGTTTGAGCGGCCTTACTGTTGATATAGCCGCTACACAGAAGCGTGGGCGACGCCAGGGGGACCGAATACTACCAATAGTACGATCGAGTTTGGTCTAGACCGTACCGCAAAGCGGCGAGAGCACATTCTTGAATTCCAAAGCAGAAGTGCTGAGATCTGGGTGCTGATGAGCCTGCAAATCTTTCGTTGTGAATATCAGGAAGCGCGGGCGAAAACCGAAACGCTGGCACCGCCTCAAGCGCTTAACCGCCCGGGATTTGGAAAGAATGTGAGCTGGGAATAGTATTAAACGAACTATCCCTATTCTCAAATTCAGCAATTACCCCATGGCTTGATCAACTTTTTGCACGAGATAACGCAATGGTTCATTGTAGACATCCTTTATTCGGGACGGCGGTTCTGGTTGCTCTTCTTATCGGCATCGCGCAGCATAACGCCGTTGGTGCGGCCGATGATAGACCTGCCAGGCTAGAAGGAATCCAGCAACAAAGCAAAGTGAAAGCGTCCCCGTCACCCCTACCCTCACCTGCTCCGGCACCGGCAGCGATACCAGCGGTAGCCCAGCCGGAAGCGGAAGACGAGGAGTCTGAAGAAGAGCCAAAAGCAGGCATACCGACAGCCGTTCAGAAGGCCGAGGCCTCCGATTCTACTTCGCTCGTTGTTGATTTGACAAAACCGCAATTTTTCTCGGATGGGCCATTCTCCGCCATAATGCCGGGAAGACCGTCTCGTAGCAGCACGCCGCTCAAGGCTCTAAACCGTTCAATAGTCGAATACACTTTCACTGACGGAGAACACGGCATTTACCATGTTGCCTGTCTTGATGCCAAAGGGACGTGGAGAGGAGATAATAAGCGGCTTACAGATGATCCTGAAAAACTGTATGACTATTTAGAATTAGCCGAAGCATATGGAAGACATGGCTCCGTGAAGGATGGGGCAATCGAATTTCAGGGACATGAGGCTAGAGAATATGAGATTGAGTTCTCACCTCCAAAGGCGCCTGGTGTAAAGCTGGTGGATAAGAGTGTAATGTATTTACTTGGCGACAAAGTATATTGGGTTGGTTGCGTGGGCTCTGCCGATTGGATAAACTCACCTGCAGTAGCAGATTTTGTCGGGTCTATGAGAGTTGGCAGCACGCCGCCTGATACCAAGGAGAAATGTACATCGTTTCCATGGAAACCCATAAGCAGAGTTCGTGATGCAGCGGCGTTCGTCAAAAAATTGGAAGACGCCGTCTACTGTTCGAAGGCACCACACATCTCATTTATAGCTGATTACCCATACAACGTTAACTTGGTCGGGTTCCAAGATTTGGGCGCCGAAAAAAAAGCAACCTTCATAACTCGCCAGTCGTTCCATGATACGTTCACTTTTTACGTTGATAAGTTGCGTGGTAATGGATGGGCTTTTCAAAAGGCCCCGCCAGGCACCATCTCTGCAAAGCTCAGTTTGCAACCGCGCCAAACAGCACGAACGCCCACCATGCCGCCAGGAATGACCACATCGGCAGGAACGCAACAGCTGCTCAACACGTTTGGCAGTGCGTGGGACTATTCCGTTGAAATCGCATTTACAAAACAGGGAACGGCTACACTGGTCGCCATTGATTGGACCAAGGAGACTGGCGAGAGTCGCGGATTACGAAACATACACCTATATTCGCCGTTCAGAAAATAGACCATCATAGTTCTGCCCCTGGTTCAGTCAAGGTCTGCGAGCATAAGTCGCAAACTTCGCACAATTACAGGTACCTGCAATCCTTCTCGGTCACTTTGGACCTCGTCTTCCACGCGTTCTGTCAGTGTCTCCCTTCAATTTGCGACTCTGTTGCGCGCAAAGACAAAAGCGTTTGTGAAATTCAGTCAGAAGAGGAATCATTCACCAAAGATCCTCATTCGAAAAACGGTGAGAAGAATCATTCAGGGGGCGCTGGCTCCTTCAAGTCCCGCTGTGATGAACAGCGCATTTGAATCAGTTCTATCGTTAATGGCAGTGCAAAAGTAGATTACTTCTCGTCACTGTTTCCAAATTCGAAACGATTTGCGGCACAGATAATCCAAAAATGTCTCAACTGGTAGTGCTTTGCATCGCGAATAGTTTCGTGGAACCAGGTTCGCAACATCTCGGGTAACTCCTTTTCTAACCGAGCGCGAACCTCAGTCAGATCTACTTCCTTTACTGACCTGACAATCAGATTCCAATTTTTGGAAAGGCTGTAATGCGATGCCGTAAAAACAATCGGGTCTGCCTTTGAGCGCTCGAAGTTTACCGTGATGTCATGTTGTATCGTTTCTAACAAGTCGGGAAACTGTTCCGCGAACCAAGTGAGTGGAAGCGGATAGGCTAACCCCAAATTCGGCGCAAGATAGTCCTTATGGTCCGAACGAAACTCAAACGTTTCGGGGGCGTCATCATCATCTTGATTCATCATTCCTCCTTTTCATACTTACTCGCCTCAAATACTGTCATTGATAATTGGCATTCAGGATTGAATCTGCGATTCGATGGAATGCAACAGGCGTTAGCAAGTGATTGTCTAAAGTCACGAGACTTATGGTCACCAAATATAATAGATCTCGGACGTGAAGTAGCCAAATATACATGACTTATCGCGGAGTTTTGACTTCGGCGCGCAGAATCAAAAAAACTACTGAGAACCATCAAATTGTAAAAGGTTTGTAGCGAAAAACGAGCGTTGTCAAGCGCCGTTGTATGCTGGTGGTCTCAGGGTTGGTTCGGGAACCAATTGTGATTTATGAGACAGTGAGAAGGCAGGCTTTTAGTCAATCGGTAGTTGCTTTTATCGTTGCCCTTCAGTTCCATTCTCAAGTTACTGTTCAGGTGCGCTTGCACAACTTGCGGCGGGTGCTTTCTGATCTGCTGTTTTCTTCGCATTGCTGAAGGTCAGTGGATTCCGGAAGCTCGTTCCTGTATCACCGCTAACTCATTGTGGTGTCCTGTTCAAAGGGATTGGAATACTCGATGTAGGACTCGAAAGATGGATAACCGGGTAAGGTGTTAGGAGCAACGGGGATTGTCGATTCTGGACGCGACGGGCAACATCCTCGTGTACCACCACCGTGTATCCGCTTCTCCATCAGACAGCTTCACCCCCTGGAGCTAGTCGATTAGCCCGTTTCGACCACACAACAATACATGTGACACCATAATTGGTTCGAGAAATTCGGAGGTAGCCGACGACAAAATAGACGAGGTAAACAACGTATTCATTCGGCCGTACGTTCTTTCCGCGGACTGGACGACCAGAATGATTCTCCAATAATTCACCGCGAACTTTTCTATGCGCTTTGTGTCGCTTGATTCCCTTGCCTCCCCGGCGCATCGTATCGCTCGCTCCGCATCGCCCCTCGCCGAGGCTCACTTGCTCCGAGATCCTGCTTTGCGTGCGAAGTTCGCAGAGACGTGTGATGCTGGTTTCTGGCGCTGGACCACTTTAATCTGTTCAGACTCCGGCATTCATGTTATGGTGCATATATAGAGATCCGCGTATCAGTTGCGGATTGAGAGGCAGTAACAATGAAGTACATTAATGGACCATATAACGGTAAGTCGGTGCGTCCTTTCTTCTATATGCGGCTAGAAGAGGTTAAGTCTGGAGACTGTGGTGTTTACGAGCGAAATTCGATGAGAGTAGACTTTATCTGGAAAGCTTTCACCAACATGGAAATGGTGAAGGCCTATCTCATCGAGAAACAAGAGAATCTGTATATCAGCGGCTGAAACGACCACCTGGCTGCGATACACGCGTTTTGTCCGCAGCTGACTGTCCGAATTCCTCTCTATCACGTTGTCATTTTCAGGGTGAGTCACAGATCACCCTCACTTCGCTTGGTTGTACACCATTAGTCATCTTTAGATGGATGATCAACCAACTTCCTGGCCAACTCCCAGATCTATTGTTTGCCAAGCAAGCCCCCTCACGCAGTAGCCCGAGATATGCCGTGGTCAAGATCAGGCAAAGCGCTCCAGCGGCACGAACACGATTAAGGGAAACAGGAAGCAGCCGAAGCGCCCAGAGCATCAAGATTAGCCTCATCACGTTATTCATTTGAACAGTTCGAAAGTGACCCGGTATTCCTCGACGCTTCGGGAAAGCAGAATTACGCTGGCCTCCGCCGGTGAATCCGGCCTGTTCCAGAAGCCTGCGCTCAGTACCGGAAGCCACAGATCAAGAAAACGGCGGTCTCGAGGGGGCTGGTGGTGGCGAGCGACAGCGACATAGGACGCCGAGAAAAGGTGATGGAATGAGCGGCTATGCTACTTCGATTTCGACGCGATCGGTTTGCAATGGCAGCGCTGCTCTATGCCTGAGATTGTTTGAAGCAACCAATAGTGAATCGCTCGGTCGCCGGTCCAATAATTGAACATCGGCATGAGCGTTTCTCGATCGTCGCATGTTCCGTATTGGGATAGCACACCAAGCACCCGCACCTTTGTATCCAGTTTTCCATTCTTGAAAATCTTGCGCAACGTAGGCAACGATTTCTCGCGCTGAATATCGGCGAGTACCTCCACTGCGTTGGCCTGACAGGGCGACTCAGGCGTGAGAGCAATAGACTCCATCGACCGGATGACTTGATCGCCTGCAATCGTCTTGAGAGCTTCAGATACAGTAACTGAAGAGAATGAATAGATCTTTTCGATGAACAATGCAATTAACGAGTCAACTGCGCGTTTCTCATGCAAGTCGCCCAGACGGTAGATAACCCAATCGAGGGCTTGTTGGGGAAGGGACTGTGGTTCTTTAAGAGTCTGAACGAGAAATAGTCCTTCATCTGAGCATGGCAACCCTCGCATCAGCGGCTGCATAATCTTCCACGCATTGGACCAGCTGGGCTTTTCGGCAATTAATTTAGCCGCCGTGTCATATTGTCCCGGCTGCTTTAACCATGCAAATTCAAGAAGCCACCGAAGTTGTTCGTCTTCATTGTTTGCTAAAGATCCGCTTGCTGAAATTTCCTTCAGTAGAGAGTCAGCCGCTTCCTTGCAAGCCGAATGGCCCAGATCCAGAATAGCCATGGTGGCTATTCTATTCGGTTTTGCGAAGACGAAATCTCGTTTCGACAGAATCGCGGTCAACCCGGCAAGACTGCCATGGTCGTGCAATTTTCGAAGTACCCGGGCGGTGTCGGTTGCTTCCAAATAGTTTCCGGTTGCCGCATCGTGATTCAACCACTCAATCCTTGATTTCAATATACGCGCACGAAGCGCCGGGTCGCCACTCTTGAGTGCATTGAGCGCAGCGGCCCGCAGCACGTAGCCGTTGTTCTCTTTTGACTCCAGAATCGACAGGTAAATTGCCGCGGCTTCTTTCAATCGACCGCTTTGATTTAGCTCTTCAGCTTTCTGAAAGGGCGTTTGAACCGGAATCATATTGGCTATATTCGGTATCTTGCATCCGCGCTGCAGCAAATAGCGGCCAATAGTAGGGCGAACATCCGCCGGGGCAGAATTGAAAGCATTGGCCAACGCAGGATCAATACCATCATCTTGAAAGTAGTAGATGAGCTTGCATACTGCATCACTCACTATGAACCTATCCTTCGACTTCATAGCCTCATACAATATTGGAAGAGCACGCGGGTCTCCGGTCTCTGCGATCCACTGCTGCAAAGTGAGTTTGTCTTTTGCTTCAACAGCAGGATCGAAGTACAGGCGCTTCACAACATCGAAATTTGCCGGCTCACGCATATCTCCAATCGCCCGGAGAAATTCTTGCTTGAGTGCAGGACCTTGATCGTTCTCGAAAGGGATGGCACCGTGGGCGGTTGCATTAACAAATAACTGGCTTAAGGCTTTGAGACGGTCATATTCTGATGCCTTGCCATATATTGGGATTAACAAGCGCAACAAAGACAGTTGATCCGGTAGGTCGTAAATCTCTACCACACGATTTGGCTTCTGCAGATCCTTGCGCAGAAGCACCGCCATTCTCTTGATATCGGGCACCGGCTGACTTCTACACCCCATCACTATGGGTGATGGCAACTCAATAGTACTGCCGACACTGGAATTATCTCCTTTTAGAACTTCCTTTACAACGATTTTTCCCGCAGTTAAGTACTCTCCGATAACGATCAAGTTTGATTGTCGAATGCTTTCTCCAAATGAGAGTGCTGCCGCCTTTTCACCTGCTTGAATTGCCGACTTGCTCATAGCTCTTCCCGGTCGCTCGGCGAAGGCACAAGGAATAACAGCGACGAACGTGACAAAGCAGCCCAGCAGCACGACATTTATCTTCCTCCAGTAGCGGGAATCTTCAGGCAGAACCGTCTCCGAACGAGCAAAGCGTGGCCGGTTACTATGTGGAGCGAACGAGACGACCAGGGGCGATGAGGGCACCGCGCCGCACTGTCCGCATAACAAGAATGGATTCAAGAATCGCTGCTCCATGTATAGCCCGTTCCATGGACAGTTTTTATACGCGAGCCTTCTCCAGGTGAGTCAATTTTGTCGCGAAGTTTCTGTACGTATTTTCGAACTACGTCACCCGTCGCTTCTGAATCGGTTGGCCAGACGCGTGTAAGAATAAATTCCGACGAGAGCGTCACGTTCGGGTGTCTTAAGAACACATTGAGCAGGTTGAATTCGCGAGGAGAAAGTCGAATAATCTTTCCCGCTTTGGTCACCTGATAATTATTCGTATTTACTTTCAGGTCTCCACTGCAGACAACATTTTCGATATCAGACGCAGGTCGTCGTAGTAAGGCCTTCACCCGAACAAAGAGCTCTTTCTGGTGAAAGGGCTTAGTGAGATAATCATCGGCTCCGCTTTCAAATCCCGTCACCTTGTTCTCGATGGTTCCCATTCCGGTCAGCATCAGTACGGGAGTGGATGCACCCTTGGCTCGCAGCTTTTGAAGTAGATCAACACCGGTGAGATCCGGCAGATTCCAATCCAGAATTAGCAGATCGTAGGAACTGACACGCAAATGGTCCAGCGCATCTTTTCCGGTGGAGGCAACATCGACCAGATGTTTCTCATCCTCCAGCCATTGCCTTACTTCCCCGGCGAGGAGCTCATCATCCTCAACTAGAAGCAGTTTACCCATACATACTCCAAGCGCTTTACTCACGTGTTCGCCAATCACGCGGCATTTTATGCACCCTGATTCACACGCGGAACCACCAATTAACTACCCGCAGGAGCATTCCATTAAACGAACAATCTCCGTTGCTTGTTCCTTGTGGTAGTTCAAGCACTGCCGGACACGATTTTCTGTTGTAATTGTTTCAGCAGGTAGACCGGTTTTGAGGACTTCCTTCTCGAGTCACGAGAACCTTGCCTCGCAGCCGCACTGCTGAGACATTTTGTTCACAAATGGGAGCCAAAATGGTGCTGTGGAAATGTCGGGGTGTAAAACAAAGTGCCAATTTTGACAATGCCCCGATTTACTGGACCAATAGCTGTGTTTCAGAGACTAATCAACGCGGGCATAACTGTTGCAGCAACACTGCTACGGAATGAGAGCGATGCCCCGATTTGCCTTGAAGGAGACCAGTCTGTAATGGCCGGTAAGAGAAGGAGTTCTTTGCCCGGAACTCTTGCTCAAAAAGGGTTGCTGATCGTTGGACTGCCAACAGCCCTGCAGCTTGTATTTCTCGGCATAATCATGGTGGAAAACGGCGATCTCCAGCAATCCACCATTCACGAAGCTCATTACCGCCGACTGCTCACCGTGGTCGGTAGTATGGCGCTGGAATCGATTCAGGTTTGCGCGCAGTTGAACAATCTCATGACTAAGCCGGATAAAAACGCATTGATATCCGTGGCGGGAAACCTTCAAAAATTAGAAAAGCAAACCAAAGACTTACGAGCCGAAGCACATGTAGATGAGGATACAAAAAAACTCTGCAACGATTTTGCACAGACAGCCGAGGAACTGCAAGACATATTCAAGAACAGCTCGCATATCTTGATTGGCGGATTAAATCGAGACAGCGCATGTGAATTGTTTGCCTACCGCAAGCGTTTTAGAGATATTGTGCCTGTTTTCCTGGACCAGCACCAGCAGTTGCTTCAGCAATCTTTGCGACTTTCAAACAAAGTAACCGTTGCCCAGCAACATAGAAGAGCAGTAGAACGCAATTGGATACTAGGTGCTGCACTGAGTTGCGCGCTGCTGGGCGTTGTTATTGGCAATCTTTTCAGCCGAGAGATTCGCTCGCGTCTGGCAGTGATCAAAGATAACACGCTATTGCTCGGTACAGGTAAGGAATTGTTGCCCCCTATTGATGGACAAGATGAGATCAAACAGCTAGATTCGACCTTTAGAGAAATGGCTCTGGCTCTTGAAGAAGCAAAGGAAAAGGAACGGGCACTGGTAACCGAGTCACAGGATGTAATCTGCTCATTGGATCGAGATGCCAGGATCAGTCTGTACAACCCTGCAACATCGACAGTTCTCAACGCCCGGAATCCCGGGGGACAGGCATTGATCGACTTCATTGTGCCGCAGTATCATGAGTCGTTACGGAGCGCGCTAGGTCTTGCCAGGGAGACTCCGCAAGTGGTTGAACTTGCCACCGAAAACGGTGCGGGCGAACTCTTGTACCTGTCTGCTGCCATTAACTGGTCGGAGCCGCAGCAACAGTACTTCGTAGCGGCCCACGATATCACGCGACGAAAGGAACTTGAGCGAATGCAGCGAGAACTCTATGCCATGATCGCTCATGATGTGAGAAGTCCCCTTATGTCTGCCCGGGCAGCAATTGAGTTGTCACGACTGGGAGTGGCGGATCCTGCCGACCGGCTTCGACTGGCGGAACGTAGCATAGACAGGGTAACCCATCTAATCCATGACCTGTTGGACATGGAGAAACTGCAATCAGGAAAATTTGAGATCTGTCCGGACAGAGCGAAGTGCAGTGAAATCATTGAAACAGCGCTGGATTCGGTTCACGGGTTGATTGATGAAAAAGGACTCAATCTGGTGACCCTGGTGGAAGATGCGGATTTATATGCAGATAGAGAACTTTTGTCGAGAGTTCTCTTCAACCTGCTTTCCAATGCCATTAAGTTTAGCCCCGCAAAGGCGAAGCTGAGTCTTACCTGCCGCATCACACCCGGTGGAGTGCGATTCTCTGTGAGTGATGAAGGTCCTGGTATCAGTGATTCGGATCAGCAACGCCTCTTCCAAAAATTTGTGCAGGTGGGAAAGGAGAACAAGCGTAGCGGTCCGCTGAAAGGAACCGGACTTGGTTTAGCCATTTGCAAGATGGTGGTCGATGAACATGACGGCAAAATTGGAGTCATCTCTGAACCAGGCAAAGGGAGCGAGTTCTGGTTTATTGTACCGTCAGTCGAGTCGTTCGATGAACAACAGAATCTGGTTCAAGCTCAAGACGTCAGTTAAGAACTTGCAATCGTGTCTCATCTCTTTTTGGCGCTGTGCGTTTTCAGGGATGAGTCAACGGCTATGTCCGTCATTTGAGTCAATACGCCGATTCCGTGTGCCGACTTGTCAGCACGTTCAAGTTCTTGATTCACTTTGTCGAGTAGCTCAAGGGCCACTGGTAGTTTAGGATCGTATTGCAAGGACTGGTGGCAGTCTGCTGCGGCTTCCTGAAAGAGCCAGAGATCGTACTCAAGCGAAGCCCTGCGAAAGAGGAACAATGCATTCTTCGGTTCAAGCTCGATACTCTTATCGAAAGCTCCAAGCGCTTGTTTGGGCTTGTCGACGGTGTCGTAAAAAGTACCAAGGATCGAATAATAACTTCCTGATTGGCGTTTAGCGAGCTTCGACGACACCAGGATGTCACCAGCTTCTTTCTCCCGGTTTAGTTGCAGCAACGTTTCGACTTTTCTCGCTAAAGCAACAGAGTCCGAATCAGTCGTTTGAAGATAGCTATTTAATTGCTTCAAGGCCTCTTCATAGTTTCCTCTTTGGTAGTTGATAATTCCCTCGTTCAAAATTATTAGTGGAAGAGTCGGCTTCAAAGTCTTTGCTTCCGCGTTGCATCGTACTGCCTCCTCTAGCCTTTTGCGAGAGGCCAGCGCTGTCGCGAGGGAGGCGCATACCATTGCAGTTTTCCGCTTATGTCGCATATGAAACAGCAGTGGAATCGCTGACTTATTATCGTCAGTTCGGATCAGGTAGCTTGCCTCAAGCCATTTATACTCATCGCTTCCGGGATCAATGACTGCCAACGCTCTAGTGTAGGCCCTGTCAGCACCGTCTTGTAGACTCAAATGTGCTAGCAGCGCTGCGATCTTTTGGTCATTAGGGAAAGCTTTTTGCTCAGCATTCAATTCAGCAATGAGAACTCCAAGTTTATTACGCGACTTCAGGCGAAGATAAAGAGTGTCAAATTTGTCGTTATGGTCGTCTAACAGGCTAGTGAAGGACTGTACTGCCACCTTCGCAATCATGGCGTCGCGCGTTGCTTCCACGGAAGCGTTTTTCTTCAACCTCAAATAGCGGTCATAGCATTCCATCGCGTGTTCATACTGTCCACGTTTTATACTCACCGCTGCGTCCAGGGATTCAAAATACTCAGGACACCCGAATTTATTTGATAGCTGTTGACCGGCATTCAACGCCCGATCGTATTCCTTTGCAATCATTAACTCTCGAATCTGCTTTCGGCCAATTGCCAGATTCGGATCCTCGGGAGAGTTTTGCGCCATTGAATTTGATGCGCAAGACAATGACACCACATTCGATGCTATGAGACTCATTAGAAATTGACCGCGAAGCATCATTCTTCTCTCAATGAGTACCAGCTGAATTTTGTCTCGATAAACGTTCACTCTTTGTATCCTGGAGCGCATCGCTCGGTATTCTCGCGCCCTGCTCGTCAACCCCGCGTCGTCGTTCTCTCTTGCTCGCCAAGGTTCGCTTCGTTGTGCCTCAGTATTCATTGTATATGGTACCTCCCGGAAAATTGCATCTGAAAAGTTCGCCAGCCGCTCTGGATTTCGTAGATGGTCGCGGGATTCCAGATTTCCCTAATCGTTTGCTTGCTGCCTCTTCGGTTCTTCAGAGGTTTGGCAAGTCGAAAAAGAGCGCCCTGGTAACCCGGGGCGCTTCTCCACCTAACCGAACACGCTGAAAATTCCTGTCAAATTTTTCCGTACCAGAGCGACTCTGTCTCATCAACCTGAGTCACTTCAAGCAATGCGCCATTTCCTCCGCTGCCGGGAGTTACTTTCAATTCGTGCTTCCAGCTGGTAGTGCCGGATTTTGGTATGCCAATACAGGGGAAAGGGGGGAGCGGCGGCGGATTTGGTATGAAGTGAATGAGACTCGACAACCGGTTGGCCGAATTCTGGAGCTCTTGTGAGATGGTGGGCAATGGAGAACCGTCGGCATGAGCATTGATATTCACATACGGATTGAGCATGGCCATTTCAGAGGCATTGTTGGCGTTGACCACAATCAAATTGTTAGACCGATCGCTCCCGAGAATAAAGCTGTCCCAAGTTTTGATACCAGTTTTTGCATGTAACAGATTGCAGACTTGATCTAGTGTAGTACCCGGTTTAATTTCGTTGGCTCGATTCAGCAGCAATGTGTTCAATGGTCCATACATCGGGTCCAGATGAGGTTGTGAGGGTACACTGCTCATGCCGTAGAGAGCCATATACAAGGATGTCTGACCACCGGGTTCGTGATATTGATGACCATAATCCAGCGTAGCACTCCACCACGAGCCCCACATCAACGGATCGACTATAACCGGTTCAACGACGGCACCGCGATGCTTCGGAGCATTCTTTTCCGGTGGCGTGCTTACAAAGCCGTAAGGACGCCATTTTGCTTTATCTTGCGCCAGGGTGAACCGCACAAAACCCGTCGGCATTTCCGGCTGAAAACGTTCTTTCGTATTGCAGAGTGCTACAGAATCGAACATATGGGTGTGCGCGTCGCCGTCGGCAACTCGGGCCTTCGACTCAAAGGCATTAGGGACCGGATTAGACCATTGTGGCATGGGCTTTTGCTGAAGCGATTCAGTTTTGAAACTTGTAAGGGATACGCAATGTGGCTGTTTGTTGAATTCAAAGGGAACGAAGTTAATGAATCGGCCCCCGGCGCCCGGAATAGGTGTGTAGCCCTTCCAGAATTTGGTGGTGCCTTTTTGAATGACAGGATTACCCAGAGAGGGCAAAGTTATCAGGGGTGGCAACTGTGATGGCGTGAAAATTAAGTTGCTCTCCGTTCCTCTATTCATAAAAGAACTTCGCCAATCGCTTATAGGAGTAAGTTCCGTCGATGTGTTCAGCATCGTGAGCCTGTTCTTATTGGCCACGCTGTGATAGTACGGTTCCTTCTTTGATTGCGTGTTCAGCGTGGTCGCCAATCTGCTGCTGATGTCCTGCGCGCCAGCCCATGCACGTGCCGCGTTGGCAGCTGAAGTCCCGGTTGCAGTACCGCTAAGCTCCATTGAACGTTCATTGAGGTTAACCAGCAAAGCGTCTCCCCAGACGCGATTGATATTCTTCAAATTGAATTTGCCGTTCTCTGAGACACCGGCGAATAGAGGATCACCACCTGTTACCGCGATTAACGGCGCACAGCGTGCCACATTCAAGTTTCCTGCGTCGTTAGCATTGGTGCCTTCTCGCGATCCGCCCAGGCGAATGATCAGATGAACCATGGCAAGAACCACTATCGCCAGAACAATCGTTGAAACGATTATAAAGGGAAGTATTGCGCCCCTACTGTTATGTCTGATTACCATTTCGCCGACCTCCAAGCCCATGAGAGAACTTTGCCAGCGTTTTGTGAACAAATTGTCCCCGAAAAGTTGGACGACTGTTCACAAAGGCGAGACAAATTCCCGCTAGAAATGAATGGTCGAGGTTGTTTCAGGGAGAGTATCAATGACTATGGCTACCCGGGGAAAAATGAGAACACATTCGCAGTCGTTATTACAAAAGCCGATTCGACATATCACTGAAATTGAAGACGACCCGAAATTAGATATAAGGAAGATACGCAGACTCAGTGGTGAGATTGAAAAAATTCAACACCTGCCTGAAACGAGCCCCCGGAAGTATTTGAGTGACACCTACTATGATTTGCTCTTCTTTCTGGGAGTCTCCGGTAAGCACGAATCCTCTACCCGAAAAACAAATAGAACTGCGGTCATGTTCCTTGTGTTGGTGATCCCGGCTACTGTAATGTCATATCAAGCGTATAGCGGAATGAGTCCAGCGAATGGCGGTATAACGAAGAGTGTGAGTTCGGTCACGATTGAAAATTCGCAGTATCAAACAAAGTTGAATTCATCGAGCGTTGCTCAGCCTGTGCATTCCAGCGCTCAAGCATTCGCGGCTCCAACCACCGGCGATGTTGCCCGAGCTTCCGATAATGATAGCTCTGGACCACAAGTTATCGACGCGGACTTGACCGGACGCATTGAGCCTCCAATTCAACATATGACACAGCCTGTATCCACTGTCCCGCCTGGAGCAGAGATCTCACCGGCTGGCGCCGAGTCTAGAATTCGTACAATGGAAGCCAAATTCAGGTTGTTGCCAAAGGCAGTTGGACGAAATGCCGCTCCTTCAGACCGATCGGCGGCTGCATATGCGACCGCTGAAGAATTTTGGCAGGCTCATCCGAATTTTTCCCGCTCTGAATATACCAATGCATTCGGACAGTCCCCCCCGCCAGCTATCAAAGATTACTGGGCCCGAAAGGGTCGCCCTTTAACGCAAACAGCACCCGGATTTTAGAGGAAGACCGGCCCGGCTACGCCTTCTATACCAGCCCACTGATCGAACAGTTAAGAGAATAATGGAGCCATTGTTTGCAATCCGGGTGCTTTTGAATTGGTAAAGAGCCTTACTCGGGGTATGAAAGGCTAGCTGGTTCTAACGGAGTGAACATGGGCGCAGGTAAATGGATAGGCATACTCGGAGTTGTCGCGGCAGTCGGCGGTGCATCCGCCTACTTCTATTACACTACAACCCCGCTATTCGCTTTTAGCGAAGCAGGGGTTTCAGTGGCAACTCATGACATCAATAGGTTTCATAAGAGCGTTGACCTCGATACCATGGTTGACGGTGCGGTTCAGGATCTATTAACCGATCCGCTGCAGAGGACCCCGGGCATGAGCGAGATGCAGAAGACAGTTTTGAATGGGGCCTCTGAAATTGCTCGCAAGAAAATATCGCAGGCATTAATTTTGCAGGCAGATCAATTTGTTTCCAATTCCGCGCCATCTTCACCACCGATGGATTCGCCGCATACATCCGCAACACAACCTGCAGATACAACAAAAGACACTGGGCTTAAGGCGGTACTCGATCAAAAAATTGCTAACTTGAAGAGTGTTGCCAGTGCAAAAATGAAGCAGTACGCCGCGGCTCACCCGGACTCTTTCCAAGGGCGCATGCTAAATCTGCCCGAAGATGAGCGAAAGGTCCAGCTAAAGCGATTACTGGGAGATTACGGTTTTACGCCGCAGAACTTTCGAGGCGTGGCCTATTGCAATGAGTCTTCGGCAGTGTGCACAACAGGAGCAAGGTTCTTCTCTCCAAAGCTAAATCACGAAGTAATTGTGGATATTGACCTGGTGAAATCAGCAGAAGGTTGGCGCATAAGCCGAATCTCAAATTTGCCCATCGTGATAAATCAGGTTGAACCGAGTTACCAGACTGATTTACAGGAATTGGCAATCTATTCGGTGGGCGAACTGAATTCGGCTGTCAAGGAAACCGCTCACGAAATGGCCGATCGTGTTAAGAGCAAGATTACAGCAGGTTTATCAACTATGCGAGAGATGGTAAGAAAGAACATTGAGGCAAAGGCTGCAGGTCTTGCGCCACCGATGCCGTTTCCAGGCGGTTCTCCGCCAGGTCCTCCGCGTCCTCTTGAGGAACTGCGTAAGCGATTCGGACGAAAGGCATTCTAAACGCATTCACTTTATTTCACTTTGTAAGTTGCTGCTCGAAAGTGTATATCAAGCCCTTTCTTCAATATTTTTTGCCTCACGTTCTGAAGTTCGCTGCAATTTTGTCATCCGTGAAAAGCAGACAGATTGCAGTCAGTCACCGCCCTCTTCGCCAAGCCCCAAAGCGGCTCTTCTGTAAAGGGCGGCAGACACTAGCCTTACACATCTCTGCTCATGCTTGGTTTGGAAAGAAGCGTATCGACATCATTTTTTTCGTATTAGAAGATCTGTATCGTCGGGCACCTTCTGCGACTCGACTCGTCTGCGTAGTCGTCAATGATGATAAACTGCCTGGATTAGTCTCTGTACATGGGCGCAAAACAATATGAAGCTTAGCGCGATATTTTGGATCGTCCTGATTATGTCGATATGCACGCAGTTTGCGAGGCCGGTCGTTGCGGCACCGTCTTTGGAAAAGCATCCGTCTTCGGAAAAGCATCCTTCGGCGGGAAACCACCGCGATTTAGTCGTTGAATATACTCAAACCGGGGGATTTGTCGCAACCCACAACACTGCCATAGTAAAAGAGGCTTCGCTCAAACCAGTCGAAGCCAAAGCTCTAGAAAAGGCAGTCTCCAAAAGCGGCATACTTGATGTAACAGATTTGGAGAAGTTGAATCGCGGGGCTGCTGATGTTTTCTTGTATGACTTTGTGGTTGAATCACAAGGAAAGAAGCATCACGCAAGCTATGATGACACCACTTTACCAAAAACATACTCTGATTTGCGTGAATTCATGCGGGCGCGAGCTAAGCCCGCTAAGGCGGTTCGCAATAAGTAAGGGGCTACTTCGGAAGCGGCAAAAACTTGTAAACAATTCTTTTTAGCTGGTCGGGATCAATCGGCTTGCAGATGTAGTCGTCCATTCCGGCAGCCAGACACTCATCACGACTGCTTTCAATGGCGTGGGCTGTCATGGCGACAATAGGAATGTGCTTGCCCCTTTGTGCCTCAGATTCACGAATCTTTCGTGTAGCCTGGAAGCCGTCCATGTCCGGCATCTGACAATCCATAAAGATCAGGGCATATGACGCTCGTCCGAGCGACTCTATGGCTTGCTGTCCGTTGATCGCAACATGTGCCTCAAAGCCCAAGTCTTGCAGAAGTAAGATCGCTACCTGCTGGTTTACCGGGTGGTCTTCCGCGACGAGAATTAGTTCACTGCGGTGGCGAGGGCCTGTGGCGAATGAAGTTGATTCCGGCGGTAGTGTTGAGTTTTCGATCTCGAGCGGTTGACCTGAGCTGTTTGACAAAACGCGGGCCAGCTGCGATTGCTTTAGAGGTTTGGCGAGATAAGCGTCGAAGCCTGAATGGAGCGGCCCCTCGTCATCAAACGCCGCGATCAAAATAAGCTTCACTTCCTTAAACAACTCATTCTGGCGAAGATCTTTTCCCTGCGGCTCCTGCGTCGCCTCGTCCGCGCTAGCCGCTCGTTTCGCGCCAGATGCGCTCAAACTCGCTTCAATTGTAAGCGCTCCCTGCGGCTCCTGCGTCGCCTCGTCCGCGCTAGCCGCTCGTTTCGCGCCAGACGCGCTCAAACTCGCTTCAATTGTAAGCGCTCCCTGCGGCTCCTGCGTCGCCTCGTCCGCGCTAGCCGCTCGTTTCGCGCCAGACGCGCTCAAACTCGCTTCAATTAAGGCCACGGTGAATGGATCGGATTCTAACCCGCTTCGCAGAAGAGACATCGCTTCTTCAGTACTATGGGCGGTGGCGTTTCGTATGCCCCATGAATTCAGGTAGCTTTGGATACTTTCGTTAGTAACCGGCTGGTCTCCAATAAGGAGTACTCGAAGTCCTTCTGCATTAGCCGGTCGTGCTCGGCGCTCAGTGGAGGAGGACAATCTCTCAAGAGGCACGGAGAACCAAAAAGTGGAACCGCTATTTTTCGCACTGACAACACCAATGTCTCCGCCCATAAGTTCCACGAGCCGTTTTGATATGCTCAATCCGAGTCCGGTGCCACCATACCTGAAGGTTGAGGCGTGAGTCGGTTGAACAAAGGGTTGAAAGAGCTGACTGACTTCTTCCACTGTTAAACCGATTCCACGATCAGCCACCGAAAACTTGACTCTCAAGGGTTGACCTTCGTGAGAGTCAACGGTGGCATATATTGAGACTTCCCCCCGCTCAGAAAATTTGATTGCGTTCCCCGCGAGGTTCGTAATAATCTGGCGAAGCCGGCCCGCATCACCCCGCAAGACTTGTGGCAGTGAAGGATCAACAAAGGTAACTATCGAAAGGTCTCGTTTCTTAGCTTGAGACGACAACAGGTCTGCGATGCTTTCTATAAGTATGACAGGATCAAATTCCGCGAACTCCAGCGATAGCTTGCCCACTTCAATTTTGGAAAAATCAAGAATGTCATTTACTACTGCAATCAAAGATCTTCCTGCCTCGATTGCAGTGCTGGCATACTCTCGTTGTTTTTCGGTTAAGCCGCTGCGGAGAAGAATTTCTACCATTCCCAGAATGCCATTCATCGGTGTGCGAATCTCATGACTCATGTTCGCCAGAAACGCCGATTTGAATCGCGACGCTTCTATCGCCTGATCACGAGCTGTGTCTGCAGCCCTCGACATTTCTTGCAGGTCCTGGTTTAGCGATTGAAGTTGCGCCACACTCTTCTCGAGTTCCAACCTGTAAGCTCCCAACTCCTCTGCTTGCCGGCGAATCTCCTTTGTCTTTTTGAACAGCTCTACAAAAACGGAAACCTTGGCCTTGAGAATCTCGGGTATGAGTGGTTTGAAAATGTAGTCGACCGCACCGATATCATAGCCAGTGGCCGCATGAAAACCGTCTTTGTGGGTTGCCGTGAGAAAAATGATAGGCGTATTGTGTGTTTTCTTGCGCGTTCTAATTATCTTCGCCGTTTCGAAGCCATCCATTTCAGGCATGTGCGCATCCATGAGTATAACGGCGAATTCCTCATTGAGAATGTGCTTGAGCGCCTCCTGTCCAGAGCGCGCATTAATTAGCCGCAGTTCGGGATCCGTAAAGATTGCCTCTAGCGCCAGCAGATTCTCCGGCTGATCATCAACAGCAAGAATAGATACTCGATTATCGTTCTCCATTCTTATTACCTTCCCGCAGTCGGCAAGAATCGATCATGATCGACGCTATTTCCTCAAGCTTCAAAATGTAATCAATTTTAGATGATGCAATTGCCGCCATTGGCATCTTACTACTTTCGGAGTGATGGGGATCTTGTACTAGCACGATTCCTCCCATAGCCTTAACGCGAGCCGCTCCCCTGGCACCATCGGCGCTGTTACCGGTAAGAACAACGGCCATAACACCTTCACCGTACGACTCCGCCGCGGATTCGAACAATACGTCGATGGACGGACGGGCATAGTTCACGGGTGGCTCGAGAGACAGTGTGCACTGACCGGGCTCCAGGAGCAGATGGTAATCGGCTGGTGCCAGGTAAACATGTGCGGGTTTCAAAGGATCCTTGTCCTCCGCTTCTCTCACCGTCAGTGATGTATGGTCTTGCAGCAGAACGGCCAGCATGTCGCGAGGGGATTTACTTCTATGTTGCACTATTGCTATAGGCAGAGGAAATTCGGCAGTGAGACCGCTGAGTATGGTCTCTAATGCATTTAGCCCGCCCATGGAGGCTCCCACGACGATAACTCGCAGCGGATTCATTCAAATCATCCTTCTATAAATTTTTTCTGTCTCTATTAATTGTACGTAGCAAGATTCAATTCCACTGAATCGCAGGGATTCTTTGGCACCAAGGCACAGAATCCCAAATGTTGTCAGGGAATCATGAAGCAGTGAAAGAACATGCTCACGCAAAGTGTTGTTGAAATAAATCATTACATTTCTGCATAGGACAACATGGAATTCATTGAAGGAGCTGTCACAGACCAGGTTGTGCTGTGCAAAAACGATATTCTTCATCAGGTACTGCCGAAATAATGCATTCTCTCGATCCGCGGTGTAATAGTGCGACAGTGAATCCTTGCCTCCGGCATTCAGATAGTTGGCAGAGTATTCTTTCATGCGGCCCAGGGGAAAGATTCCCTGTCTGGCACGCTCTACAGAAAGTGCATCGAGATCAGTGGCATAAATACGCGATCGCTCATACAGTCCTTCCTCATGGAGCAAGATTGCCATCGAGTAAACTTCTTCTCCTGTCGAGCAACCGGCATTCCATATTCTGATGAATGGATAAGTAGCTAAAAGCGGCATCACATTGCGTCGAAATGCAAGATAAAAGGTTGGATCTCGAAACATCGAAGTGACACTGACTGAGATACCATGTACAAAGCGCTGAAAAGCAGATGGATCAGCCAGAACTCGTGCTTGAAGATCCGGTAGGTTGTCGAGTTTTTCTTGCTGCAAAATCGCTAGAACGCGACGCCTCATAGAGGCAGGCGCATAATTTCTGAAATCAAATCCATACCTTTGGACGATTTGCTCAAGAAGTTTCCGGAGCTGATCGTCGTTTAGTTGTTCTGTTCGGTCGCCCATTCTTAATAAAGCCACACACGCATTAGCGACAGTAGTTGATCGCTGTCCACTGGTTTGGAAAGATAGTCTGAGGCTCCCGCAACGATGCACTGTTCGCGATCGCCCTTCATCGCTTTGGCAGTGAGAGCTATGATCGGCAACTTGGTGAACTCAGTGAGACTGCGAATAGCGCGCATGGTTTGGAATCCATCCATTTCCGGCATCATGACGTCCATTAGCACCAGTTCGATTCCAGGGGCAGTCTTAAGAATCTTCAGGGCGTCTTGTCCATTCTCTGCATATCGCACCTTTACGTCGTGCTGTTCCAGCAAACTGGTTACAGCAAATACGTGTCTCATATCGTCGTCAACAATTAAGACCGTGCGACCGGAGAGCAGGGGATCTTTGAGATGTAGTTGTTCCAATATTTTGCGTTTCTGTTCCGGAAGATTGCTCTCCACGCGGTGAAGAAACAGCGTTGTTTCGTCGAGCAATCGATCTGTGGAGCGTGCACCTTTAACAACAATTGTTTCGGAATTGCGCCTCAGCCTACTTTCTTCTTGAGCAGTCAAACTGCGTGAAGTGTGAATGATTACGGATAGATCGGCCAGAGCCGGAACCTGCTGAATTTTGTCGAGGAGTTCGAATCCTGTCATATCGGGAAGTCCGAGATCTAAAATCATGCAATCATATTTTCGTTCGGTCAATGCTTTCAAGCATTCGTGTCCCGAGGATACTGCAGTGACACGTACATCGGCGCCTTCAAGCAGGGCTTCAAGACTCTGACGCTCATCTTTGTTATCTTCTACAATCAACAAATTTCGTTCTTTCCGGGAGACAAACGCACTGAGTTGATTGACCATGTCGATTAATCCCTCTGGCGAAGAGGGTGTGGTGGAGTATCCGAAAGCCCCTAAACGTCTAGCCTGCTGTCCCCGTTCTTCATCCGATATAACATGAACGGGAACGTGCCTGGTCGTGCTGTCGCGTTTTAGCCGATCTAGAAATATCCAACCATCTTTGTCCGGTAAACCGACATCCAATGTTATTGCGTCTGGTTTAAACCGCTGAACCAGCCCGAAGGCCGCTTTGCTCTGTGTGGACCATAAGACTTTGAATCCACGGGAGCGGGCGAGGCTTATGATTTGCTTTGAGAGTTCTGGATCTTGTTGCACTACCAGAAGCACTCTATCGCCAGCTTTAATCTCAGAACGATCATCAGTGAAGCCGTTGTCTGACGATGAGGGGAATGATACTCGAACTTGTTCACTGGAACCGGGGGACGAAGTGGCAACCACAGTAGCCGCCATTTGCGTTATCGGTCCAGCATACTCAAACGGCAGATAAATTGTAAAAGTGCTCCCTTTACCGGGTTCGCTTTTGAGCTGAATATCTCCGCCCAACAAGCAAATTATTTCACGGCTAATTGCCAGCCCGAGCCCGCTACCGCCGAACCTTCGATTGGTCGTTCCATCGCCTTGCTGGAATGCCTCAAAAATAATCGCTTGTTTTTCTGCAGGAATTCCTATTCCGGTATCGGTAACAGCAAAAGCAATTACTCCATTGGCGGCGGTGAGAACTTGATTATCACGATTCCAGCCGTCAGTGACTCGCTTCACCTGTAAGGTGACTGTGCCCTTTTGAGTAAACTTCAGAGCGTTAGAGAGAAGATTTTTCAGTATTTGCTGGAGGCGCCGCCCGTCCGTCTTGACGAAATGCGGCAATGGCGGCTGGAACTCGACCGATAACTCTAGTTCTTTATCTTTGGCAAGCTGATCCAGGCTTGAGATCAGTGCGATGCAGACATCTTGCAGTGGTTCTTCCGCTATATCAATTGCCATAGCACCTGCCTCTATCTTAGAGATGTCGAGCACATCATCGATCAGGGCAAGCAAGTCAGTTCCAGAGGAATGAATGGTGCGGGCAAACTCTATTTGTTTAGCCGTGAGATTACCAGAAGCATTTTCAAAAAGAACCTTTGATAAGACCAGAAGGCTGTTAAGTGGAGTTCTCAGCTCATGCGACATGTTAGAGAGAAATTCCGACTTGTATTTGGATGTAATTGAGAGTTGCTGCGCCTTGACCTGCATAGACTGTCGAAGTTCTTCCAGCTCAAAATTTTGCGACTCTAATTCGGCATTCTGCTTCGATTGCAGTCGAGTTCGTTCTTCCAGCTCTTCGTTAGTTTGTTGGAGCTCTTCCTGCTGCTGCTTAAGTTCTTCTTCGGAGGTCTGAAGCGAACGCATGTATTCTTCGAGCTTGCGATTGGTTTCAGTTAACTCTTCCTGTTGGCTCTGCAGTTCTTCGGACAAAGATTGTTCCTGTCGCAACAGTTCTTCTGTTCGTTGCGCGGCCTCAATGCCGTTGAACATTACACCGAGATTGTTTGCGGCCTGGTCCAGATAGAGAAGTTGCACCGGGGTAAACGGTCGGAAAGATGCCTGCTCAATTACAGCCTTGACCTGATTCTCAAACACGACTGGCATAACGCTAACATTTGCCGGCGCACCCTCGCCTACTCCAGAGGTGATTCGAATGTAATCATCGGGGATATTGGCGACTACGATTCTCTGTTTTTCCAGTGCACACTGACCGACAAGGCCCTGGCCGATCGCAAATTTGTTCGCGAGACTTTTACGTTCATGGTGCGCGTAACTAGCCAGGAGTATAAGTTCAGATGATCCGTTGTGTGAGTCCATAACGTAGAACATGCCGTGCTGCGTCCCCAGAGCGGAGGACATCTCGCTGAGCACCTTTTGTCCGGCAGCGTGCATATCTCGTTCACCCTGAAGCCGCTGCCCAAGGTTTGCCAGACCGCCATTCAACCAGGACTGATTGGCGCTCTCTTCCATTGATACCTTGAGTTTGTTCGCCATCTCATTGAATGCCACGCCAAGTTTGCTAAACTCATCTTTACTGTCTGTAGTTATTCGATGATCAAGTTTGCCCTGCCCAATCTTGTCGAGCCCGGATTGCAGATTTTGCAGGGCTCTGGAAAAGGCCCTCAGAATTGCAAATCCCGAAATTGCCGTCAACAGAATTGCCACCCCCGCACCAAGCATGATGCCGTTAAACGCAATGCCTGATATTCGCTCGGCTTCGGTAGTCCTCTTCTGCAGGAGATTTCGCTCTTCATCTTCCATCTCCGTGACGAGGTTGCGAATCTCATCCATCAGCTTCTTTCCTTGCCGAGTTGAAGTGTACTCGGCGGAGGCTTTGATACCCTCTGATCGGGCAATTTCAATTGCTCTTTGAGTAAATGCAATCTTGGCCCCTTCGAGATCCTCAAGGCGTTCAAGTCGTCTCTGCTGGGCTGGATTGTCAATTGTAAGAGTCCTGAGTTGACTGGTGGCGGCCGGCAGCTTGTGAAGTGCACGACTGTACGCGTCAAGAAAATCTTCTTGTAGAGTGAGGTCGAATCCGCGTTGACCGGACTCGAGGTCCTTACACAAGGATACGAGATTTTCCAGTCGTTCCAAGACAAGCTGTGTATGCTCAACCCAGCGCCGTGCGTCAATCAGCTGAACCATACTCATCTGGTAGAAACAACATATCAGGGCAAGCATAACAATGGTAAGACCGAATGCGCTTGTCAACTTGAGTTTGATCGACATCTTTGTCTTGTTCCGTCACTTTAGGCAGCGATATTATCCCTAATCTGGATGGAGATTTGGACGTTTATATCGTGCAAATGCGGAATACGAAACCTCACCCCATTACCCAGCTTCATTTTGTTCGGTGGAACCGTTGCCAGTGACGCCCAACGTGTTTGTCAACAATTCGTCGGCATGTGTCGTCAACGAAAGAGAGGATGCCATGCTGCCGATTCGGAACGAGCAGCGTGCCGAACTATATGAGGTGATCGACAAACAGGAACATGCTCAGACAGATACGACAACTCCGCACGCATGATCCTTCGTTGAATCATGGGTGCGGAGAGCTTCCGACCAGGGAGCGCAATTCCCCGGGGGGCTAAAGGTGTTGTCAGATCTTACGAGACCGTGTACGCATACGCATGGAGAGCACATCTCTGGCCGCGGTGGAGTCGCCGGTTCCGCCGACCTCAATATCAACAGCCAGTCCGCCTGGATGATCGCTCCTTTTACTAAAATTGAGCGCCATTTGTTGATTGTTGGCTAATTCTTGCATTTCCCCGTTAAGCGGGTATCCCGCCAGCGGTTGTCCTGCATGTTTGCCACCATTCTCCGTACCAAGATGTCTCACATTGTCTCGGAAAATTAAGACAGGACTTACTCCTGTTCTAAGGCGCGTATCGACAACTGCAGTACACTGACCATCAGCGGTTACTGAGCGAGGCAGTCTATCTGCGTCGATGATTCTGCGAGAGATTGATCCATTATTTGCAAATTCATAGGCGTAAGCTTCTTTGAGGCACGGTCGAAACGGCTCATTTATCATGGCGATAATCGCATCAAGTCGCGGACGCAATCGCCCATTCCTGAGCCAACAATAGAGGTGCTCTGCAAACTGTTCAGATGTATCGGGCGGCGATTCCAGCTTAATTCTCCGCATCTTCGCTTCCTTTTCAAATGGATAATCGCCGTTAATGACGTCATAAGTCATTACTTTGTTATCGTGAAAATTGCCGACTGTAAGAAAGTCGCTCCAGGACAGAAGTCCTGTTACCGGTCTTCCTGAAAATCTTACAGTCATAGCACCGCCTACTTCAAGATCGGGATTCGAATAGGGCTGGCTGCAAGCAACACACTCAATCTTGGTGAATGGAGCTTGCTGTAACACCACAGTGCATTCAACTTTGACAATCGAACAAATATGTTTTCCATCAGCTTCCTCAAACTCGGACTTGTTAACGAGGCTTGAATTCGTTCCCAGCCCGGCAAAGGTAAAGGACTTCTTGCCCACAGGGATCTCAGTGAATGCTCTGTACTTGCCGGCTTGAATGTCTTTATCTCGGACTTCTGCTAGCTGACTTGGTTGCGGTGCGTCGATGGTGGTTGTGCTACCTCCTTGTAACCACCCCCGGGACAGCTTCACCGCCTCCACCTTCACATCCGGTGGCAGATTTGCGGCAATGAATGCTTTGACGTCCTTAACCGGATCAACAACATTCCCATCAATGTCGAAGCATATTCCCTTGCGGGTTGGGCTCAAGGAATCCTTCAATTTTGCATTGAGGGAATTAACCGTACCCGCTAGGTTATAGACATCTGCGTCTAAAAGCGAACTCATCGTATCGTTTTCCAGTTGGCGGACAACCAGCGCATTCTGTCGAAAAGTGCCCACCAGAGTGTTGATACCGATTACCGGCAACGGTTCACCGTCCAAAGCACGAGTGCCTTTACCAACTGGCGGATAGTTGCTTAGGGACACATATCCGAAGTTTGGATCGTTGAATACGATTCGAGACAGATCGTTCGCGGCGACCAGACTGGCCCCTTCCACAACGGTTTCGACCCTTGTGTTGTAAGAAAAATGCGGACCGAATTGGGTGATCATTATGAACACTGGAACAAAGATAAAGGCGATGATGCACACCACCAGGAATACCATCGATCCGCTCTGATTTCGCCACTGCTTTCGTAATTGTGTTTTCATGGCAGGCGTCCCCACTCGAGTACACCGGGTATGAAGAACGGTGACCATTTCTGGGGCTGCTGTTGCGAGTTACCGGCTGGCGGTGAGCTGGACGGCTGTGTCTGCGGTGATCGAGACCAGGTAGACGGTGCCCACGTAGTCGGCATTTTCATCGACGGTGTCCACGTATTTGGTATCTTGCCGTTCGGTATCCAAATGTTCGGTAACCTGGTCGGTCCGTTGCAACCGGGAGACGTTTTCGGCGGTGGTGTAGTGCTCGGTGGTGTTGGCGGCGGTGAAGCCGGCGGCTGAGTTTTCGGCGGCGTATATACCGGTGGTGTCATAGCGGGAGGAGTTGTAGCGGGTGGTGTGGTTGCAGGTGGCGTTGTCGCCGGCGGAGTGTTCACCGGCGGCGGTGGCGCACTGGGCGGTGGAGCGCTGGGCGGCGGCGGTTTCACCGGTGGTGGTGTCGTTGCCGGTGGTGGTGTCGTTGCCGGCGGCGGTGTCGTTGCCGGCGGCGGTGTAGTTGCCGGCGGTGGTGTAGTTGCCGGCGGCGGTGTAGTTGCCGGTGGTGGTGTAGTTGCCGGCGGTGGTGTAGTTGCCGGCGGCGGTGTAGTTGCCGGTGGTGGTG
>JAKFUT010000250.1:0-1649 GCA_021732565.1 Candidatus Obscuribacterales bacterium
CCGTCGGCAGTGCCGGAGCTATTACAATGCTCGGCGCAAAAGGCGATATCTCCGCAGGCGGGGCAACGCCTCTCGTCAGCCTGAATGGCGGCGCTACTGGACCGGTTCAGGTGTATGTCAATTCCATTGTTGGAGCCGTATCAGGCACAGGCGGTAGCGTCTCACCGGCGGTGGCATTCAGTGTCGACACGGTCAGTGGCCCGCTCTCATTCGGAGCCATTACTGCGAATAACGATATTGTGTTGGTCAGCGATGCAAACAGTATTACCTTCACCGGTGACGTCCAGTCAACCGCCGGCACTATTAAGACCACTACCACCAATGCAAATCAGATTACTTTAAATGCTGCTGCGTCAATCACAGGTCAAACCGGCGATACACTAACTACCGGCACGCTGGTTAACAACGGCAGCGTCACGGCTACTACGGGCAATGTCGCCATTCTGGCTGCCACTGTCAATAACAACGCTTCGGCAACCATTCAGGCTACTGTCGGCAATGTAAATATCCAGAGCAGCTCGGGTGCACTCACGGTCACCACTGGTGGTCTCAGTAACATTAGCGCCCTTGGTGGTGGCAGCATTAACCTGAACGCCACCACTCCAGCAAAGGTTAGTGTCACCGGCACGGGCAATCTCACAGCCGCTAATCAGATCGTAGTTAACACCGGCGGTGCCGATGCCACATTAACAGTCGCAAGCATCTCCGGTACAGTCACTGCCTCCGGGAATGTAGCCAACTTCATCGCAACCACAACCGCTAGCGGGTTGATTGTTAGCGGTGTCACAACCACAGGCACGGCTCTGGCTACAGCCGGCAATGGCGATCTCTCCGTCACCAATCTCACGGGTGGTAGCACTGTTGACTTGAACGCCCTTAACGGTGCTACCGGCGGTAACATTACTGCAAATTCCGTCACCGGTGTCGGAGCTGTGACGGTAACAAATAGCTCGGGGGCGTCAGGCAAAGGAGGGGTTACCATCGCGGGGACAGGGCTCAGCTCTTCCGGCAGCACTGTCGCTATCAATAGCGGTACCAATGGCGATATCACTGTTAATGGTAGCGCGCCCGTGACCAGCAGTGGCAACGTTTCGATGCTCGCTGGCTCCAATGGCTCCATTATATTGGATGCCGACACCAAGTCGACCTCGGGTAGTCTAACTTTGACCAGCGGCACCACTCTCGTGCCTGCACCGGGGAATGGCGTTACCATTGCTTCTGGAGTCACTGCAAGCGCAGCCACTACCGCCAATGTGAGTACACCTAATTTCAATGACAACGGTACGCTGCAATCAGCAGGGCTTCTCACTGTGCAGGGCACAGGAGCTAGCAATGCACTCACTGTGAATCTAGGTGCCAGCGGTAAGATTTCTTCCACCGGTGCCAATGTCAATTTCAACACCGTGGGCAGTAAAGGCGCGATCACCATGACCGGCGGCAAGGGCGATATCACCGCAGGCGGTGCTACCCCCATCGTCAACCTGAATGGTGGGGCCAATGCGGTCAATGTTGATGTTAATAGTATTAACTGCTGCGTGAACGGTACTGGCTCTACCTTTGACTTACAAGTGGAAAGCGGCAACCTCAATGCCGGCAACATCACCACCACTGGTGCCACCAACATTATTGCCAACGGCAGTACCGTGCTG
>JAKFUT010000250.1:1749-26079 GCA_021732565.1 Candidatus Obscuribacterales bacterium
TATTAACTGCTGCGTGAACGGTACTGGCTCTACCTTTGACTTACAAGTGGAAAGCGGCAACCTCAATGCCGGCAACATCACCACCACTGGTGCCACCAACATTATTGCCAACGGCAGTACCGTGCTGACCAAGGGAGATGTGATCACGTGTGGTCCCCTCACCGCCGGCAGTGGCGACCTCAAATTGCAGTCTGTCGGGGCTAATGTTCAGATCGATAACAATGTGACCGCATCCAACGGATCACTCACGCTAACCAGCGTGGCAACGGGTTCTGTCACCGTCGCGCCGTTGACCACCGCCAAGGCTTCCGCCGCTACGAATGTCAACACGAACACCCTCAACGACAATGGCACTCTGCAATCCGGAACCGGCAATCTCACCATTCAGGGAACCGGTGCTGCGAATGCTCTTGTGGTGAACCTCGGAGCTGGTTCCCTCGTACAGTCTACTGGCGCCCATGTCAACTTCAACACTCCCGGGGCACAAGGCACCATTACCATGATCGGTGGAAATGGCGACATCAAAGCTGGAGGCGCAACACCACTGGTCGTTCTCAATGGCGGTTCAAACGCTGTGAGCGTCGATGTTAATTCCATTAACTGCTGCGTGAACGGCACCGGTTCCACCTTCGACTTACAAGTGGAAAGCGGTAACCTCAATGCGGGCAACATCACCACCACCGGCGCCACCAACATTATTGCCAACGGAAGTACTGCTCTGACCAAGGGCGATGTGCTCACCTGTGGACCTATTACAGCCTTCGGTGGTGACGTCAAATTGCAGTCTACCGCGGCCAATGTTCAGATCAATAATGACGTGACCGCATCGAACGGTTCCCTCACGCTAACCAGCGCGTCAACGGGGTCTGTCACCATCGCTCCGTTGACCACCGCCAAGTCCTCCGCCGCTACGAATGTCAACACGAACACCCTCAACGAAAATGGCACGCTTCAGTCGGGCACCGGCGATCTCACAATTCAGGGAACCGGTGCTGCGAATGCTCTTGTGGTGAACCTCGGAGCTGGTTCCCTTGTACAATCCATTGGCGCCAACGTTAACTTCAATACTTCAGGGGCACAAGGCACCATCACCATGACTGGTGGCAATGGCGACATCAAAGCTGGAGGCGCAACACCACTGGTCATTCTCAATGGCGGTTCAAACGCTGTGAGCGTCGATGTTAATTCCATTAACTGCTGCGTCAACGGAACCGGTTCCACCTTCGACTTACAAGTAGAAAGCGGCAACCTCAATGCGGGTAATATCACCACCACCGGCGCCACCAACATTATCGCCAATGGCAGTACCGCGCTGACCAAGGGCGATGTGCTAACCTGCGGACCTATTACGGCTACCAGCGGTGACCTTAAAGTCCAGTCTACGGGCGCCAATGTTCAAATCAATAACAATGTAACAGCAGGCAACGGCTCGCTCACTCTAAGCAGCGCCCCAATCGGTTCTGTAACCATCGCTCCGTTGACCACCGCCAAGGCTTCCGCTACGAATGTCAACACTAACACCCTTAACGAAAATGGCACTCTTCAGTCCGGCAGCGGCAACCTCATCATCCAGGGCACCGGTGCTGCGAACGCTCTTGTCGTAAACCTCGGACCTGGCGCACTCTTACAATCCACTGGCGCCAACGTTAACTTCAATACACCAGGGGCACAAGGCTCTATCACCATGATTGGTGGCAAGGGAGACATCAAAGCTGGTGGAGCATCGCCTCTGGTGATTCTCAATGGTGGCGCAAATGCTGTCGCCGTTGATGTTAATACTATTAACTGCTGCGTGAACGGTACTGGCTCTACCTTTGACTTACAAGTGGAAAGCGGCAACCTCAATGCCGGCAACATCACCACCACTGGTGCCACCAACATTATTGCCAACGGCAGTACCGTGCTGACCAAGGGAGATGTGATCACGTGTGGTCCCCTCACCGCCGGCAGTGGCGACCTCAAATTGCAGTCTGTCGGGGCTAATGTTCAGATCGATAACAATGTGACCGCATCCAACGGATCACTCACGCTAACCAGCGTGGCAACGGGTTCTGTCACCGTCGCGCCGTTGACCACCGCCAAGGCTTCCGCCGCTACGAATGTCAACACGAACACCCTCAACGACAATGGCACTCTGCAATCCGGAACCGGCAATCTCACCATTCAGGGAACCGGTGCTGCGAATGCTCTTGTGGTGAACCTCGGAGCTGGTTCCCTCGTACAGTCTACTGGCGCCCATGTCAACTTCAACACTCCCGGGGCACAAGGCACCATTACCATGATCGGTGGAAATGGCGACATCAAAGCTGGAGGCGCAACACCACTGGTCGTTCTCAATGGCGGTTCAAACGCTGTGAGCGTCGATGTTAATTCCATTAACTGCTGCGTGAACGGCACCGGTTCCACCTTCGACTTACAAGTGGAAAGCGGTAACCTCAATGCGGGCAACATCACCACCACCGGCGCCACCAACATTATTGCCAACGGAAGTACTGCTCTGACCAAGGGCGATGTGCTCACCTGTGGACCTATTACAGCCTTCGGTGGTGACGTCAAATTGCAGTCTACCGCGGCCAATGTTCAGATCAATAATGACGTGACCGCATCGAACGGTTCCCTCACGCTAACCAGCGCGTCAACGGGGTCTGTCACCATCGCTCCGTTGACCACCGCCAAGTCCTCCGCCGCTACGAATGTCAACACGAACACCCTCAACGAAAATGGCACGCTTCAGTCGGGCACCGGCGATCTCACAATTCAGGGAACCGGTGCTGCGAATGCTCTTGTGGTGAACCTCGGAGCTGGTTCCCTTGTACAATCCATTGGCGCCAACGTTAACTTCAATACTTCAGGGGCACAAGGCACCATCACCATGACTGGTGGCAATGGCGACATCAAAGCTGGAGGCGCAACACCACTGGTCATTCTCAATGGCGGTTCAAACGCTGTGAGCGTCGATGTTAATTCCATTAACTGCTGCGTCAACGGAACCGGTTCCACCTTCGACTTACAAGTAGAAAGCGGCAACCTCAATGCGGGTAATATCACCACCACCGGCGCCACCAACATTATCGCCAATGGCAGTACCGCGCTGACCAAGGGCGATGTGCTAACCTGCGGACCTATTACGGCTACCAGCGGTGACCTTAAAGTCCAGTCTACGGGCGCCAATGTTCAAATCAATAACAATGTAACAGCAGGCAACGGCTCGCTCACTCTAAGCAGCGCCCCAATCGGTTCTGTAACCATCGCTCCGTTGACCACCGCCAAGGCTTCCGCTACGAATGTCAACACTAACACCCTTAACGAAAATGGCACTCTTCAGTCCGGCAGCGGCAACCTCATCATCCAGGGCACCGGTGCTGCGAACGCTCTTGTCGTAAACCTCGGACCTGGCGCACTCTTACAATCCACTGGCGCCAACGTTAACTTCAATACACCAGGGGCACAAGGCTCTATCACCATGATTGGTGGCAAGGGAGACATCAAAGCTGGTGGTGTATCGCCTCTGGTGATTCTCAATGGTGGCGCAAATGCTGTCGCCGTTGATGTTAATTCCATTAACTGTTGCGTGAACGGCACAGGCTCCACCTTCGACTTACAAGTCGAAAGTGGGAACCTCAATGCCGGCAACATCGTCACCAGCGGCGCCACCAATATTATCGCCAACGGGAGTACGGCTCTGAGCAAGGGCGATGTGCTCACGTGCGGACCTATCACAGCTTTTAATGGTGACGTCAGATTACAGTCTGTCGGTGCCAATGTTCAGATCAATAACGATGTTACGGCATCCAACGGTTCCCTCACACTAACCAGCGCGCCAACGGGTTCTGTCACGATCGCTCCGTTAACCACCGCCAAGGCTTCCGCTGCTACCAATGTCAACACGAACACCCTCAACGAAAATGGCGCTCTTCAGTCCGGAACCGGCAACCTCAGCATCCAGGGAACGGGTGCTGCGAATGCTCTTGTTGTGAACCTTGGAGCTGGTTCCCTAATACAGTCCACCGGCGCCAACGTTAACTTCGATAGTCCAGGGGCACAAGGCGCCATCACCATGATCGGTGGCAAAGGCGACATCAAAGCCGGTGGTGCATCACCCCTCGTCATTCTCAATGGTGGTTCGAAGGCTGTCAGCGTTGATGTCAATTCTATCAACTGCTGCGTCAACGGCACCGGTTCCACTTTCGACTTACAAGTCGAAAGCGGCAACCTCAGTGCCGGCAACATCAGCACCACTGGCGCCACCAACATTATCGCCAACGGGAGTACTGCTCTGACTAAGGGTGATGTGCTCACCTGCGGGCCCATCACAGCCACGAGCGGCGACCTCAAACTGCAGTCTGTCGGTGCCAATATTCAGATCAACAACAATGTCACCGCATCCAACGGTTCCCTCACGCTAACCAGCGCCCCAACGGGTTCTGTGACGATCGCGCCGTTGACCACCGCCAAGGCTTCTGCGGCAACCACTGTCAACACCAACACTCTCAACGAGAACGGTACGCTTCAGTCTGGCACCAGCGACCTCACCATCCAGGGCACGGGTACTGCGAACGCTCTCATCGTAAACCTCGGAGCTGGCTCCCTCGTACAATCCACCGGCGCCAACGTTAACTTCAATAGTCCAGTGGCACAAGGCACCATCACCATGATTGGTGGCAATGGCGACATCAAAGCCGGTGGCGCATCACCGCTGGTCATTCTCAATGGCGGTTCAAACGCTGTGAGCGTCGATGTCAATTCTATTAACTGCTGCGTCAATGGCACTGGTTCCACCTTCGACTTACAAATTGAAAGCGGCAATCTCAATGCCGGCAACATCACCACCACCGGCAAGACCACAATCGCTGCCGTCAACGGAGATGTATTGACGTGCGGACCAATCACTTCGACTAACGGGCCAATTGAATTGCAAGCGCAGCCTGGTGGCAACATCACTATAAACGCCTCTATCACCACCGCAGGCCTGGTGAGCCTGAACGGAGACAAAACCGTGACTTTAGCATCCGGTACGATAAGCGGTGGAACCGTGTCCATTGGAACCTCGAATCTCATAGACAATGGGATCATTCAGGCAACAGCGAACAATGGCAAGGTTGACGTTCAATCTCCCACTGGCGGCTTGACCGTATCCATGGGACCGGTATCTGAAATTGACGCTAGCGCACCTGGAGGCACGATCAATTTCAATTTCACGACTCCCGGCAAAGTAAATATCACTGGTGGACCGAATAACGGGCTCATTTCTGCAAACACAGTAGTGAGAATTTACGGAGGTGGTGGTAGCGCCACTGCCGACGTAAACCAGATAATTGGTTGCGTGGACGTCAACGGAAGTGCCATTCAGCTCACGACACAAGCAGGTGATATCAATTTCTGCTGCGCGGCACCCATCGACACGTCAAGCGGAACTGGTGCTGGTGGCGCTGTCACCGTGGCAGCAAATGGCGGATCTGTAATTGGGCTGCCTTCCATCACAACTAGCGGTACTGGCGGCGGTGGCGCCGTGTCTATAACCGCAGGTAATGGCAATGTCTCCGTCGGACCCATTACAAGTAATGGAAATGGCGGCTCAAACGGGGGCACTATATTCCTGAACGCAACTGGCACCATAATCGGCGGAGCCCTCACTGCCACTAGTGGTACTGGTGACGGTGGCAGTGTGAGTACCACCAGCTCGGAGCTTCAGCTTACTGGTGGAATCGACGTGTCGGCTCCTGGCGGAAAAGGAGGGATGGTCGTTGTAACCACAACAGGTCCCAGCGTTCTAAGCATCGGATCCAATGCGGGGTCCAATTTCTTAAACGGTGGAATAAATGGTTCAGGTGTTAGTGGCGGTGTAATCAATCTTATAAACAACAACCAGACGGGCAAAAACTTCAACATAGCAGGCGCCGCGACTATCACCACTGACGCCACCACTGGCACAGCAGGCAACATTCAGTTTCGGACGCTAAACTTGGGCACGACTCCGCTTGGGGTGTTCAACGCCGGAAAGATTAGCACCATCGACACTGGTGGCACAACTGGACGAGTTGGATTCAACGGCGGTCCCCTTCAGGATATCTCGCTCATCTGCATCGGGTGTATCACCGCTGGCGAGTTCATCTCCTTTGGTAACCTGAACACAACAACACTTCAGCCTATTCCGAACGATCCAGGGGGAATCATCACCATTGTTGGTGGCTGTATCAAGGGTGACATTATCTTCAACGGCACATTGTATGTACCGCCAATTTCCGAAAGCGGAGCCGCTTCTAATGTTACAGTCTCAAAGGGAGGAATATCTTTAGCCAATCTCGACCTGTCTCCCGCTTCAGTGGAACAACTACCGGCGACAGATCTCACTCCGCGCAGTGTAGGCCTAAATCAGCCCCTGCAAGGCAGCGTCTCTAGCTTGGGGCTCGCCGGTCACGAGGACGAAGATGGCACCCAACGTGATTACATCCCCGGTGCACGAACGTTTTCTCATACATTTGACAGTCAGGAGGTAAATCGGTTGTCGGCTTTGCGGGTCTTTTCCGGTCCCGGTACGAAGAGTGGGGTATTCGATTTACAGTTCGGTAACTGCGTCTTTGCCCCTGACGAGAACATTACAGTCATTACACCGCTGGGCAAGATATACATTCCAGGCGGCTCCATCGCCTTCGTAATGAATTCAGGCGGCGAAGTTGCAGTTTACGACCTTCACGATGGTCCGGGTCCAGATGTGCGCGTGGTTGTCGGCGGTAAGAAACACGTGGACCTGATTAAGCCAGGTGACTTCGCCGTTATGACATCGTCGAACCCCAAACAATTCAAAGACCTCGTCGGTTACATGCGCTGGATTGCATATCGCAAAACACGCGGACCGGGACAAGAACAAGACATCAAAGTATTTGCCGGCGAGTTCTCTCTTCCGTCAGCGTTGACAGAAGTAGTTCCATTGCGTCAGATGCGAGCCTCTAGGGTTAGTCTCGATAAACAAGCCGCCGATAAGATCCTGAAGGATGCAGTTATCCTGCTTCGGATCAGTGGCGGCGGTTCGGCATATCATAGTGATCACCAGCGGGGCGACGAGCTGCAACCACAGTCATTATTACCGGATGACAAAATTAATAACTTGAAGAAGAGCCAACAGAGCGAAGGTAAGTCACGCTTCTTCGCCTACAGCGGAAACAATTAATAGGCGAAGTGCCTGCAGGTTACTGCGGTATCTACCCACCGTGAGTGTATATGCAGACACCATAGCCATGAGAGCCGCCGCATTTTGGACAATACGTTTGTGGTTCTGGCGGTTGGTATGGTGCTGATGGTTGGGAAGTATTGTTTCGCTGAGGGTGAGTGCGTCGAAATTCGACAATTTCTGCGCTACGTCGCTGAATGATCTGCTGGCACGTGCTAAGTTGCTTCCGGGCTTCGTTACGGTATGAACCGCCACTACCTATCGTAAGTGCCTTCGTGAATTCAGCAACCGCTTGCTCCAGAATGGCCGGATATTGGTCTTTCATGGAGGTGGATTGAACTCGAAACAACATACCTTTCTCGTAGTGCCATCTTGGATTTGCAGAATCCCAATCGATCAAAGATTGAATTAGTGGTTGGAGAGCATATACCCTGCGAGTGACGGTCGGAACATCGCCCCGTGCCTGTGCGTCCCGGATACTCGTGTTGACGGAATCAAGACACGTTGTCGCAATATTTATGTAATTGTCATCGGGCGCTGCTGACGGATTGTGCCTTAGCATTCCGCAGGCTTGAATAACTTGGCTTACGCCCAGGAAGTAGTTGTCCTGCTTGAAGCTTGCGGCAGAATCGTAGAGCAGTTTTTCCATACGTTGCGCGTCTTGAGACCAGACTGGCAGAACTGATAGCGACAATAAGGTTAATAGCACAAACATTAAACGAATCATTTGATTGCCAACCTCACCAACCGTCGGTTGTTATCCATTTAACCATCATCAAGCCGACTAGGATGCACACATGAACCAATGCACGGGAAGTTGTCTAACTTTTCATGTTCCGAATGAAATTCTCGTTGAGCATACCTGGCTGCTTCAGGTATCGCTCCGTCTGTCAGTTATGGGAGTCGCCGGAGCGGGAAGTGAAATGAGTCGCTGTACCAGTCCAAGAAATCCTTGCCGTATTGGATCTTCAGATGATCTAGATTGCCGAAGTTGCGTTTCGAACAGCAAAGTAAATCTGCCACGATGTGTGCTATTAAGGCTCTATCGAGGAAAAGAAGAGCGATAGGATTTACCTATTTCGTATTTTCTGTATTTCTCTAGAGTTTCGTGGTGTAAAACTCCAGCGACTTTTCGAAAGCGGATGACTGCGGAACCTCCTCCTCCTTGCTGTCCGCAACTTCAGGTTTCGTAAGCACCTGGCAAAGTCGCTCTTGCGTTCGCTCGATCAGTTCACGGACCGTCTCGTAGTCCATCGGGGATTTGGCACCAAACGTGAGTTCAATCTCTGTTTGTGTGCCGCGTCCAGTGACTTTTGTTGAGCACGTAAGGGAGCGAGCTGCAAACTGGCTCTTTTTTCGGCCAAGCGGATTGTGGGTATAGCGAAGTGAAAGCTTCAGTTGTCGGCGATTCTCATTTAGCTCTGTGATTTCCCAATGGGAACGACGAGTGTCCGAAGTTTGAATCACCTCTTCCGAAAAATTTGTCTTTAGAGCCTGCCACGCACGGGTACTACCGACTGGAACTTCGAGCTTGATCGCCTGATTAAGATATTCCGGTGATTTGCGCTGCGGTAAGATTCCCTTTCTTCTCACTGCATAAACATCGCACCAAGCTACAACGACAGGCAGAAGAGCAGGTGCAAGCACGAATCCCAACTCAAGAATAAGTGAGAGTCGTGGATGATGATGAGTAAAGTAGGTCACGCTTGCAAGCACTTGCGGACTGTCACTCCAGTTCATGTATAAGGCAGTGACGGCTGCGGCAAGAGCAAGAATTAGCAACAACATCACGAAGGGAGGCATGCTTGCAAGTGCCAGAAAAGGTGCTTTCAAAACACCGGTGGAACCGCGTTTCTTCTGAACTGAAGCAGGCTTACTCGTTGTAATCATGGTGCTTTCACTCCCTTGAGCAATCTCACTATAGGTTGCAAAGCGATACCGGCTTAACATTTGATCACTTTTCTTAATGGTCGAGGTGGACCGGACTGGAATTAGCGGGAGATCTGAGTTAGCACAATCATTTGTTTTCCCACAAAACATTTCGCTGAGTGCCATGCACTCATCAAGTAAAGCAAACTTACAGTAACGTTGCTCCGCGTAACTGGCTGTTTGAGTCAGATCTCGTTTTTAGAAAAGTCTTTTACGCTGATCTATTGGTGTATCTTGCAGCATAGTGAGTAGAACGCATCTGGTTCGCAAACGTGTGACAGAGCCGGTGTTAGCGAGGCTTGCCCCGGAATTGCACCGTTGCTACAATCTAAATCCAGACGCAGCACGGGAGCGCGCTACCCCCACTGGTGGAAGCATGCGAGGCGGAGATTACACGATGTCAAATTCCAACAAGCTCATTTATATTCCTGTCGAGGAATATCTCCGCAACGAGGAAGTCAGCCCGGGGAAGCACGAATATGTAGATGGACAGATCTTTGCCATGACCGGCAGTACGCGAAGACACAACATCATCTCGGGCAATATTTATTCGATACTTCGGTCACATCTTAAAGGAAGCCCATGTCGGGCGTACATGGCAGACATTAAAGCAAGAGTAGAAGCGGCCAATTGCTTTTACTATCCCGACGTCATGGTTTCATGCGACGCTTTCGACAGCAGCAGTGTCTTTACCGACAGCCCCGTGCTTATTATCGAGGTGCTCTCACGGTCAACCGCTACCATCGATCGCCGCGAAAAACTAGTGAACTATCGACAAATCCCAACCCTCAACGATTACGTGATTATTCACCAACGAAAGAAACGCATCGAACTCTATCGCAAGAATGAAGCCGGAGTGTGGCAGGTTCTGAATTTCGAATCAGGCGAGGAGTTCCCGCTCACTTCCATTCCTGGAGGGGGCCTCACCGTCTCGGTCGACGAAATCTATGAAGGAGTCGAGTGGACCGGCTCGCACGGGAGTAGCACTGAGGTTCGTGAGCAAGCAGAACATTGGCTGGGAGAAGAGGATCTGGAGGAGGAGTGGTAGAGCGACATTGAGTTACAAGGCTCACGGCCGCTATGCGATTCAACCTTCTGGTAAAGGCTGTGGATTTGTTATCCAATCCGGTCTCAGATTGAAAACTCAGCTCACTTAGCTTCCGGGTACTTGCTCTGCTGCGCTACCGCCCGGGGTGAGGTGGTGGCCAAGGACCGGGAAAACTAAACTCCAGCGAGAAACATAAGAAATCAGGAACACCTTTTCAAGAGGTGCCGAGTCGCCGAAGTTCCTTGCTCAAAGCTCTTGAGGTCGTCGGTGTGCGACTGATTTGGCTTTGGCGGGGGTATACTGATTTAACAAATAGACACCAGGCAGAATAAGAAGAGGGAGTGATAAGCATGGAGGGGGTCACCGGATGGTACGTCATTCTCGGCGTAGCTTTCCTTTTGATCTCGCTGGTCCTGCGATACACCATTTATACGATTCTCGTTCGTCAAAATCGGTGGCTCCCGGCAAAGGCGGGCACAACTGCAACAGTGGCGAGCAGTATCGTATTCGGCGCGGGTGTGTTGATACTTGTCTGCAAGTCTGTATTTTTTAGTGACATGAACCAGTTTATGTAACTGTCAGGAGAAAACGCATGGGCATAAAAACAATTCCGTCTCTGGTGGTAGGGCTCGGTGGCACCGGTAAGAGAGCGCTTACTCATCTGAAACGAAGAATATATGACACCTATGGTGTCTCTGAATTGCCGTGGATTCGCCTGTTATCCATTGATGCTGACAATGCCCAAATTAACAACCCGCCCATTATCAGTCAGCGAACCGGCGAGTTTATCAATCTGGGCAACAGCGAAATGCGCATTGTCGATCAAAGCGACACGCCACAGGTCATCAGTAATATCGATGCACCGGAAAATCGTCACATTCTAGACTGGTATCCGGACCCTGAACAAAAAGTGGACTTTCCTAAAGCAGCACGTGGTTCCGGGCAGGTTCGAATGTTCGGACGCATCGGCCTTTACAAGGGTGACAATCTGCACACGACCTATCGTTGGCTTCAACAAGCAGCACACGATGTGTCGGATCCTGCAGCGTGGGAGGCATTTCCCGGGTTTGAAGTAGACCCGGGGCTGCAATTCGTCTACGTAATCTGCTCGCTTTGTGGTGGCACTGGCAGTGGCATGTTTTTGGATATCGCATACATGCTGCGCAAAATAGTTGGCGTTGATCCTTCCACTCGTCGTTTCATGGGCATGTTCGTTTTGCCTGAGGTCTATGAACCTGTTGTGGAGAACGCCCATATAAAGCGTATCTATGCCAATACATATGCCGCGCTGCGTGAGATGGATTATTTGATGAATAGTCCGAAACGCTCATATCAAATTCGCGGCAAAGATCACACTTTTGTTGATTTTCCCCGCGATGTCACGCCTTTCGATTTTGTCTTTCTCTACAGCAATAAAAATAAGCGGGGAAATGTTATTTCCCAGCGACAAGTATCGGGCGACAAACCTGTGGCTGTGGACGATAGAGTCGCTCAATATGTTTCAGAAACAATAATCACAGATGTTCTTTCACCTGTCACCGAACGCAGCGAGTCGATCCTGAGCAACATTTTTACTTCCATAGCAGAGCCGGAAACTATGGGAGACAGAACCTTCTATAAAACTTATTCCGCGGTGGGAGTTGCCTCTGTTAAGGTTCCCCCCATAGATTATTTCAAAGACTTGATCGAGCTGAGACTCACCGATGCAGTGCTCGATTTTCTACTGCGTCCAGATCCCGATGTTACTGAAAAGACTCTGGCGAAAGAATTTTTCACCGAGAATGTAGGAAAGACCGAAGAGCATCTTATTCTTAAACACAGCCTCAGTAATGATCCGGCCTACGCAAGATATCTGTCGAAACCATTCAGAGAAGAACTCAAACAAAGCCGGCAATCGCAAGTGCACAATCTCGGTCAATGGATCGATCTCATTACTAGCGATCGCATAGATGCCGATAGTTGCCTCGAATCAGAAAAGGCGGCCGTAACCACTGCAAAAACCACGCTGGAGAAAGTGCGAACCTCGCTTAACAGCACCTTGGCAAAATATTCCAAAGATCCGGATCGCGGCTATACGTTTTTGAAAGAATGGCTGGAAGAATTACTGACCTTGGCGAAAAACAAACTGGCCCAGGTTCCAACTGGAGCTCCTGTGGTCGGCGACCCGGGGCGTGGAGTAAGAGAAGCGTTGGAGTCGGTTAAGAAAGTCGGCATGGATTTCCAATTGCCGTTGATTCGCGATACGCTGTCTGTATTGATCGATCGAGTCGCGGACTATTATGATGAACACGGTCGAGATATTCGTACCCGTGCTCTGGTGGTCTGGTTCTATAACGAACTTATCTCAATATTCGAAGCCGTTCACGTGCGATTGTCTGAGTTGGTGGAGAATCTTGATAAATTAAGTAAGTCCACCGAGGAACACTTCAACCGAAACGTAGCGGCACTCGGCGATACAACCCAAGAGCGCATATTAATCGACAAGCCACTGGTGGGACGCAGAGAAGTCGAGCCATTCATAAACGGAATTCTTGCAACGCTCTGGGAAGGACACAAATGGAAAGATGTTGTACCGACTTTTTCGGAAGAGGCTAAACGGCAAATTGAGCTGGACGTGAATCCTAAGTTGCTTGAAATTCAGATGAATACCTCACTGAATCAAGACGCAAAGGGAGAATTGAAAGCTGCGGCAATTCGTACATTTGTGCAGAAGGGTTTCTTCGACAAACTTTTCCCGATTGACTCAGCCACCGGTCGCAGGAAAGAACCGTCTTACACCACTCCGGAAGGCAAGAGCCTGCTGCTCGATTTCGCCGGAGAGAATCTGATTCAGATGCTGGTGGCACACAGTACTCCGTTGTGGTTCATCCAAACTCACAAACTCGGATCAGCCAGCCAGCCGATAACATTTATCGGGCTAAACGGCACCAAGATACCCGACCACGTTTTAGACACACTCAAAAAACACATTCCCGGGTTTAGAACCACAGACATCGTCTTATCCGATGTCGAAAATAGAGTAGTGGTTAAACAATACGATCCTCTTTATTCATTGGCATCAATGGTCGCAATTACCGATTACGAAAACTATTACAAGAACACCGATCGCAAATTCAACCCGATGCACACAGACATCAAATTTATCGGCGAACCCAATGCTTATTTACAGTGGCTCTCTTACAAATCGCCGCTGGATGAGGCCGCGGAACACGAGGCCGAGGCACGTATGGCTGCCGAAAGAGCTGAGCGAGAAGCACGCATGGCAGAAAAGATTGCCACGGACAAAGCCTCCGCCAATGCTTTAGAAAAATCCGCCATTGAACGAAAAGCCACCGCAGAAAGATCGGTAATGGACAGGCAAGCTCTTGAACGTACTATTGCAGCCGAGCGATCGGCAACTGAACGCTCTGCTGCTGCAGAACGCTCTGCTGCTGCAGAACGGTCTGTGGTGGCAGAGTCGTCCGGCTCGCCGGAACGTTCTTCCGCCATTGAACGATCGCTCAAGCAAAGCGGGGACTGCCCACCGAGCAGCGACCTTGTTGGTGCCGGAGCACGGGGCGTTAAAGCGGCACATGAAGATCATCTTCACTCGTGCGGCGTAGCTGTGCTAGAGGACGAAACCAACGGTCACTTGACGCCACCGCGCGTGGTGCTGGAAAAGGTTGCCGTCTTATTGTGCGACAGAAATCCCGATGTGGTGAAGGCATGGCAAGTCTTTTTCAGTCGGGTGGGAGAGCAAGCTCGAATAGAGGTTTCTGAAGGAAATATCCTGGAGAAAGAGCCACCGGCCATAGTGGTTCCCATAAATAGCTTTGGAATTCTGGATAGCGGATTTGCACTGGCTATTAACAAGTTCATGGATGGCCAACTGGAGGACCTCGTTCGTTCCATGATTCAGAAGAAATATTCCGGAGAGATGCCCATCGGTTCAGCCGAAGTTCTACGCACAGGCCGAGAGAAACCGATACTCGTTGTGGTGTCACCTACGGTGCGGGTACCCTCGAGCATAATGGCTGTCAACGTAAACTCGTACATCGCTACCCGTGCAGCATTACTGGCGCTCGCACGCTTTCTGGCACGAGAGAAAGACCTGCAAACAAGTGTCAGTTCGATTGGTTTTGCCGGGATGGGAACCGGCGGTGGTCGCTCGGCACCTGCCACCGCAGCGTTTCAGATGTATGAGGCCTATTGCCAGATAGTACTGGGCCAAGAACCTAATTTCGCCACCATCGAGGCCGCTAGTGCCCACGATCAAGAACTCAAGAAAAACAGATTCATCTAAACGCCAATGACTGCAGGCGTAACGTGACCATCCATACAGTGAACCTATCATTGCCAAGCACGTAATCATTTATGCCACGCACTATTAGCTTTCCTTCAGCAATGTCAGCGGGAACCTTGTTTCTCGCTGACCGTTGCTATTGCCTTGATGACACGATGTTCGATTGGTTATCTGATGTGCAGGGAGACGTCTCCTTGCCGGACGAAGACTTTGTTGGCATTATATTTAAAGACAACGTACTTCTGCGGCGTCAAGTACTGGAGAGTCTTGACACCACAATAGTGAAGCTGGTTTTCTTCAGGAATCCATTTGAGTTGACTTCGTTGATGGAGGTTATTGGCGGAGACATTAACCCGGACAGTTTGCTGGCGAATCGATTACCGGGTGATGAAGAATGCGAGTTGCTTGCAGCACTGCCCGGTCTGAAGGCAATCGACCTGGCCGGTGCGCGAATTAGCGATGAAGGACTGCGCAAAATATGTACGCTTAGTTCATTGGAGTCGCTGGTTATTTGCGATACAGGCGTCACTGATGATGGCATTAAACATCTCTCGGCATTGACGGAATTGAAGGAATTGGATATTTCACTCAATGCCATTACTTCGGCGGGGCTTTCTTTTCTGGACGATCTTCCCGGACTCACCGAATTGCGGATATCAGATGTGCCTATTGATGATGATGCAATCGCTCATATCGCCAGGCTTAGAGAATTGACATTTGTGGATCTGGCAGACACGGCCATAAGTGACATCGCAATGAAAGGTCTGAGAAGGGCACTGCCAAATTGCGATTTCTGGCCTTGACACCACAATTAATATCGCGGGCCAATCCGGCCGAACGGTTACAGGAACATAAGCAAACCACCGCCGGGTTAGCACTACTTCACAAGGACCAGTGTATAAATGAATAAACTCTCGCTCCTGATTCTGTTATTTTTTATTGCCTCACCCTCAGTGCTCAGTGAAGAAGACAATCATAAATCCGCTGCCAAACGTCAAACTATCGGATCTGCCGATACCAGTAACGAAGCGATAAAGGTATATAAGGAATCGGCCGAGCAGGGCAATAAAACTGCTCAACGCGAACTGGGCAAGTGTTTTCTCACCGGAACTTGTGCAACCAAAAACCTGAACAGCGGCGCGGAATGGATACGCAAAGCTGCGGATCAAGGAGATGCCGAAGCTCAGTGGACGCTTGGCACTCTTTATGAATACGGAAAAGGGGTTCCCAAGAATCTCATGGAAGCCTTAAAGTGGTATCGCAAATCAGCGGATCAAGGCTTCGCAGCGGCACAGAACACAATGGGCTGGCACTATGAACAGGGGCAGGGACTCTCGCGAGATTATCAACAAGCGCTCAGTTGGTACTCAAAGGCAGCAGCGCAAAAATTTGCTCTGGCGCAAGTAAATCTCGGCAACCTCTACCGCAATGGACAAGGAGTTGCCCCGGACTTCAAACGAGCATTCACCCTATTTGAAGCCGCAGCATCTAAGGGAAGCATAATTGCACAAAATAACCTGGCCTTACTGTACGCACATGGAACCGGAGTGGACAAAGATCCTGCCAAAGCATTTTCTCTTTGTGAGAAGTCGGCCACTGGTGGCTATGCTGCAGCGGAACACAATCTTGGTTCGTTCTATGAAAACGGCGTTGGAGTTCCACAAGACTTGAAAGCCGCGGCTTCGTGGTACAAGAAGGCCGCAGACCATGGCGTAGCAGCGGCCCAATGCAGTCTTGGTCAGATGTATAGATGCGGTAAGGGTGTCGAACCAGACATTAAAACAGCCGTTGGTTGGTTTGAGAAATCCGCTGATCAAGGTGATGCTGAAGCACAGTTCATTCTGGGCAGACTGTTGGGTGTACCCGGCACGGCTGCCACGGTAATAACCACGGACGCAAAAGAGGGCATCAAGTGGCTCAGGAAGTCGGCTTCCCAAGATTTCCCCAAGGCGCAAGCTGAGCTGGGTTCGTGGCTGGAACATGGTATGGGCGAAACAGCCAATATGACCGAGGCTGTTCAGTGGTACCGAAAAGCAGCAGACAAAGGTGTTTCTCGTGCGGAGTTAGCCCTGGGGCGTTGTTACGAATCCGGTCAAGGCGTAGAAAAGGACCAGGAGCAAGCTTTAAAGTGGTATCACCTTGCAGAACAGCACGGCAATGCCGACGCGAAAGCACGTCTTAAAGAGCTAGGAAAAACGAGTAACTGAAAGTCTCGATCCAATTCGATTGCGGAACATTCAGGCAGGCGAATTTTCAAGGCGACAACGCATTTAGAAATTATGCGTTTTGAGCATCATTCGCTACCAGCTCTACCCCATACTTGAGGCACAAGGTTCTTGCGGATTCCAGCATCGCTCTCAACCAACCAATATAGCTCAACCGTGCAGCACGGCCCGTTTTTGCTCGTGCTCCCTTAGATACATCACAGAAAGTGATTCTCCAAAGCAATCTCGCTGTCTCAGTGGCATCTGCCACCATTCCCCTTTGATCGTAATACTGCAGCAAAGTGAGCGCCATCTTAAACGCACTGTCTATGGCGATTCCGTCAATTTCACCGTAAACGCTGTTTTGCAAAGCTGTTGCCCGAGTTGGTTTCCACAGACGTAGCGAATCGCGACGAATGAGAGCTGCATCATCAGCACAGTCCTTCAGTCCGTCCAGAATTACTGCAGACTCACAACAGAAATCAAAATCTTCCGGGTGTGTAAGTGCGACACTCTTATAAAGCTGTGCTTTTTGATCATCGGTTAATGCCGGCGAAGGCAACCCATTTTCGACACGTCCGAATGACGCCCCATCATTAAGGTTCCAAGCGAACTGTTCGCTATTTCTCGACCATCGGCTCTTAGCCGGTGTCATTTTCCAGCCGTACATTTTTCTTTTAACCCTGACCTGCTTCAAATATTGTGACATGTCAGGAATCAATCATCCATAAACTGTATTCAATATGAGCGAATGATGCTACCGGCGGTATTGGACGAAACCCGCATGGTTAGCCACGTTTAGAGCCAGTATTCACGCTGTCGAAGCAGTGACTAGAAGCTGCTCATCTAACACAACTCGAATTACTTCACAGAAGGATCGCGATCAGCGCTCCAATAGCGAGCCAAAATTGCAGCACCGGCAATCTGGCCAATGAAGTAAGTAGATGGAATAACAAATAGCCCGATCATGGTCGCAGCAGGCACCAAAACCGCAGCCCACTGCACTCCTGTGGCAAGCATGAAACCCGTATAGTAATGCAGCGGGTGTCGAGCAATTCGCTTCATTATCTTGAGATAAGAAATGGCAGCGATAGAATTTTCCTCAACGGCAAAATTCACCATGAGATAGCTGGAAACATACGCAAGATTGCCACAGGTCACCGCCAATAGTAGCGGACCAAGTGCGCTCCACATAACAGTTTCCCAACTGCTACCGGCTGCTGCCGCGCGCATACTGCAAAACACCACAGCAAAGATGCAGATGCTCAGGGTGAGGATCCACAGTATGAATTGAAATGCTATCCACGTAATTCCCGAGATGAAGAGATCGCCCCAGTCATTCCAAAGCGGAAGCTTTGCTTTCGGGTCAGCCACTTTCTGACGAATCACTCGCAAAATGTAGCCGATCATCACCGCCCAACAGGCAACGGCTACGGGCAAACAGGCGAAGTGGTAGAGCAATGCAATGGTGGAACCCGCGGTGAGTATGCCACCAATACCCGTCTTCACCATCCATTCGTTTTCTGCAAATACATCTTTCACTGCGCGGTCAACATCCACCGGGTCGACCCGGCTGATGTTGGCTAATGTCTTTCCCGGTTCAGACGTAGTTCTCTGGCCTCTTTATCGTTATTAAACTAATCTCGGATTACGGTTGGTCATTGTATCTCTTACATTCACAGGCTGCATGTTGTCACGCATGGTGATCGCAGGCATTGTTATTTTTAATCTGCCAAATTCTTCAATACGTCCAGCTGCTCAAGTTCCCTTAGTTCCTCTAGTTTTTTTGTATCAGTCATGTCGAACTTGATGGGCGTAATGGAAATGATGTTGCGGCTCATGCACCAGGCATCCGTGCCTTCCTCTTCCCCTTCCTCAATTACTTCACCTGCCAACCAGTAGTAGGTTTTGCCTCGAGGATCGACACGTTTTTCAAAATAGTCTTTGTAGGCTCTCACGCCGAGTTTGGTTACTTGTACGCCGGCCACACTTGCCGCAGGAACATTTGGAACGTTCACATTGAGAAAGAGTCTGCCGGAATGGGGAATCGTGATGTTATTGATAAGGCGACTGATGAATTCGGCGGCAACATCGTAATGCCGATGGACCCCGGCGCCAAGGCTGACAGCAATAGAGGGAATATCCAGAAAGATCCCTTCCATGGCTGCAGATACAGTACCGGAGTAAAGAATTTCTCCGCCCAGGTTGGGATGCGAATTTATTCCAGAGACAACCAGATCAGGAGGATTGTCAGTCAGTAGACACCCCACCGCAAATTTCACACAGTCACTCGGTGTGCCGTTCGTCAACCAGGAGCCGCGTATTTTGGAGTCAAGTTCAACCTCTTCAACTCGAAGCGGCTTGTGCAAGGTGAGCGCATGCCCTGTGGCGCTGCGCTCGCGATCCGGGGCGCAGACATAGGTTTCGTGATCGCGAGACAACCGCTCAGCAAGTACTCGGATTCCAGGTGCCCAAACGCCGTCATCGTTGCTTACAAGAATTCTCATTATTACTCCCGTGGGAAGGGCAGCTCAACACGCTGCACATAACCATTTCTTACCTTAACCGTGGCGCTGCGTATCGTTTGTTACCCTCGCCTTTTCCGCACACATTCGCTCGTTGCGGACACCTCGCCAAGCTTCACTAAATATCTGACACCATCCATTAAGTTGAAGGCTGTTTCTTTCAGGTCGTTTCGAACGGCTTGGTTTCCTCGCGTCATCCATGCTTCGTTCGGCTCGCTACGCACGGGCTTCGTTTTACGATGTTCTTGACAGACAGAAGAGTCTGATCGCATTGAAGGAGGAAAGTAACCGAAGGGCTCCCGACAAAGCTACAAGCACATGGCGAGATCACTCCACCTCCTTAGCAGAATAGTCTACCCCCTCGACTTGAGTATAAGAATTCAAGACGCGAAGCGAAATGTGCAAGAGGTTGGCAAACGCCTGAACCGGCTCAACGCCGCTGGTCCACCGGCAAGGCGAACATCGCGTGCATGAAACATGCCTCCCCTTGAGATATGAGCAGTCGAATAGCAAAGGGAAACAACTGGATCTCCTTACCTATTGAAGACCTGTGGCAATTCGGCGGTCAATCGTTGGTCAAGAAGATCAACTGCAACCGGTGAGCTTGTCAAGTTATAACTTTTGAACACCGGTGGACCTCATACCTTGCGAAATGGCTCATAAGAAAGTAGTATGCGAAGTGGTGCGGAATCGGCGGCCTGTCAGTCATGAGAGGCTGCTTATCAGATAAACCCGCGCTTCATGAACTTGCCCGAAGGAGCGGAGAAATGTTCGACAAATTCAGTGATACTGCCAGAGCCGTGCTGGCTGAAGCGTACAGAGTGTCGCTGGAGTTCAAATCTAAGGAGACCTCGACGGACCATATATTGTTGGCGTTGACGTGTGAGCAGGCGGGTCTGCCAGCCTCCGCAATGGGCGCCATGAATGTTCGGGTGGAAAATCTTCGGCGGGAATTGGAGCGCCAGTTGCTTGCCAGTTCGAGTCGGGAAATTGTTCCGGTCCGAATTGAAGCGGCAAGTGTAGAACTCGATCGAGTTCCGTTTTCTGATGCTGCTCGCCAGGCGATAAGACGGGCCGGTCACGTGCGCGGATTCTTCGGCCACAAGCGCACTGAGCCTGAACATTTGCTACTGTCAATGTTAGATCTGAACGATGAACGTGTATTCAAGCTGCTGGATGAAATTGGCGCCAATACAACTTATCTCTACCGATTGATTGTGAGCAAGCTGGCCACCAGAGATGCACTGAAATCTGATTTACCAGGTCTGCGAAAAACTATTATTGACGGATTGGGCGAGCTGATCACAGAGAGTGTATGTGTAATAGATGAGCTGGAGAGGCTCTCAATTTCTTCCGGAATAAGAATCGGGCACGTTCCGCATCGGGCTGAGGTAGCACACTTGGTTTTCGTGGCATACCTGCCTGATTTCCTCTACACACAATTGGCTTATCAACGTTACTTACTGGAAGAAACACTGGGACTCCTTCGCAAGCGTGTTGGAAATCTCGATTCTGAATTTGCCGCAGGCACAGTTTCCGCCGCTGCTCAGACTGTGCGCTCCGAGGTGCGAGCTACAATCGAGTATTTCTGGAGTAACGAATTTAAGGCACTGAGCAAGTTGCCAGACGAAGCCGATTACGACTTGATTGGAAGCGTCATCGAAGATTTGTGGTGGACGCACAGTGAAGAAGTTGCCTTGAATGAAGTATTCGATGAAGCGCTCGATGATCACAGACGAAAGCAGATGCTCAATTTGCAAAAGCGTCGTCTTGAAATTTCTCAGCGGTTCACAAAACTGAAAGCGCGGCTCGAAGACACTATAAAACAGTGCTTCGTAAAACTGCCACGCTCAATGTCTGCTTAAGAGTGACGGGTAAATAATCGGCCGCAATGAATGGATCCGATTACACCAGAACCGACTGAAGAAGATGAGGTCCCCGAAGACTTCATCTATTCTCCCGTGGTCGTCAGTCCCTCATCCGAAACTCACTTGCCGGTAAAAGGCGGATATTTCACGCCAACACAGTTCCCTGTGCTACTGGTCGTGGTAACGACACTAATAAACGGGCTGGTGCTAACATTCCAGCCGCTTTTTCAAAGACTGGCCGCTCACCCCCGATTGTTCGACATGATGGTGCCCTATGGCATCTATCACTGGAGTAGATCATTGAGCGTTGCTGTCGGTGTAACGCTGGTTTACCTTGCCATGAATTTGCTTCATCGCAAGAAGACCTCCTGGTTCATCGCCGTTTTTGCACTGGCTTTCTCTCTTACCATTCATGTGATCAGGGCACTAATGGAAGTCCGAACCGCAGGCGATGCTACCAGTGCCCTGGCGGGATTCAGCATTTTTACTTGTCTGGCAAACATAGGCCTGCTGTTTTGGTATCGCAAGCGCTTCACCGTGCGAAGCGAGCCACGTAACATTCACCTGGGAGTGGCGTTTCTCTTCGTGACCTTTATCCTTGCCATCGCATATGGTGTCGTGGGATTCCAGCTTCTGGCCACTCGCGATTTCGGAATTCAATTTCAGTTGCAGGACGCAGTTGTGCGAACGTTACGTGAGTTTACCCTCATGGGCAATGACGATTTAGTTCCACACACACGATTTGCACTTTGGTTCCTTGAGTCGTTGAGATTTGCAGGTGGAATGGCCGGTGCCTTTGCGGTGTTCAGTCTGTTCCGCCCGATCGAATATCAGTTGCGCACTCGCCCGGCCGAACGCGCTCTCATGAGTAAGATACTCGACCAGCACGGGCAAGATGCATTAGATAACTACAAGCTACTGCCTGACAAATCGTACATTTTTTCCGCAAGCAAGAATTGCGCCGCTGCGTATAGGACGATTTTGGATGTAGCGATTCACCTGGGAGATCCTGTTGGCCCCGCCGATGAACTGCCCGGTTTTGTGCGAGCCTACATAGCCCTTTGTCACACAAACGGTTGGTCTGTGGCGTTTATGCAGGTTAGCCATCACAATGTAAATTTGTACAAACAAGTCGGATTGAACGTTTTGAAAGTTGGCGAAGACGCAATTGTTGATCTCGATAAATTTGCGAAAGAAACGAAAGACAAGAAGGACTTTCGCAGTAGAAACCGCAAGCTTGAAAAGGAAGGATATAAGCTGGAAAAGATTCAGCCACCCATTTCGGATGAACTTTTGACCGAGCTGCAAGAGATTTCGGACGAGTGGCTTTCTTTGCCGGGGCGCAGAGAAAGGACCTTTAGCCTGGGATACTTCGACAGAGATCAACTTCGGTCAGACACTGTTTTTGTACTTAAAGCGCCGGACAATCGCAAACTTGCATTTGTAAATCAGGTGCGTTCTTATGCTCCCGGTGAGGTCAGTATTGACCTGATGCGGCATCGAAATGAAGTTCCTAACGGAAGCATGGACTATTTGTTTGTGAAACTACTAGTTGGATTGCATAGCGATGGTTTTAAACGCTTTAGTCTAGGTTTGGCAGCACTTTCGGGAGTGGGCGAAAAGCCGGACTCGTCGCTTGAAGAAAAGGCTGTTCATCAGATCTACGAGCACATGAATCGATTCTTTTCCTACAAGGGTTTGCGTCGGTACAAATCGAAATTCGACCCGTTTTGGGAAGAACGCTTTCTTGTGTACGAAGGAGGCACGCCCGGGCTAGTAAGAACTGCTCTGGCTATTTTAAAGGTGGCGGAGCCGGACTAGAAATGATGATCGCTTTCCGGTTGTCGGCGGTCGTGGCCTTCCCGTTCTTCTGCCGAACATTCCCAGTTGTTGCTGCAAACGCGCACACAGATTCTCAACGGCGCTCTGGAGAAATCCACGCTCCTAATCAATTTACCGGCGAACTTTTGGTATGCGAGCTCAGGCTTGCACGAAGTTCATTCACAGACATTATCTTCGGAGAGAGAAGTTTGGTTTGCTCGCAGTATATGCAGCACATCTTGTAAATTAATTGAAGAAACCCCGACCATTGAGTGACAGTTGCCAGAGGCTGAACACTCGGTGGCGGGAACGTTATCTGATCTCTGAAGTAACCGTCACCACGGACGGTTACTTCCAACGTGGTCGCCCTGTAGTTTTGCAAAGAGCGGTTTTACCCGTGAATTTCGAGAATCCCTTACCGGCGAGCCTTTGGTGTAACGGAGTGCAGACTTGCACGCAGTTCACTTGCAGACATCATCTTCGTTACTAGCAGGAGATTTTTGGCTTGCTTCTCCAAATTTGGTTGGGTTACCGATTTTTCCTGCAGTTCAGGTCGGCCTTGTTGAAGTCTCCCTGGCTTCTCTGGAACTCGCGTGTCAGTCCGTCTTATTTGCAGTAACTTCGACTCCGGCGGCCTCGGCTCTAACAATCTAGCCTCAACCAGGTTCTTTTCCGGGGGCCGCTGTGCTTCCGGTTTCATCCCGGGCAAAACAGACCAGTTTAGTGAATGAACGACTTCTTTGGTGGAAGCATTGTAGACCTCGAAGCGTCGCTCACGGGAATCAGATTCTACTGGTACCTGCCGAAGACGATTCTTCGCTCCATCCAGCCATAGCTCTGAATTGATGGCGTCAAGTGACGTTTGGACACCATTGGATCCCTCGGCTTCCTCGGCCTTTATTAAACCCTTTATCAGGTAGAGCTCGGACTCTTGAGTAATCTTATCCTTCAAAAGGTGGGTCTTCAGATGCTTATTGCAGCTAACCTGCAAGTATTTCGAGGAATCGAGATCTTCTTTCATAAGGGCGTTCAATGCCGTATCAGCTTTCTTTTCAGTCTGATCGGTGGCAACGGAAAGTGATGGAAGCGACTCTGGCAATGGACCCTTCTCCAACTTGCTCACATCGTCGGTTACCCCGGAAGCTTGTTGCAGGATATCTCCAGTCCTTTCGACCAGCCGTGCTTCCCCGGTGTTGGACTTAGGGCGAGTATCGAGATCGAGTTCCGCTATTCCCATTTACTGTTTCCCTCACAAAGCGCACCAGTAGGTCGGTCATTTGCTCAATTCTCTGCTTCAATCGTAACTTGAATGTAACTCCTCAAACTAAGAAAAGAATCTGCGAGCACGCCTGATCGCCGTTCGTCTCGCTGGAATCAGTATATTGAGCCAATCTTGTAGAAATATTGTAGCTATCGATCCGAGCCTAAACCGCTTGCTTGACAGGAAATGATTAGACTGGCCACCACGAAACCGCCACCGGGTGT
>JAKFUT010000328.1 GCA_021732565.1 Candidatus Obscuribacterales bacterium
ACACTGGCGACAAACAGTTCGGCTCCAAGCCCAACGATGAATCATCCTGCATGTAGCTTGCCACCTCCAACAGTATGGATGCTTCAAAGTCTTTCCCCAGGGTGGTGCATAAATCGGCAAAATTTCGGAGTTGGTTTGATTTCACTTTGCGGGCAAATCATAAATTTGGATATTCCGGTTCTTGATCTCGTCGACAGCGGCAAAGCCCGCATCTTTAGATTGCTTGCAACGATTACTGCAAGCAATCTAAAGATGCGGACACCAGACGGATGAATTTTTATGAGGAGACCTTTGAAGCGAGCAAAACTATTGAGTCAAGTTGCCAATCCCGCATCAGCCCCATTTTTTTCCGAGATCTTCCAACCCGGCACTCTCAAGATCTTCTGGAGTCATCGCAACACGGAATTTCACGTCAGCGTTAAAGGTAAGAAACCACGGTTCGGCCAATGCCGGTATCTTCGAATTTTCCGGAAGATCAACAACCACAATTGCTCCACGCTTGCCATCGTACTCGCTGAAGTAGATCGCCTCTGGCTTCAGATCGTCCAAAATCTGTTTAATTTTCTTTCCCACAGTGCCCGCACGCACCAGAGAATTAAAAGGTTCATGGGGAATCGAGATATCCAACAACATTCTCATAATAGCAACCTCCAGCACAGTAAGCTAACTCATCGCAGCGCAAGCAGGATAGCACATCCTTGGCGCGGCTACGGCGCTATGAGTCAGCCAGACTTCATCACATCGAACCATAAACTTGGTCGCGCACAGCATCTTGCGATGACCTAAAACGTTAACGTTTACAACGGTGAGCGTTGTAATTCATCGGGCCGGCCCAAGGCTCGTGACGCAATTTCTCTTCGTTCTCAAGGAACGCCTTCGCTGTGATCTCAATTTCGCCCGAGTCGAACAAAACCAGTCAACTAACCGTGATGCAGTTAATCCTCAAGCGTGAATTTTGCGCCTGTCATGAACATTCCAAGTGAACACCAGAAGCACGATTGACAGAAGTGCTGCAGCAATAATCACCATGAAGCCCATGTTCCAACCGAAGTGTTGCACAATGGTGCCAATGCCGAGTTCCGCGCAGGTAGCCCCGATGTAGCCAAACAACCCGGTCAATCCTGCAGCCGTACCAGCAGCTTTTTTCGGAACTAAGTCTACGGCCGCGATTCCAATTAGCATAACTGGACCATAAATTAGAAAACCAATGGCAATAAGAGCTACTGAATCTATCATCTGATTTCCAGCGGGGTTGAGCCAGTAGAGAACGACAGCGCCTGTGACAAGCAGCATGAAGATCACCATTACAGGAGATCGTCGCCCATGAAACAGTTTGTCACTGGCCCAGCCGGAAAAGAGCATGCCGGGAATCCCCGCGAGTTCATAGAGAGCCGACTGCCACGCAGAATGGGTGATGGAATAACCCTTCACTTCTGTAAGATATGTCGGCGCCCAGTTCACAACTCCATAACGCACAATGTACACGAGCACATTTGCAGCTGAAAATATCCAGAGAAATTTGTTGTTAAATACATGCTTGAAGAGAATCTCGGATCCTGAAAGTTCTCTCTCTCTGTCATCAACAGCGGTAGATGGATAATCATTCATGTATTCCTCCACAGAAGGCAATCCTACAGACTGCGGAGTATCTCGCATGAAGACAAGGACTGTGATTCCCAACAATATGGACATCACAGCAGGCACATAGAATGCGCTTCTCCAGGACCCGCCAAGAAAGGGGAGGACTATCGCGTAACTGGCAATGATAGGGGCAAGCATTCCACCTACATTGTGCGCGACGTTCCAGATAGCCATTTTTGTGCCACGCTCTCCATCTGAGAACCAATGCACCATTGTTCTACCGCAAGGTGGCCAACCCATCCCCTGGAACCAACCGTTGAGGAACCAGAAGGCCGTCATGAGCCATAATCCTGGCAAAAACCCAAAGATGATATTGACGATTCCCGATAAAATCAGTCCTGTTGCCAGAAAATATCGTGGATTGGAACGGTCTGATACATTGCCCATCAGGAATTTACTTATGCCGTAAGCAATGGTCAACGCTGACGCTAGAAGCCCCACATCGCCCTTGGACAAACCAAGATCATGGATGAGATATGGCTTGGCCACGTTAATATTAGTGCGCACCAGATAATATCCGGCATATCCAACAAAGATCGTTAGCAGGACCTGCATTCTGTAATGCTTATACTCTGCAGGTATCCTGTCCTCAGGAAGTCGATCGATAAACGGTGCCGGTTGGTAGAACTGAAAAATCTTGTCGATCATTTGAGTTTGGCTTTCCGCCGTAGCTATCGACTAATCTTACCTCAGCGCGAGAACTCTCTCAACTGAATCAATCAGGTATCAGCGAATTGTAAGCTGCTGCTCGCTGCTCCTGTCCCACATGAAACAGTTGTTATTCTCGGTTGTCACCGCCTTCGGGGGGCGAAGCGTTTCTTGTGGTTCCCCTTTTGTTAGTGAAGGTATCCGCTCGGGAACATCTTACGTAGCGGGAGGTATTGGACCATGACAGTAGACGAGGGAAAGACAGAATGCAAGGTCACGCTGGTAACCACGGCCGATGAGGTCGTAACGGGAAAGAACGAAGAAGGAAGCGTCAGCACAGGAATGAAAGTTGACGAATTTTTGATTCAATCGCTAATCGGTCGCGGCGGTGCTAGCGAAGTGTATCGCGCGCATGATACCAGAACTGATACCATCGTCGCCCTGAAATTCTTGTTGGCTTCTCGACTTACCGACAAACAATCTTGTGCACGATTGCGCAGCGAAGCGAAACACATCATGGGACTTCGCCATAGAAGCATTGTCTCGGTGTTAGACGTAAGGGAAAGCGATAGTGTCGGTCCCTACTTAGTAATGGAACTCGTGGAGGGCAAGCCACTCACAGAATACCTGCCATTATCCCAACAGCAAGCACTTGAAGTATGCGTTCAGGTTGCAGAAGCACTATCGTACGCGCACGGCACGGGAATGATTCATCGCGACATCAAACCTTCAAACGTAATGATGCTTGCAAATGGTTCCGTCTGCCTTGTGGATTTCGGCCTGGCCAAAGTATTTGCACAAGAGAATCCGGAACATATGCCCCTGACCCGAACAACGGAAGTCGTCGGCACTCCATTGTATATGAGCCCGGAGCAGTGTTTTGGACAAGATCTTTCTGTGACAAGCGACATTTACCAGTTAGGTTGCTTGTTGTTTCAATCCATTACAGGCTTCCCGCCTTTTGAAGGCAGCACGTCATTTGAAGCGATGTACAAACACGTTTCTGCACAGCCAGATCTCAGAGGCATGCCCCCACCAGTTCGGGATATATTGAACAAAGCCCTGGACAAAAACCCCGACGAAAGATTCCAAACAGCCGGTGAAATGGGGCAATGCCTCCGCGATGCCATAGAGGGACGCAGTACAGCAGGCCGCAAAACCAAGATGGTGATCTTTTCCAAAATGGCAATAGTCGGAATCGCAACGATGTTAATAGCCGGCACTGCCATATTCTTGCAGTTACAGAAGTCGTTAATGCCATCGCAACCCCCGTTAAATGTTAACTCACTCACCGCGTCTCAAATACAAGCACAATATTTATATGAACAGGGTCTAGATTGTAAAGCAAAGGGTTGGACAGAGAAGGCACGCGAATCGCTGACGCAAGCGATAGCGCTCGACAAAGGCACAATCGGTTTTAGAGCGTTGAGTTATCTGCGAGCGAAATTGCCGGCTCACGTACAGTCAACTGATGCAGAGCAGTTGAACATTCTCGGGTACAACCTCGGGTACTCCCGTCGGGAAAGCGAAGCTGAGAAGGTTTGGAAACAGTGCATTGCCAAATACCCGAATTTCGAATGGCCTTACAGTAATCTCGCTTCCCAGTATATGCAGCAAGGACATCTCCAAAAGGCACTACCATTGTTGGAAAGGGCAATTGAGATTAACCCGTACTACACGAACGCATTGCGCAATATGTCAGATGTTCAATCGAGACTCGCACACCGAGACTTGGCGATCAAATATATGAAACAAGCTGCAGAGAGCGCTCCCGAAGATCCTAGTTACGCAAGCGAAGTCTCAGCGTTGGAAGCGCATTAGCATTCATCCACAAGTTGCTGAGAAGATCACCCCATCGGTACCGACGGCAAACGGATACATCCAATTCACTTACGCTTCCCTCGTCCCAAAATCACAATTTAGATCTCCATTGGCACCACTCTATTGCGTCCGGATTGTTTTCCCTGATAGAGACGTGAGTCTGCCAGCTTAATCAAACCTTGGGCTGCAGTGGCCTCCTTAGGATACGACGCCAGGCCAATAGTTGCGGTTATGCTGAATTCGTCCAAATTGCCGGTTTGGCATGATTCGCGATCGCTCTCGACCAGAACATTGCCAGACGCCACCAGCGGTGCCTCAATGCTACTGACGCCAACCCGACAGGTCTTTGGTACTTCGGCGCATAGGCGCTGGGCAAGTCCGATAGCCTGGTCGCGATCAGTTCCCGGTAGAATTACCGCAAACTCTTCGCCACCATATCGACAGAGAAAATCTGATTGGCGAAGAATTGACTGGAGAGCACTGGCAACTTGTACAAGAACGCGATCACCTTCAGTGTGCCCGTAGGTATCATTTACCTTTTTGAAAAAATCCACGTCGATCATTAGTAGCGACATCGCTCTACCTGAGCGTTCGGACAAAGCCAACTCTGAGAGGAGAACATCGTCGAAGAAGGCCCGATTATAAACGTTGGTAAGTCCGTCTCTGCTGGCTCGGATTTTCATCGCTTCGTACTTCTGACGATACGTGAGCACTTCGAATAGATCACCTAGCGCTGGTGGCTGATCGGCTTCGTCGTCTTTTGTCACATCGAAGCGCGTCAGATAAATGGTCAGCACTGTTGAGTAAAGGAGTGCAGTGATTGACTTACCTAATAGTCCAGAGAGAAGAATAGACAGATATGTTGGTTGCTCAACAAATGCCCCTGTTACGAAAACGACTGTGTCAAATATAAGAACCAAAGTCATTGATAAGTAAATTCGCCAAAATAGCGAACGTCCAAATTTGCGTGCAAAGAACTCATAGACAAGAATAATTAGTATGGCATCCATGTAGAGAGTCAGCGAACCGACCAGATCCAGGCGAGGCATATTCAAAAAAAGATCCGGTGATAGGTTAAACGGGTTGAATATATGAGGGTCTCGCAGATGGAGAACAACCATCAGGCTCAATATCGACCCGACTATATCTGAGGCGAGCAATGCATAAATGAGCCGGCGCGCTTCACCGGCATCTTCTTTTATGTAAATGAACAGAACGGCAAGAATAGATGAGGGGAATAACACCACTGAGCCCGGACTAACCAATAGTTCCGGTGTGATTCTGACGTAAATCGTTGCACTCCAAAGATTCGCCAGCTGAAAGAAAACTCCGAGCATTGTATAAATCGGCGCCAGACCTAAAATCGAACGCAATCTAAAGAAGGTAAGAAGGATTGATGTAACCAGAACGGTTTCCAGAAACATCAAAGCAAGTTGAGGGAGGAGTTCAGTAGCCATTGCAAAATCATCCAGTCACGCATCGAGCTTCCGGACCTCCAACCTGCACTGGTCCTCCGCTGGGCTTGGTGATCAGCAGACGCCGTGTCGATTTACGTTTCATCATTCAAGTCGCCGTATCGAGCACGTGAACGTCGCAGCCAGGGCATTATCATTTGAACTCGGAATTGCGCGAATAAAGGCTCATGAATGTAGGTCTCTCGGTTGATTATAGCGTTGCCTGTGCAAACGACAAGGAATATCTTTTTTCCGTCACCGCGAAAACCTTGCTTCCCTCTCGACGAATTCCCGCCATCAGGCAACAATTGTTTCAATTTCGTCAGTCTGTCCCTCCCGAGCAAGCCACTGGGAGAACTCGGAAACGCAAGCCTGTAGCTGTTCACTATGAATTTTCGTCTGTAAGGGAGCGTAGATAATTCCCACTACGTTCTTTGTATCCTCATTGATTTTGCCTGCAATCGAGTCTTTTACAGGGTTACCCAATGGCATATCGGTCGTTCCGGCACAGGCACAGATCAAGCCTTGCAAGTCGATTTCCTGTCCGGCAGAGTTGAATGTATATCGCTCGGACTCTCGCCCGAACCGAAGGATAACTCCGGTTCCAAACACGTCTAGATTGAGCAAGCTGATTGGAAGTCCGCTGCGAAGAGAAACCAGGTTGTTAACATCGACAAGATTGTTAATGCTTGGAAATCGACCTTCACGAGCAGCTTGCGCAAGATATTCGCTGGCTGGTTTATTACGCCCGCTTGGTTTGAATCCACCCTTCTTGAGCAATCCACGCACAGCCTCTTTCACCAAAGGCGGTGGGAAATCCTCCCCTTGCCTTTGCCTCACCAGCTCATCCAACTCTGATTTCAAGTCTGCACTTGCTGGTTTTATACTTACCGAGCGGGCAATGACTATTCCCACCCCGAATCCAAAATCTCGCAAACTGTTAATCACTTCCATCTCTATTTTCCAATCCTGTCAACAAACTAGCGAACTCTCTTGCGGCACCTATCGATTTACTTGCGCCGGAGCCGACGCCCTGACTCGACCTCAACCTCCTCCGGCATAATCGTCATGCTTCCTCAACTGAACCAATGCTGTGAAATTCACTAAAGGCATCACTGGAGAACATTCTCAATAATAATCCTCCGGTATGGTAGTGGTTGGGCGCCAATCAATCTCGCCCTCCTCCGCACCATTATATTTGAGAAAGAGTTCAGTCATTTTATCCTTCTCAAGCGATGGATCTTCGAACTTGCTCGATAGGATCCACTGAGTGGCGGTGGTAAAAGACAACCTGTTAGAGCGCGCCAGTCCGAGCATCAACACCAGGATGTGTTTGCACACTATGCCACGCAGACCACCGCACGGTCTTAGATTTTGAGTGCAACAAGAAAACGTTCCATCGCGGTTAAGACGGCAGGCATAGAGGAGCTTTTCGTCTGTTTGGCTCTTTACCACACCTGCGACAACATCCTCTTCCACCTCGCTGTAGAGTTGAAACGATTCTTTCTTCAGCATCTTCAATGCGTTGTCAATTCGCGACTTGTCGAAATTCGCTTTCAATTGAGGGTCTCAGGAATGTCGGATGTTTCTGAAAAAGCTCGTCAATCTGATTTTGAACAGTCGAAACCAGCGCGGCAACAAAGTTTTTTTCCGTCAATCGCATGGCTTATTCCTCCGGCATCCACAGGTATATACCACATACCGCGGTCATGCGGGGCGAACGCCAAACAGGATTGATGTTGTTCTTCGCGGGCATAACAATTGCATGAAAACGGAGGGCACAGAAATATGTTCAGCTTCGGGGCAGATGAATATCGATGGTGTTGCAAGTGCGCGGGCAACATCAGAAAAGATGCATATTACTGTAGATTCTGTCATGTGCCCGTAGGCAGCAAATTATTGAAAGATGAGGAGCCCGTATACGTTTCGTCATTGATAACGGCAACGGCCCGTTGGCTCTCGCGATTCGATGATGTATTCGGCCATCTTCCACAGCCTTTCCAGGAAAGAATCATCGCAGCAGATAAGAAGACTCCCGGAAGTACAGTTGGTTTAAAACCGGGTGTAGATCAAGAGACACATCGTCGACGTGAGCGGAATTGCGATAAATGTCCTCCGAATCAGCCCAGTCCGATGGTCCTCGGCCTGGTGACGGACGCATTGATCAGCGTTCATGCCAATGGATTCTCCTTACTGTCCACCTGCAGCGATCCTAGACTACAGTTGCTGGAAATCAATCCGGGAGAGGTAGCCGCCGAGTTTGAGTTGAGACAAGAAGAATTTGCCGGAGCAAATCGCTGCGCCTACTGCGCCGAGTATATTATGTCGGTTGACCTTCGGTGCAGGTTTTGTGATGGTCAGGAAGGCGCCCCCCCACGAGAGCTTAACTCGGTTCTAATGCAATTTGAGGTGGAGAGATATGATGAAAGCCTATTGCGTGCAATTATCAGTTGGGAGTGCGCGAAAAGGCGTCTTGAGGGTGAGCCGCCAGTAGAGCAAAAGCACTTGCAGAAGTACAAAATTACCGAGAACCAAATCGACCAACAAGTGCTCATGCTGCGAAAGGAGCCAAACTATTTGCCGCATTCTCGCTGGAGGCAACGAATGCTTCATTTGGGAATTACGCCCGGCTATTTTGAAGAGACATGGGCGATAAAGTCCAGTCAGGCTTACGACTTAGACTATTTTATGCTTCAGGATATTCAACAGCTAGGATCAGCGCTCACACCTAGCTTCCGTGCCAATGCCTGCGCCGATCATGATGAGGCCATGGTTGTTTTCGATCATCTTTTTGCCAGGTGGCAAAGTAATCCACATTTCGAAAAGCAAAAGTTTTCTTTCTTGAATAGTCAAGCAATGGTGTATCTTGCCGCTGGCAACGACGATAGATACAACGAATTGACTAAGGAAGCGGAAGCGGAAATGATGAAGGGCTTACCTCCTGGTAGTCCGCTTAGCTCGCTCAGGGATATTTCGAAAAACTCCAGTTTGCTCAAATTTTCGGCAGAACTGCAAGATAGCGATCCAGAGAAACGTCTTGAGGCGTTCGAGAAAATGGATGTGGAATCCGCGAAGCAACTGTCGTCGCTGCGAGAGGCAATGAGTGGGCTGTTGCCCGGGTTGGCCGAGGCCTTCGGACCAATCGAACAAAGCACTAACAAGAGTAAGTTACTAACAATACTAACGCTTAAGGCCCAGTGTGCGGAAAAGAAGGGTGACCACCGGGCAGCCGCAGAGTTCTACGAGACCGCGTTGACTCAATTGGCTGCGGGGCCGTCTGTTGTTGTGCACCAAAAGTCACACATACTTGCCTCCCTGGCACAAGTTCAATTCCGGCTCGGGGAAGTCACCCTTGCTGACGAAACGTTCAAGAATGCAATTGCAGATGCAGAAGATAACTTCGAAGCAAATTTAGAAAGTTGGCCGCTTGTCGAAGTACATCATAAATATGCTTGCCATCTAGAAGAAACTAACCGATACGAAGAGTCCAAGAATCATTTTGAACAAGCGATCTCATTCAAGAATCACTCCGAGCAACGCTTGGTGGATAAGGGATATCTGAAAGAAGAAGATAGGGGCGAAGGCTTAGCCAAGTTGAAGGAAGACTATGCCCGTCTTCTTCATTTGGTGGAACAGCACGATGAGGCCGCAGCGATAGAGGAAGAGGTTTGCAGCCTCAAAGAGAAGGACAAGCAGCGAAAACAAAGGCGGGCGGCTGCGGCAGAGAAAAGAAAGCTGTCCTAAAGAATCAGGGAAGAGCGCCGGGCGGAAATCATGGAGTGATTCGAGGAATTTGTCCAAATTGTTATTTCATTGTCATGGACGACCTCTATGGTTATTCACATCGTTCGACACCGCAAAGTTTGAGAAAGCCTAACAAAGCAAAGGTTGACAGACAGTTTAGGAAGTGACTCAAGTTTATACTCCATAGAACACTCAGCTGGATACAATCGCAGTATTACAACGGAGGAGTTCATAGTGGCAACAGCGCGAGAAAAATGGGAAGGCATTATGCAAACGCCAGACATCGTTCAATTCTTTGCTGGCTTATTCGATAGCGTAGGCGTGCGTATTGTCAATGATTCAAATGAGGAATTTACATGCACTCATGCTGGTCACAAAATGACCTTCGCAGATGGAATAGATTCAGGGCAGGTTGATTATGTTGTTGAACTTCAATCTTATCAGGTAGATCGGCTGGTTGAGCACACGAAGAGTGGCAAGTTGGATGAGGCTGAGCAATACAGGGTGATCAGCGCAATATTTACACCGGCAACCGCCGCGACGCTGAGAATACCCATTCTCTCCAATTGCGTTTTACGATTTCTAGCCGGCGCTGAGGATGTTATTCATGTTCATCTTCTGTCACCAACTCGTTCGGAGAAAGACATTGCTCATACTCTTATCTTTGCGCGTGGGCAGTGGATTGTCGTTCCAGGTCTTTACGGTCGACCGGGCAGAACATATGAGCTAAGTCTGCAAGATGCCCACATTTATCAGCGGCGAGCCTTTCTCGCATTAAAGAGGAGGGGAGTTGGAGAACTACTAGCTTTCAGCCAATGGTATAGACAGTGGCGCACCAGCGTGTCTAACGCCGCGAGGTGAAGTGTCGGAAGCAGAACTCTCGGGCGCAATTGTAAAAGGATTTGACGGAATCAAGGCTGTCGGATTTGCCATGGAGGCGCCGAATTATCGCAGACAGCATCCCTGGTTCAAATATCAAATGCCTTACCGGGTTGAAGGAAATCAAACCGATTTCTTGGCTTTTTGGTATGACCAGCACTCTAAAGTTGAAGGGTCGAGATCGAGACTTACTGGATACTATCCGCTCGTTTTTTCCTCGTTTCGCCCCGGACGCTATGGCACCTTCTTGCTTTTATTGGAGTCGATAAACAGTTGATTGCACTCTTTCTCGAGAATTCCGCCGATGATTCGGGGCTTGTGCTGCGACGCTTCGATAATGTCTTGTGCGCGGAATTTTATTTGTCCAAATCCTTGTTCATCGAGAAAAGGAATTGAACTTCCATATACAACCAAAGGCATTCCCGCCCAGATAATTGCCGACATGCACATCGGACAGGGTTCACCAGTGGTGTACACGCAGACCTCATTCCACTTGAACCCGGTGTCAACATCAGGGCAATTGTTGATCGCAGACATTTCTCCGTGCCAAATCGGGTTCTTTGTGCCAGTGCGATTCCATCCCTCTGCAATAACCTTGTTGGTCTTTACATTGACAATCACCGCCCCAAATGGACAAGCAGGAACTTGTTGACCTGCGATGATCGCCAGGCGCATGAAACGCTCATGATCGAGACCACTGGTTGGTACAAGCTCGTCAGCGGAAGCAGGAATGCGTACCCTGTCAGTTAACACAGCCAGGGTGCTCGCGAGCAGAAGCCCTCTACGAGTAATCTTGCCTTCCATATAAAGCTCCTTCTGAACAATAGATGCGACCATCACACAAGCACACCCGAACGTGGTGGCAAATTTGAGACCACTCCCTTGCCGGCAAAATCACTAAGTGCTGTGTTTGTAATCGGCCGGCATATGCTGAACCCTCGCAAGAGGGGAGAATAACATATTTGCTGGTGAAACTCATTTGTCACAACAACACATTATCTCAGCTGCAGTTTGGTCAAAGTGTTACCCCGCACACATTGGTAACGAGTGGTAATGCGATCCAGATCTCCAGACCGGCCCGCGTCTCCCGTTGCAATGAAGCATCCTTTCGCGAAGCCTTGCACTGAATCATCTGGAATAAGCGAAATCAGCTCGCCCTATCTTTAGTGAAGGAGTCTATGCAGTCTGCTATTTTCCCGACACTGGTTGCGTGTGAATATTGAAACTGTATATCTTCCAGTTCCCTGCCTCCTTCACTACACCTATGGATATAGCCCCGTTTCCGGAGTTGAATTCTCCAATTCCATAGTATGAATAAATCCTTGCTCCATGATTCATTGAAAAATTAGTGTATTTGGCTCCGTCAAACTTCTTCAGTTTCCCCAGCGACTTCATTGAAAGTGAAAAAACCGATGTGGCGATATCGTTCTGCCTCAGCTGTGCCTGGAGCGGCCCGGAAGCGCTTTTCTTCAGCTCTTCGTTCTGCCAATTGCTACAATAGTTTCGGACAAAACCGTCGACAAATTCTTTAGCGCCAGCACGATCTGCCTCTTTGATCTTGCCAAATGCGTCGGAATTTATGTTCAAGTTTTGGACAAACCACTTTCCATCTTGATGGCACACTATCAGCTTTGCCTTACCCTTGTTTTTTTCGCCTTCAAGATCGGCTGTGTACTCGGCTATATAATCCGGGGTGTTTATCAGTATGCCGGCATTCATCCGGAAGTCGTTGCGAGATATTGGACCAACAGATTTTAACGGACCCATTACTTCCTCAAAGGTATGAACAGCTTCGCCAAGATCTTTCTTAGCAATAGCAGGTCCCATCTTTTCAGAAAGTTTGTCTGCGTCCCATCTATTTTTCTGTGATTGCAACACCGTTGCGGCCAGAGTTTTTCCTTCCCGGTCTAACGAATCAACGTTTGGCAGGCTGCATGATGACAAGGCGGAAGCAGCTATGGATACCAGTGTTATCTGCTTTAGATGTTTTTTCATTGATTGCCTCGATTATAAATCTTGGACCAATTACGCTCGACTCATAAATCAGGATGACTTAGTTTCAGAAGAGGGCTCGTGATGTCCGTTCACGCTGTAATTTCCGGGTTCCTTTAAGAGAAAGATCCGCGATTGATTGGGGGCAGCAAGAGGTATTCCAAGAGATCACCTACAGGGTGAGCAGTCCCTTCGTTCTGTCGACTAATTGCAGGATGCGATTCATTGCGACCACGGCGACTGTGGCAACCAGACCGAGTCGGTCAACGCGGGGCCTCCTCGGCTTGTTTTTTCGGCGGGTTAAGTAGAGCTTGCAGCTTACGGGCATCATCGCTTGTCATCACAATTATATGGTCAGGTATAATACCTGCAACAGTCGATAAGTCAGCACGGGACCCGTCTGTCGCCGGTGGATATTTGTGAAGCAAAAGGCTCTGCGCCAGAATTTCTCGGTCACTTTTTGAAAGAGGACCTGATGGAAAGCAAACGCTATACCATGGGAACATTGCTTCCACGTTCTTCTTCTCCGGTGTTGACAGTTTATCGGCTAACTGTCTAATGTCGCGTACATTCCAGAATTCGCGGTCGGCGAACTTTGATCGTGTTGAACGACAATCATGATAGATGGGGTCCAAATCAATTTCAAAGGAATGAGAAGCCATTTCGTAAGACGTGTGGCAATGCGCTATTGCAGACTTAGCTCTGGCAATCCAGTTGGACTCTACAAATAGATTTTCATGTGAAGCAAGAGCTAGCAGATATTTCAACTTTCCCAAGCTGGTTGTTGTCCGCAAGCCAGCGGACTCGGTCGTGGCCAGCAACTGATCTTCTTGTTCAAACAGCTTTCCTGCAAGATCATCGCGGCCTCTCTTGTGGTAGAACGTCGCTAGCGCAGCGATAGAAACGGGAGAGTTTGGTTGTTCTGCCAGTTCCTTATAGTACAATTCGGCTTTCTGATCGTGCCCCTGCATTTCCTCCAGTTCCGCTAATAACGGGAGGTAACTGGAGTCGTAATCAACCTCTAGCAACCGCCCTAGTTGCTCGACTATTTTTCTTACTTCCGGCGAGTTTGAACGATCAGCACCAAAACCGAACACCAACTCTCTATACATCGGCGCATTGCCAAGTCTCTTTTTACGTACACTGCCAGAATTTTGGCGACTAAAGGCGGAGTAGAAATCAGTACGAGGACGGGCGCTCTTCGGGAATCTGCTGATGTAGGGTAACGAATACCAGCTATTATACGGGGAAGCGATTTTTAAGCAGTTCTGCGCAATCATCGAGGCTTCTTCAACATTGCCAGCTTTGAGTCCGTTGCACGCCGTCTTCGCCATACATAACAAATACGGTTCCAACGTGAAATATGCCTGCCTGTTCCAACGATTACCCGACAACTTCGGACCACAGGCCAGCGCTTGTTTGTACAGTTTGTCGGCACGTTGGAATCGCCCGGCACCGTTGTATCCATCTGCAAAGCTCGCTACTTCGAAAAAATGCGCCGAACTCCCTTTCATCTGCTCATTCCACTGAAGCATCCGATTTTCAAGTTCATAGCATGCTTCTTCGACGGTGGTATTTTCGCACTTATTTGACAGCGCCAATGGCTTGAGATTTCTAGTTTCCTGCAGGTATTCGCGAATCGTTTCGTCAAGTTCGTTTACGCCAGCCGCATAGGAAGGAACAAGACATTGCAGTTGAAGAAATGGCTGATTTTGCAAAATAGACATTGCTTTGTTAGCCGCTTGAATTGATTCTTCGAAATGGCGTGTCCTCAGCTTGAATAGTGCCTCGCCAGTGAGGATGAGCCCGAAGTCTATTGAATTTGCTCCTTTTACGAGCTTACCCTCCACTTCTAACCTGGACCATGACTGATCGGCTTGCGAATAATCTCTAAGCTGTTCACGTACTTTTGCAAGCAACCGTTCATCCGCTATTACAAGGGGCGAAGCATTGTTCTGAGCACCAGCCGAATCGATTGCAAGCGCGCTCTTCGCCATGTGACTGCTTTGCTCCAATTGTTCGCGATTGTCCTCCTGCTCACCGAAATAGGCGGCTGCTTTCCTCTCAATTAAGGCGACCATGAAGTTCTTAGAACCGAGATGCTGCATGGCCAGCTTTTCGGCTAGCAATAGATCTTGTTCTGCGTCTCTGCCCGAGTCAACTTCCAGATTTGCCAGAGCCGCATATACATAGGCTTTCAGCGGCAGATTTCGATTATGGATCCTTTCCAATTCTGCAAGGGCATCCCTGAAATTCTCCTCTGCAGAAGTATTGGTCCAACCGCCGCGCTCTGCGGCAAGCCCCTGAAGTGTCGCTTTCAATGCACGCAAATAGGCACTTCTCTCCTCGGTTTCATAAGCGATCGGCTTCAGCATTTCCATAATAGGGACTGTGCTGTAGGGATTCTGGCATAACAAACCGCTCACAACCCAAGAGGTTTGTTGTGGCCAGATGCAGCATACAAACAATGACAGTGCTCCCCATAGCACCACAAGTTGGGCACACCACGCACGCCTGCTTCGAAATCGCTTATTTCTCTGCGACAATTGCTGCGTTTTTTCTCTTTTTTTCTGCCAGTCCTCAGGTTCCACGTCAAAATCGATGTCGCCGATTTCGTCCGCTTGTTCATTCCTAATTCGGTACTGTTTGCAATGCTCGCCGTTGGTCGGGGCTTGAACGGCTTCCCCGCTTTCGATTAACAAAGCAGCACCCGACCAGGGCATCATATCGGATTCGCCGGACTCCACAGGCTGTCGTACGTCGCCAATCTGAGAAATATTAGACCAGGGCATGGCAGATCCTTCACATGCAATAAAATGCGCATTAGAGTCCAGGCAATAGGATGGAGCGCCGTTTTCGCTCAGGCCCGAATGACCATCTTCTGAAGCCGGATCGCTGTTCGATTGTAGGGCTCCATCGATGAGCACATTCCAATCTGCGTGGTCGTTTCGATCCACTAAAGTGATGCGCTTCGAGGGAATCTTAGTTACTTCCACCTGCGCCTTCCATTTACACTGCTCTAGTTCGTCCATGTACCGAAGTCCTTAGTAGCTATTGACCTTTTCCCGTCCCACCCTGGTCTCCACATACACGGTCTGATCTTCCTCATCTAAGTCGGCGAGAAGCCACTCAACGGAGCTATACCTGCAGTCCATATCAAGTTCAGTACAGTGTGCAATGATGTTATCGATACCGGGCATTCTCGTTGCCAGTTCGTGCGGAAGGCGCGATTTAGTGATTGGTTCTGCATCTTGACCGGTAGCTAAAAAATACAAGGTGGCACCAAGAGCGTAAATGTCACTTTGCGGGCAGGCATTGCCCGCGAATTGTTCAGGCGGAGTATAAGAGTGCTTCCCTGCGCATTCGCCCCGAACTTTCTTGCCTGCCGTTGATTGAGCTATGCTGAAATCTATGAGTTTCAGTCGTCCGTCCGGTTGAACGATAATATTCTCGGGGGTAAAATCTCGATGCACCACGGGTGGTTCCTGTTGATGCAGGTACTTCAGAATATCAACCATCTGCCGCGTGTAGCCTAATATTGATTCCTCATTCATAACACCGTCTTCGCAAACAACTTGTCGAAGGGTTTTACCATGCACGCGCTCCAGGACAATGTACACGCGGCAGCCTTCATAGAAAATATCCAACATTTTGACGATTGATTCATGTTTAAGTTGACTCAAGATGGCGCTTTCATTCTCGAATTCCTTAGCAGATTCCATCTGTGCGTCCAGGGATTCATCTGTGGTTAATCTAAATTCTTTGAGAACGACTAAGTCGCCAGTATCAGTTTCCACTTCATATACCGTTGCTTGTCCGCCTGCTCCGATTTTCGACTTCACCTCATATTTTCCATTCCGAAGTTTGTGCAGACACTGCAGATCACCGTCCGAGTGCTGTTGTACTCCAGCTGTCAAAACATCGAACCAAATTTGGGTGTATCTTGCTTCCTTCATTATGGAGGAGCCAACCAGCGCCTTTTGCACCTTCTCGTCAAGAAGTATTGCCGGGCAATAGCTCCTGAAAGCATGAAACAGATCCAGTTTTTGCCGGTACGACAAATTCCAAAGTTGGATGTTTATGCAAGTTCCTGTTTTGCTTTCCACACAGATGAAATCAGGAGCAGTCCTCATTCTTTCGGCTAGCGACTCATATACACTGGTAATCTTTTGCACAAGCATCATGAAAGGATTTCGGTCTGTGGTTTGTTCAGTGTCTAGCCGGTTTGTTGCGAACTTGATTTTTTCTACTTCAGACCACGCTATTTGTGCAGGCATCTCTCTGCCTACTGTCATCAAGAAATCGAAAAACCAGCCTTTAATCGGAAGCTTTTTAATCAGGTCAGGATATATTTCAATATCGTATTCGCGACTGTCGAAGTTTAGGGCAAAACCAAAATAGGAGCGAAAGAACAAAAGCGTAATGCATGTGCCCAAGCAATATAAATACGATCCGATTACAACGAAGTTGTTGAAGAAATGCTTGTGAAAGGAAGGATAACCCAACTGAGCGTCGATACCACCGTGGTAATAAATCCACAGCGTAATAACAGTAGGAATCCCAAGCACATATGGAATCGCTACAATGGCATTGAACCATCCTGATGAATAAAAATTATCAGCGCGATAGGCTTGGTGTTCTATGTTTTGAGTAAGAATCAAGCATGGCTGTCCGAACTTCTCATGCACTCCGCAAACCGGCTTGCGGGGAAAGATATAGGCAATGAATGCTTGAATAGAACAATATCCCATCATCAAAATGACGGCTGTCGGGACCAGGCATAACCACGAAAGGAGCAAGGGGCGTAAGTCCAGGGTGAAATCCCTTAACCACCGAGGATCGCGGAACCGCGTTAAAAAAACCGCCAGACACGCATTCCATATTAAACGAAGATTTGTTGCCGTCGCCAAACGCTTCCTAATCCACCAGTCCAGCAACATAACCCATGCAACAAATAGTGCCGGAAGAATGGCATACAATGGATTCACTTTCTTAGCTGCGCGAACAAACTCGGAAAATTTAAATGGTCTGGCGAGAGACGTCGGTTCTGCAAGTAGACTGGCAGGCTTTTCCACCTCTTTTGTTGGATTCTTGTTGTTCTCTTCTGTGGCGATCTCTGGAAGAAGCCTTGCCAATTCGTCCGCGCTCAGCTGGCACGTCTCGTCACCGTAGTAGACTATGAGCAAGGTAAGGGCGATACGTACAGGAATGAACGCAGCGGCTCCGGCGCGGTCCAATGTTCTAGTGTCCTCATTCAGAGCAGACCTGATTCTGCGCCACGCATAACTGCCTAAAAGCCGTGCATGCAGTTTTTCGAAGTCTTCTTTGATCTCCATCACCACTGACACCAGCAATCCCCCGCGGTATTTCTGCGGAGCGATATCCTCTTCGTCCGTTTCACTGTTGTTCACGCGAGGTCCACCTGGAGATCCCGTTCAGAAATGAGCTGCGCAGACCGTCCCTGAAGAGCCGAGATCACTTCATCAAATGAATGGTAGCGCTGCGACTCCTCAAATTGAGTGCAAAGCTCAATCAATCTGCTCAAATCTGGAGAGACATTGCTATCGCCAGACAGGTCCGATTTTTCCAATGCGGCCGGGTCCCTTCCAGTGAGAAGAAAATAAAGCGTACATCCGAAGCTGTAAATATCACTTCGAACGGTTGGCTTGCCTCTCAGTTGCTCCGGTGCTATGTAGCATTGCTTACCAATAAGAGTTCCTGTTACTCCCTCCATAAACTGGTGCGCGGCACCAAAATCGATAAGTTTCAGGTTCCCGTCAAGATCCTCCATCAAATTGTCCGGGGTGAGATCGCGATGCAGCACGGGAGGGTGTTGTGTATGCAAGAATTGCATGACACGGGCGATCTCTAAGGACCAACGCCTAACAACCTTTTCACTTCTAGGACCTTTTCGTTCCACAATCGTTCTGAGGTTCGCTCCCGGAACATATTCAAGAACGATGAAGCGGGCATCTCGCTCTTGAAACATCTCTGTGACGTGCGCAATTGAAGGATGCTTGAGATTGAGCAGGATATTAAACTCTCTCTCGAAACTGGTCACCATTTGCTCTTGCTGGCGGGCGGCAGTGGGCACAACGAATTCTTTAATTACAACATGCTGATTCTTTTCATTCCTCGCCAGATACACGACGGAGAGTGATTTCCCGGCCAGCTTCCTTACAATTCTGTACTTGCCTGAATTCAGACGATCGCCGCCCTTATGAGGAGAAAAAATAGTAGCGGAAAATTTGTTGCTTTCAACCAGAGAGTTGGCTTTGATGTCCTTAGTGAGTTTGGCTCGCAGTTCTACTACCGCTTCTTCAAAATGGGACCGTGAACCATATTCGTCGGCTGCCGCCAGAAGTTCATTGACATGGCCGAGATTTATCTTGTCTAGTTCCAGCTCTATTTTGTCCGGCCACGAGAAGTGAAGCGTCAATATTTCATTCTTCGATCCAAGTGGCTTTCTCAGAGACAGCCTTCTTAGACTAGACCACATCTTCATTGGCGAAAATCCTAATATGTCTAAACCGGAAGGAGGACACAATACTCCTTGCGAACTTATAACTAAGAAGTTAGGTTTTCGCGCAGCAAGAAAAGTACAGGACATAACCGCCATAGGAACGGCACCATATCCGGCAACAATGGAAGCGAGGAACAGCCGAAAACCCGGATTTCCGGACAGGGGTACCTGAATGCCGGCATTTACCATTGAAGCACTCAGCCAGCCGGTAATTGCATCGCCAAGCGGCGGGGGACAGAAAGCCACCAGAAAAAAAAGAATCGAGTAGCACGTTGCCAGCCATTGAAGTATCGCAAATATATTCTTTGCACCGGTGTTCCCGTCCGGCAGCATCAACACGGTGTTTTTTAGAATAGCTGTTTCAAATATCGCATCAAGAAGGCTGTCTCTGTGAACAAACAACCGGACGGCAAAGACATGGAAGGCTGCACTTACGCGCACTGCCAGCCGTGCAAATGTATTGCATAGCAATACTGCCAGAATCACAGAGACAAGAACAGTGAAACTTCCTGTCGGCGAGCCCGATGTTCCAATGTGAGCCGCGCGAGCGCTGGACTGTAGCCATCCGGCAATCTGCTCTCCAATTCCGTAGGAGCCCAGCGACAAGAACAGCAAGAACGTCATGCATCCAGCGTACGCTCCCAAATACGGTAGTCGCTCTGAACCAAATGAGGTCCAACCATTCATCAAAAATCTCGATAAACTAAATCTTCTCGGCACTTCCGTTTGAGCATCCCGTTCCAGTTGGACATTGCGCTTCAAACATTGTGTAAGCCATAAAGCGAACAAAGAGAGACCGGGTGGCACCATGCCTGCGGCAACCGAGAGACACACTTGCCACCACACACCACCTGCAGTGTACCAGTCGCCCACGATTCTAATCACGTGCGATGAAATCAATACCAGAATGCACAGATCTATCGTTCTGGTGACGAAGCGATTTCTTTCTATGCTCCCGAGAATTTTTCGACAAGAGGAGACCGCCCCATTATCTTCCGATCTTGACGATGAGGAGGAAAGGCTCTTCCAATCACGAAGCCATTGTTCATCCCACTCGAACGCCAGAGTGATGGCAATAATGACGCAGTATCCCACGGCGTTAAATACTTCGAAGAGCACAAATGGAATTCGAACTAGAGACAACGCGAGCAAAGCCACAAAAGTCGAGAAGTACAAGCAATATGCGGAGACAGGATGTGAGCGTACTAATTGCTTTGCCCTTTCGGCCATCTCTTGCAGCCCATCCATTTTTGAGGGCAATTTTCCCGCAGGAGGCTTGAAGATTGTGCCGTCCGTTTCTTCTGTCATCAGGACGTGGACCGATCAGCCGGAGGGGGGGTATGGAGGTTCTCTGCTGGACTGGACAAAGTCGGACACTCAGTGCTCAATTGGCTGATCCTTGGGTGGTATTTATAATTAGCAGTGATTTGTGAACCTGCTATAGATCGTCGTCTTGAAAATAGAAAGACAAGACTTCGATGTGGTTGCATTCTAGTTTTCATATGTGAAAAAATCATGACCATTGGATAAATATTCATGACTTTAGTCATGGTTTTTCTTGCTCCTGTCCAGGCTTTTTTTCTGCCTTAGGGTTCAGCTGCCAGCGGACTTGCCCTAGACTGGTTGTAAGGGAAACCTCTACAGTTTCAACGGAGACTGGCTCGACCTAAAAGCAGACTTTGATCTTTATGCCCTCTTTTGAGCTGCTCGCGCCAAACTCACGTTGTCTTCGCCTGACAAATTAAGTCTCAGCTCCCGGGTGTTCGAACAGTGCCCCGAACTGACTTCCCAGCCTCGTTTCCCTCATCCGTGGATTGGGGAATAATCGCTACAGCATCATCCATGCATGAACCGTGCCGGGCGCCTATGAATCGTGGTATTCGACCACAAACGGGTACTTATAAGATTGAGAAAAGGTTAGAGGCTTACCTGGATGTCACCTCAATGTCGCCGAAATTTGCTGCTCGGCTCGATTTTTGTAATTTTCTTCGTCTTGGCAGCAACCAGTGCTGCCTGGTCTCGCCATTCAAAGAATGAGCAGGACAACGCATCGCGAAATGAAAATGTCGGTGAATCGGCCGCATCGCATCCCGCCCCCCGGACAATAGACGCAACACCGGAGCAACGTGAACGCGAACACCGAGTGTACGAGATATTAAAACGCGCTGAACCGTTGGTAGACGAAGCGAAATACGTCCAAGCGCGCCAACTTCTTTTAGAGGCCGCGTCACTGGATCCCACACGAAACTCAGGCAACGTACACTCAATACTGGGCTTTGTTAGTCAGAAGCTGGGCGATGTGCGTGGCGCGATTGAGGAGAATAAAAAGGCTCTGCAGCTTGAGCCTAAGCTTGTCGACTTAGCATGGAACATCGCCATCGCCTACAAAGATCTCGGCGAATATGATCAGGCACGCGAGTGGATCACTCGCTATTTGAGTTCTGCGAATCCTGATCGGCAGCGGCGAGAGGCCGTGGAAGGAATGATGAAGAAGATCGCCGAACAGTCAACCCTCAATGGTAGCGCAAGTGTGAATTCACCAGACTATCTGCAATCCCTCATCGGTCAGAAAGGGGCAGCACGCTGGCCGCGCGAACAGTTTCCGCTCAAGGTTTTCATTGAGAAATCGAACAAAGTATTCGGCGTTCCTGAAGATAGCGATGCCATGTTAGCGAAGTCTTTTGAGTCCTGGAATTTGTCGACTGGAAAACTGATACCAATCCAGCTGGTTGACAACAAGAAGGAGGCATCCATTACCGTTCGTTGGACAGATCGCATCTCTGACGTTAAGACTGCAGATAACGTGCACTTAGAACAAGGCGTAACTCAAGTCGAAGCATTCACCACCGATAGTGCAGAAATCGGCACTATTAAGCACGCAAACATCACTCTACTCACCATAGAACGTAGAACGGGAAAAGCACTTCCGTCAGACGCAATGCGCGCTGTATGCCTTCACGAAATTGGCCATGCCTTAGGTGTTATCGGGCATTCGCCAAACTCGGCCGACACCATGTATTTTTCGAATTCCGGTCGACAGTTGCCGGCACTCTCCCGTCGCGACAAAGCAACAATGAACAAATTGTACGGAGGGGAAACTGCTCAACAGCCCCCGTCTTCCATCGGTCAAACCGACACCAGTGCCAGTGCGGGGTTTACACACCCCGTGCAGCAAACTGGTTTCTCTAATACAAACCAACAAGGTGATGGAATACCACAGGGAAATTATTCGAACAGCTACCAGGGTGGCGGAAGTGGTTCAGGCTACGGATATCCGCCAGGCGGACCTGGTGTGTATGCCGGTTCGGGATTGGCTCAGCCACCCAATGCTAATGCTGTGAATGGTTATCCGGTAAACAACTATGCCAGTCAAACCAACGTACCTGCTGGCTATTACCAACAATCCTATCCACAGCCTCCCTCACCTGGTGGTGCTCCCTACAACGCTCAGATCTCACCGCAATATCAACCCGGTCCAAATGCTTGGGGCATTGGACGCCAGCCTCAATATTCAAATGAAACAGTGCAGTATCAACAGCCAATGCAGCCATACCAACCTGGCACAAACCAAAGCAGTCCGTATGCACAATACAATGGCATGCCAGGATCGGGTGTACAGCCGCCCCGGCAGCCATATCCACAGCAACCGGCTGCACCTGCATATGGACAATATAACTACATTCAAGATCGTGCCACCAGACAAGGTGCTCCGTAAATATTCCGACTGATGCGAGCCATAGTCGCAGAATCAGTGCTCTTCACCAGTAGCTCCAATCGAGTCGTACAACGCAGGGCTGGATTAATCGCTATGCACTTTCGATGACAGGTTTTATTCTCCGGTTGCGACTCGCAGCCGCAGGATCCACTACGCTGATTGTGAAAAGTCTGGCCAGATGCCAGCGAACAGTACAACACGCCCGCATCAGAAGATCTTGAAAAGCCGTAGAACAGCCGCGAAAAGAACCATAGCAGCAGAGACCAGGTCAGTAACGGTGCGCTGAAGTAGAAGCAGAACGGAACACGACCCGCCGAGGCGAAATCTATTGAGTAGCCTTGGAGGGGAAAATTATCACGCTGTCCCAATTCTTTAATTTGAGTCGGGACATGGTCGGGTCCGTAGCACGATACCAGAACTCGGCAACATTTCGTGCATGATCCATTTCGATAGCCACTGGTTCGCGCAAGCCTGTCGTGTATTTGATTATCGTCGGTGTTCGAGACGCGTCCCAAATGGAGTAGAGCCCCTGCACGCTGGAAACTGTATGATTCTGCTCCACAAGACGCTGTCTGCAACTAGCACTTTCATGCGGAAGATTAAAGCGACGCATGTGAAACCCGCCACCATAGAAAACAACTTTGTGATCGGGTGACTGCTCCAAGATACCGCCAATGGTCGTTGCCATGTGAAGATCTCGGTCAACTCGATTTGGTTTGTATTTATCGGAGAATGGATTTGACTCACCGTGCTTGATGTCAGCGTCTACTGCAACTATTTTGAGCCCGTTTTCCCGCGCAGCCTTCCAAACGGGTCCCCAGTTCTCCGACCACCACATTGCCGGATCCCCCAATCCTTCTCCTGTCGCGTTGAAGTGATCGAACCAAGACTGCTTTACATAAGGAACTTCGGTAGCCAGATGAGTAGCGCCAGCGGCCTTTAATTGAGGAAACAGACTCGGAGCCCATTCCACTAGAGGATTATCAAATATAGCGTGAAGTTCGCCAATGCAAAGGACCCGATGATCGCGCATCATTTGAACCACTAACGGGTCGGGTTCACGTCCGAACTGGTTTATGTTCCTCAGTAACCGTTTAATGGTCTTACACTCCGTACGATCCATTTCCTTACGCAACTCGGGCGAAATCTCTTCTTTGGGAAAGCGCTCAAGTCTTTCAGGAGTAGCTGTTTCAATAACGGGCTCCAGTTCGTTGCCCAGCCGAATTGGGCTACGCTCACCCGGGCGCACTGGCTGACCAACGCCCGCCAGGCTAATACGATCCTTTCCTGCTCGCAGAAATTGAACATTCGCATCAAGTACCAATTTGGACGCCAATTTCGGATCCGCATGGCATGTGGCAACAAGATCGGCCTCAACCAGGAACCGTTGCGGAATTTGTGAACCATGTTGTCCATGGGCAAGCAAGAGCGATCTTTCAGGACCCAATTTCGCAAGACCGAACAACCCGGAAACACCGGAATTTGGACCCGCGTATGGACGGACGCGAACCATACCCGCCTCACCACGTTCCAAGGCGCCAAGTGCTCGTGTTAAGGCTACTTCACCGCCAGTCACCTGGAAACTCTTTCCCTCGGCGCTCCAGGAGAAGTTAGAGCGACCGCTTTCGTGCTTGCCGCGGAGTTGATGCGATAATCCAAATGCCCCTCCAAGTACCACCATGGTAGATACACTCGGAATAACTTCGTCCGCCTTTGCAAAACGGTGGTGACGCAATAAGGTATCTGTATTGGCGTTAACGAAACCTGCCGGTATCGCGGATAGTGCACCAGCTAAAGCTTCACTTTTCAATCCTAGCTTTTGCAGCCCCATACCCGAGGCCGTTAATGCAGTCATCGTTATAGCACCGTTCACGCCTCCGTGTAGTCTCGACAACAACAGAGGTCGGGTGTCTCTCTTGTCGCACGGCACCAACGCAAAGTCGTGAAGAAACCCTGTAAAGGCAGCTTCCTTCATAGTTAGACCGAGTACCCCACGGTCGCTGAGAGAAGCGCTCAGTTCCTTCTCGGTCATTCCTCCTCGGGTGAGTCCTCGGACTAGCTTGCTCGCGAGCCAGAATGTGCCCAGCATTCCGACGGCGCTCCCGGCTTGTTGCGCCCAAAACTTCGATGTACCAAATGCAGCCGGCTCCGCTGGAGAGATCCAATTAGTCTTTTGCTCAAGATCAGTTCCGAGAATCCGATCAACGGGCTGCACGATCGCGGTCAGAGGTCTCTGAAGAGAAACGTAAGCGAGGGATCGAGCAAATTGATCAAGATTCGATACCTGATTCGATGGATCAAGAAGCAGTGAATTATTGAATTCTACTTCCTTCGACATACTGCAGATTTCACCAGCTCTGCGAATCGCAGGAGCTTGGCGAGAGTATGTGACTAAGTCAATATCTGGCATTTCGATAAACTATTTGCAAGTATGGGAGCATTTCCACATTGAAACCACCCGCGCGAGATGGAGCAAATTCGCCCGTTCGTACGCTGATAGAATGCGATTAACCGCTAAATGCTAACATAAGCGCCACTTCATTTCCTCAGCATTACGTGTGGTGATTCCCCCTAAAGCCTTTCAAAACCCACGAAAATTCACAAGCAATCGATCAAGAGAATCACTTAATAGAACCACATTCCGCCCGGTAGAGAGCAGCATTATTGCGCTTGTTCCACTATGGCAAATGTATCGGCCAACCTGACTTTCGTAATTTGCACTGTAACGACTCGACTTCCTTTTTTTAGCAATCATCGGCTAAGTTCATTAGCAAGAAAGCCTTTCACATCGTCTCAGCTCCCAGTCATCGCAATAACTTCATAATTCGCTGATACCATTCCTGGTCGCGATTGTTAGGCTGTTGCTCATAGAAATGCAAAAGGCTCTCCTTCATTGCATACTTATCGCACATCTCCTTCAGCGCCTGTGCCGAATAATATTTTGGACTGACGCGGTCCTTTTCAGCCCAGATTCTCATAGCTTCGCTTTTGTGCCCCCACCGAGCGCAGGCCAGTGCCAGGCGAGAAAGTTGCTCACACTTTTCCGATCGCGACAAAGCAATGCTGTCGTCGGCAGCCAGCGCATATTTTTCGGCTTCCTGCAGTTCTCCTGCATAGAAAAGTTGTTCAAACCGCAGCAATCGCAACGCAGCAGTTCTGTAACGCTCGTATTCTCCAGATTCATCCCAACCGTGGTTGCCGCTACCATCGTCAGCATGCGCGGACCGATCGTTTCGCTGCACACGACTTGCAGCGCAGATCTGTTTCTCGGGATTGCCTGCCTCATCTTTGGGAGCTTTCCCTACAGGTTTTTTTTCATAGTATTCCAACAAAATTGTGGACATTCCGTTGCGGCAAAGTTCATCTCTTAAGGAAGGAAAGCTAAAACAAGGATGGATGCTATCCTTCAGGCGCCAATAACGAAGCGATTCTTGCTTATTGCCAGCCTTGGCTGCTGCAGCTGAGAGCATCTGAGCCAAAAATGCCCGGTCACGATCATTCTTCGAATCA
>JAKFUT010000132.1 GCA_021732565.1 Candidatus Obscuribacterales bacterium
TTCCCATCCCGAACACGAAGGTAAAGACGGTCAGCAGCGACAATACTTGGCGGGAGACTGCCCGGAAAGATAGCCCGGCGCCAGGAGTTATAAAGCCCTCAGGTTAATAGCCTGGGGGCTTTTATTTTGGGTGTCGGGCATGTTCAACGACTCGGGGGTGCGTGTTGCGAACTTTACTTAATTCTGGAGCTTAGGTAGTTGTTACAAGTTCACTTTATTCGACCAAGAATCTGTTCGGATAATTCTTTCTTTTGTTCGTAATAAGTTTTGCACCGTGGTAGATAATATTTCTCTCGTGCGTAGGCGGCAGCACGATATCCGGCGAGAGAACCACCACCAGCACCTAAGAAGAGACATAAGGGAACAATGGCGCTCTCAGGTCGGCGCACTAATGCAGCAACAAGAAAGGCTCCAGCAGTGATACCTACAAGACCTCCCATCAACGCCGCCAACGTCTTGTCTGTGTCATCATATCGCGACTGACCATTCTTAATGGCGTCTTTCCACGCAGAGTCACTCGTACAAGTGCGAAGCATTGCGAGATCTTTCAATGTGAGTTCGGCTTTCGATTTTGGATTCAATCTCGAGAATATACTCAAATGGGCGTCTGTTAATTTGTTCAAGTCTTCGTAGTTTGCTAGCAGGAAGTTTGCCATAGCTTTGTCTTCCACGTTTAACTTTGGATTCCAAGCAAAGGCTCTGACTTCTAGCGGGGATAAGAATTTGTCACCGTTGTCATCGATTAGGGAGAAGTTCTTCTCAACGAAATCGTGCAATTTTTCTGCGGCAAGGGATCTGTCGATTCCCGGGCTAGGAGCCTGCTTTTTCGGTTGCTCATCCGGGCTCTTTGATAACAGCATTGCTACCGCCTGGCTTCGCAATGTGGTTGTTTCCACAGTGCTTGGCTTCACTGGTAGAGAGTCTATTTGATAGTCTGGCATCCGGAAATCCTCATGTGAGAGACAAGAACCTTTCAAACACACTGAGGCTATGATAATTTTCTCGTCAAAACATCGCTGTCATCGTTTTCGAAACATCTACCGTCACAAAAATTGCACCGCTTAGTTCTAAGGTTGTCCTGTGCTAAAGGGGGGCGAGAACTGCTCCAAGTGCGCCAGGGAATTGAAACCGCAATTGGGTTGCTGCATAAGGGACTGACTGTGGCAGGCCTCAAGTAGTCTTGGAGTCACTGAGGGACCGCCTGGAGTCTGTGCCGGTTCTCAACGGCACGGAGAAATTGCCTTAGTGCATCCCGACCAGATCTTCGCGGCCCCAAAGGCTATTTATCGCAGCTGTCCAAGAAGCCGCCTTAACGTGTTTCTGCCGCTGGCACCGTACTTACCTATTCGGTTACAAGGGTTCGGCTCATCACCACGACTATTTTTAGTCCATTCTCTCAACGGCTGTAAATCTGAATAACATTGCAAAAACAGCTTTTGTCCTTTGCCTCGAACATTGCGCTGAATTCCGGTTCGAACCGTAAACGTCCTTCTTGATCTTTCAGAATCGGCGCGGACGGTGGAAAGATCGATCTCGTGATTACTCTGGCACCATCGGTCGCGGTGCGAGCAATTTCCTGTGCAAGATTTTGCCCGTAGGCAGACTTAACTATCTCAAGAATGTTGGAGAGGGCAAACATGTCGATGGAACAGGACGGCTGAAGTCGTAACCAACTCAGAGCGTCCATGCATGCCAAGGACAGATTATGGCTGCGCTCAATCAATAGGTCCGCATGACGAAGTTGCAGATAGGGTGGCAGTGCCTCTTCCCTTTCTTCCGGATATCTGGACAGGAAAGTCTGCCAGAGATAACCATTGTCTAAGGCTGGAAAGGACGTGAATGCGCGGGCGATGCGTTGCCGCATTACGGCTGCAAAATCATCCGGCAACGCATCGATTGCTTGCTTTCCAAAGGCGGCGCGCAGAAGTCGTTTGCTGAACGCAAAGTTGGTGGCTGCGTTCCATCGCCAGTCCATCCAGTGTTTCTGAAAGTAATCCGTCTGTTGTTGCAGATCATTCATACGAAGGAATGTTTCTGTTCTCCGTTTAGAATGAAACAGCACAGCAAAAATGTCAGTCAACAAACCAATGTTTCTATCTGCCCAACCTGCGTTGTTGAGACCGTGGAGCAGACTGGTTCGTCGGTGCGACCAGAATGAGACTTCCTCGGGGGAGAGATAGGACGAAAGCGCGTCGATGTGTTCGGCACCACCAGAGGTACAAAGTGCGCGACCGGAGGCGAAAGGAAGTTTCGTCAACGCTGCCAATTTGAGCGCAGTAAGAAAAACCTGGGCAGGATTGATGTCGACGGCGCTCACTCTTGCCTGAGAGGCTGTAAGCAGGGACAGCGCGGTGCAACCACCGGATGCAATGACGAATACATGGTGTGGCCTCGTCAACGTGTCGAGCAAGGCTAACTCCACACTGGCATCTTCTCTAACCTGCCCGAATAGGAGCCGCGCATCCGACCGGGAGGCGTGACCCAGACTGCCGTCTTGCCAGAATGCCAGGTCGCTTGAAACCGAGGAGGGTTCTTTTCTCATTTCAGGATTTCTTCCTGCTTAATTGACCGCATTGCGTAAGGGCCGGGGCCGTGTTTTGCCACTATCAAAGCACACATGACAATCGGCAGATTCATGATGATTAGCCCCGCAGGCTCCTTGATGGAACCGCCACCATATACAATGCCGATAGTATTCATCAAGAGGATAATTCCGATCTGAAAATAAGATACGAATCGGTAGAAGAGCCCGCTGACGATTCCAACGGCTAAGAGCGTTTCCAGTCCTCCTATGATGGAAAGGAAAACTCTTGGAGGCAGACCAATTGCAGGTGCTATCCCGGATACAATCTCCAGATGATGCGGCGAGACATCCATTACTTTGAGCCAGAGCCCGTTGTATAGCCACACCAGAGCTAGCACGCAGCGTGTCGTCAAAATCAGGTTATCGTTCATTGTCTTCACACCTTAAGGCTTGCTGTGCAAAACAAAGACACAGGCAACACCACATAGTACACAGGGAACCAACAGCGGTGTCCAACGTACGGATTCACATTTCGGGTTCAACAAAACGACCCTCATGGAGATGATTCCGATGAGCCCAAATTGACAGTGATTACATCTATTTGCGGCATAAGCACATCACTCTGACGAAAGGGGTTATGTTGAATTCCTCCCGTACTATCAACCCACCAGCTTTAATACAGCGACACCAATCGACATAAGGCAGGAAGTGCATGAAACCAGGTCCAAAGGCTGCAAAATTGGGTAAATCTCTGAGGTGCTCCACAAGCACAATCAGTCCATCAGGAGTCACAATTCTCGCTACTTCCCCAAAGAGTTTGTTGCGATCTGCTGCAATTCGAACTTCATGAGCAGCAAAGCAAAGTACAACCAAATCGACTGAGTTCTCGGCAAAACCCCACTGCTCGAGCCCGACCTCTCTTGCTGCATAACTCGATGCGGTGATTTGCCGCGCCCTGACAATCGATGATGCGGATTTAGCATCTTTTTGAAAAAAATCGACGACAGACAGCTCTGATTGCGGAAAAACAGAATGAATAGAATCGCTCGTCTCATCGAAGCCTGAATGAGCGTTGACGATATTGACTGGCGGCTGTTTCAAATAATTACCCAACCAACTCCAGCGATAAAGCTTCGATCTGTCATATACCAGATGCGATACTGCCAGCGATGACATGGCAAAGAAGCCTGTCGTCACGCAGAATCCCACCAAAACCAATCGCGGAAGCACCGGGGTAGCGGAGAAGGATGCAACTGAGCCCGCGACGGCAATTGCAGTCAAGGCCAACACATATGATGGCCAGTTAAAGCGCACGACGTTGATCATGCCTTCGAATTGTTTGCGTGGTTGTTTCGAAACGTGCATCACACTTGATAACGGATGTGTTCACTGACTGGTAGATATCTTCTCGCAAACTCCTTTCTTCCACCAGTACGGAATGTCTTCAATATAGAAGGCGCTGGCCAGCAGCGGGTTTGCCTGCCGGAAGCGTTCTGAATCTAGAAACGTAGCTTTGGCAACGTGCGCCCGAAGCAATCTCGGCTCCCAGCCGCTCCGTACACCTTCGACTCTAATTATGGAATGTGTCTCTGCTTCATAGTCGAAGGTAAATGGCAGTGGACCCTGAAAACGACGAGCTTCGCGTTCGGTTTGGAACGGGGAGTCAGGAGGCAGTAGCGACTGCCGAGCATCATCATTAGGAGACTGAGACCTTGATGGTTTTGATGAACTATTAGAATTCAAAACACTAAGGTCAACAGTGACGTCAAGATCGGCGGCATGACCGCCAGATTCCACGACGACGCTGAGCTTGTCATCGTATCTGTGACATATAATCCTCGAATGTTCGTACTTATAGTGTGTTAACAGATTCCCGAAGGTAGACATAATTTCCCTGTCCGTGTCCGACCGCAGAATTCTCAAACCTCTGAGGTTCTGACCGGTGTTCGTTTGGTATCGGGAGAATATGCGATAGCCGGTCAAGAAGAAGTCTTGGCCCATCCAGGCCGGACAACCCTTCGGTCGCATTGCTTTCGTTTTTACCATCGCAATCGCTAGAAATCCATACTGCCCGAAGGTGTCCAAAACGAGCCCGGGAGCCAGAAGCGGTTGGAGCACTTCGGCGGGCAGTGCATAGGTCAATACAAGGGTGAATTCAAAGTGCGCTTCCATCGGAAATGGATGGCGCTTGAATAGATGTAGCATCGATTTACCCTGGAATTGCTTCCATAACTGAACCACTCAAATTGCCGGGTAGTCCGAGTTTCAAAAGAACCTTCTTGCGCACGTCCTTATACGTACAAAAGCTGGGATATGTATAATTCATAGGAATTATTTTTGGAACCCGGGCGTTCAATTTTGTTTGAATCAACTTCACCTTTCCGGAGCCGATGCTGGAATAAGGTTGTCCGAAGATACTTTGTCTATCAGTTTGTTGAGTGGATCGATTCCGCCCTTCGATGGAGCTGATGAAACATTGATACGGATCTCATTGTTGCCGGTGCTAATGATGTGTTTCTTTAGATAAAGGATATTATTATCCTGATCGAAGAGCCCAACATCTACAAGTTCATGCATGGGCAGTTCGATTTCTTTGCCCGCCTCGTCGGCCCGTAACTTCCGGCTGAATCCCTTAATTGTCACCTGGTAGTGATTTTCGACCTTCCGGCAGTCTATGGAATCGGTGCGATTATCATAAATTGTGATTCTTTCAAAGAGATCCTCAATCAGAACTTTTAGTTCCGGCGTTGTGGCCGCTTTCTTGAATCGCTCGACCAGATCGATAGCTCGGGTAAATGGAGGTTGCTGAAATGCAATGTCTCTAATATATTCACGTAAAACACGGTTGACCGTATCCTCTCCCATGTAGTCCTTCAGGGCGTAGAAAACCAGACTGCCCTTGTTATAGTGGATGTAATCTTGACCTTCATCCAATTCGAGCGGCAGTTCGCCCTTATCTTCACTGCCCCTGCCCGTTAGATAGTGGTCTAGCTCATACTTGAGGAATTTCCTCATCTGTTTTGGACCGTACTCCTTCTCCTGTACCATGAGCGCCGAGTATTCAGCCAACGACTCAGATAGCATGGACGCCCCTTGCACGTGTCCTCCAGCGACTTGATGTCCCCACCACTGGTGAGCCAACTCGTGGGAGGTAACAAAAAAAGGATAGTCAAAGCATTCGGGATCCTTGTCCCGGACTTTGGCGATGAATCCCATCGACTCGGCGAAGGGCACTGTATTAGGAAAGGATTGGGCAAACGATTCATATCGGGGAATTTCAAAGATTCTGAATTGGCGAAATTGGTAGGGCGAAAAGTTCCTTGTGTAATAATCTAGACCGGCCTTAACGGCGCGTATCATCCGGCCGACATTGCGGCTGTGTGGTGGATGGTAAAAGACCTCAATAGCCACATCATGCCATCTGTCTCTTGCAACTGCATATCTAGCAGACAACATTGCCACCATAGGCAGTATCGGGCGATCCATCTTGTAGTGAAAATAATGTCGATCACCCTGCCTCCAGTCTTTCACTAGGTACCCCGGTGCAACGGCAATTTGATCTGCCGACGTGCTTACTGTAGCCTCAAACGCCATCCAGGTTCCTTGATTAGAGAGAGCCGTTTTTCTCACGGCAACGGCATCGTTCACCCCCGGCATGCGTGGTCGCTCTTTCAAGCCGTATCTCCGGCGAGTCTTATCGGCTGCCAACTCCTTGTTGGCCATGTATCCGACCTGAGGAGCAAAGTCGGTGTCGTAAAAGAAAGAACCGTTTTGAACAAGTTTTTTGCTAAATTCGTTGTTTGAGAAACCATGCGGTTCGCAGATAACTGAATAGGAAAGCGAGACCTCTTCATTTGGCGCAAGAGGCTTTTCAAATTCGTAGACCCTGGTCTCCAGTCGATCATCTTGAAGTGTAAGCTTTGCTGGTCGAGACCAGCAAAGCTTAAGTACCCGGACGTTCTTGTCCAGTTGCAACAGTACCTTGCTGATATCGCTCTGAGTCTTATTCCTGTAAGTCGACTCTCCTGCGGCTCGCAGGGTTTGAGTCTCGGGATAGATGTCTGTTGCAATGCGAGCTGCAATGATTTCCGGTTGTGCGGAGTTTTCAAAGTATTTGAACTGCATCTCGTAATCGACGGCGTTTCTCTCAAGGCTAGCAGGAGATTCATACAAGTTGATGATGTTTGTATTGTAGAAAATGAAGCAACCAACAATTACAAATCCAGAAATAGAAAGTGCAAGACCTGCTTTGTAGCGGGTTGCGCTTCGTCGCTTGAATTCGCTCAGGCGTGTCTTCCATGGTTGCACCATTCCGCGCCTCCAGAGCAAGATCGTCAGCATCGCCAGGGTGGCATGGAAAAGTGTCCAGTAAAGAGTAAATACAAGGAAAGGTCCCGCTGAGGTTCCAAAGCCGTTCATGTCCGAGTACCGGGCATAAGGACTCACGCCAATCCAGTAAAGCAGATGATTCATCCCCAGGTAAGACAGGGTGATTCGCGCGAGATAGTAGGAGATTACAATGAAGTGACCGACGTATTTATGACTGGCCAGGTTGTGCACAAACAGGACCAGTACGCAAAGCATCAGGTTTTGCGGCAACCCGTAGACAAATAAATGCTCAAAATATACCAGCCATTCAAAATTGAAATATCCTTTCCATACTTGCGTAAGGACGCAACACAAGAGAATCAAGACAGCCAGAAAAATCTGGATTAGCATTAGGCAAAACAGCTGTGAAAGATAGAGCTGGGAGTTTAGAACCGGCTTAGAATCTACGAGTTCAAAAAAATGATTGTCTCTTTCTTTCCATGCCAGTTCGCCACCATAGAAACTTGTGAGAATGACTATAAACAGAAAGAAACTTCCGTTAACGGGTTCCAGGACTTGATAGGTGACCGGTAGAGTTTCCGTGCCGTTCCATGTTCCTACCAGTGGGGCAGTCGAGAGAACATAGAGCAATGCACATAGCAGTATCATCAGGAAATGAACATTTGAAAAAGCCAGCTTGAGCTCAGACATTGTGAGGTGCTGAATTACCGTGAAAGACTGTGGCGAAAGCGCAACCGGAGTCAAGTTTAGTTGGCCGAAATGGGACGCTGGCGGGTTCTGATCGACTGAATCTTTTGGTTGCTCCTTTGGAAGTCTGAATGGATCAAACGCTATATAGGCAAGAGCTAGAATGGCACTGCCTATGGCTGCCCAGAGCAAACGGTTGTACAGAAGTACTCCTGTAAAAGGAACAATCTGCGTATTTTGTTCACTCACTGACCAATAACGAGTAACTTCCATTGTTGCTGTAAGGCCCAGCGGCTCAATCATGGCACAGAGAAGTTTATTGTCCAGATACAGATCGCCGCTTAGTGCCGAGGCTACGAGGCCGCCCGTAAAGATAACTACACTGGCGACATATACAGGAGCCATCTTCCTGAAAATTGAGACCACGGCAATGAACGCCGCACCGAAGATCATCGTATTGGGAATTACATTTGTGAGATAGGGAGCGATGTAAAACCAAACATTGTTCTCTCCAATCAACGTCCGGTCCACGAAGGGCATCAGAGTTGCTATCCAGATGCCTGTGCCAATAGAACAAAGGATGCACGATGAAGACAACAATGCGCCCAGATACCGGACAGAGAAGTAGTAGCCTTTTCTCAATGGTGTTGCAAAAAGCATCTCACTGAACTTATTTTCGAAGTCCTTGTTGATTGATTGACCAAAGATTGGCGCGACGATAAGGAATCCAACGTATCCAATGTAGCTCGTTATATAGTGGATCGCGATGGGACTATTTAGCAGAAGTTTATCGGAACGACCAAGCGTAACGTTCGTCCCGTTGAAGGCTCCTGCAAAGGAAATCGCGGTGAGGAAGGCAATCAGGAGGTAAACAAGAAAATAGACGAGAGAAGATAGTCGCCAGAGTCGATTCTCGATTTCAAAGCGCAGGAGATTGATAAACAAGCTGGGGCGTGGCAGCATCAATTCGCATATCCTCTGGCGATGAACGGGGCAAAGCGCTGTTCTGTATTTCGGGATATTGGAAGCGAAATTCTGGTCAGTGATTCGCCTGAAGTTGGTGCGGAGGTCGGTGCTTTGCTAAGTGAGAATGAGATGATCTTGTCAAGCCGTTAACCCGAAAGATGCCTGTATCAATGATGAACCGCTGTTTGCGAGCTGCGATCGGAATATGCCCTTCTCTTTGTCCATTCATTACAATGGCATTTCGTTGGTCTCTTCGATTTTGGAGTTTCCTGGAAGGGAAGACGAGTGAGCACCCAAACCATACTTGTCGAATAGTATACACGGACTATTCTTGACTGAGAGAATCGGTAGGGCGTACTTTGATGATACATGCTGTGGCTCGGATGGGCGCACCGAAATCATCACCGCCTGATCTCGCCCAACAGACCACATCGACGGCGAGGTGTAAATGCTCTTCGGCACACTGCAATGAGCCTAGCTGCCGAAGGTATGTGCTGTGCGGCCGTCAGGCTTCGCCAAAACGCGGTTGAGAAAGTTCAGGACGTCGGCGCCCCAAATATCTTCCCCATTCATCGCGAAACCACCATGTGCTTCACCGTGGCTGGTGCCATATGGAGGATATATCTTGGAGAAGTTGGGCGGTCCCTTTTCGCTGAGCTCAGGGCCGAATAGCTCGCTTGGCCCGACAGTGTAGTCGTTCTCCGCCTGCAGCAAGAATATGGGTATCGTTGCTCCTCTCACTGCTTGCAGTAGGCGCTTGCGCACTTTACCGTTATTCCAGGACATGGCGCCGGGTGAAAAACAAATGGCCGCTTGCATGCCACTGCCGTGCTCGGCGGTCAGCAAGGTCTGGATTCCACCATACGAGAATCCGGTTACGACAAGTCGCTTCGCATCCACATCAGGACGGCTGCGTATGTAACGGATAGCTGCTTGCACGTCGAGGTTCCAGAACTCGTGCAGTGCGATGGTGTCGTGGCGTGACTTCAGTTCCTGATAATGCTCCAGCATATCCCCTGTGTAGTCGGGAGATTCGATGTGCCCATGCCGCGACGGGAAGAAAATGGCGTAGCCGTGCTTGGTATACAATTTCGCCAGTGGCTCGTGTTTCCCTAGCATCTTTTGCTCGTTGCCACCAGGCGTGCCTGGCACAAAAGACCCGTGATTCCAGATGAGAGTTGGAAACGGACCCTTTCCCTCGGGCTTCCAAAAGTCGCCCGCAAGCATCTGTCCATCGTCTCCCTGAAACCGGACGATCTCCGGATGAAGACCGGTCACCTCAGCCAACGCGGGCGATCCTAACAGCACCATGACCAGCAGCAGAACAGAAACTAGAGCCAAGATCTTCATCAACCGATCCTCTTCTTCTTATCATCCATACAACCCGCCGTACCCGGCAGCGCAATGCCGGCAATAATTCACTTTCTAGCGATAAATTGTTTTAGAGGTGAGCAAACCGCTAAAACCTCGGTATTACCGGGGCACGGGCTCACAAGTAGTCCTACCGAGAGTTCGTCAACAGCAAATGGTTCCCTCGTGACAACATCTTTAATACGTACGGGAAGGCAAAAAAGTTCAATTCCAACCAGCCTGATTAAGGATGCTTTACAATCCGGTGATAAGTCTCTCGAAAAGGTTCAAGCGGTGATCAAGAAAACTCACTTCCCACCGTTTTCCAAGTCTGTCAAGAGCAGTTTGATGGTTGAATGCGATTCGACCTTAGTGAGCACAAAGAACTTACGCTAAAATTGGCCGGGATGCATGGAAAGCCCTGCTCGATCCTGACGCATGGGATTCTGGAATATGCGGATTCATTATTTGAGACCAAGGAAGGATGCAGCATGCAAATCGAAGAACTGAACAGGTTGGCTGCGGGGGAACTGAAATCCAAGTTTCTTTTGTGCTGTTCCTCTGAGCCGTGGGCGGACCGTCTTGTCGAATCCAGACCGTTCGGCAGCGTTGAGGAATTGCTTTCTATGGCGGACACTGCTTGGTATGAGCTATCACCGGAAGAGTCGAAGAGATCGTTGCAACATCATCCCCGAATTGGACCGCTGTCGGAGTCTGAAGACTCCCGGAAGACTTGGCAGGAAACGAAGCAATTTGTTCTGGAAGAACATAAGGGCGTTGATGCTGCTTCACAGAATAGCCTCACAGACCTCGTGCAATACAATCGAAAGTATGAAGAGAAGTTTGGCTTCATATTTTTGATCTCTGCGAAGGGCAAATCGTATCAGGAATTGGTTGCTGCACTGAAAGACCGATTGGCAAATGATCCAGAAACTGAAATAGACAACGTGCGCCGGGAACAAGCGAAGATTACTCAAGGGAGATTGCTTCAGATTGTCGCGAGCGCTCCGTCATCTGTTGCACCCTAGCCTGGATTGCTACGTAAAGTGGTATCTTTTCGCGTTGCATTCCAGGCTGGGTGAGCCGGATTCTCCGTATTGCGAAGTGGGCTACGCAGGAACTCTGTTCACCGACAGGAAGGAAGACAATGGATGAATCGGAAAATTGTTATGCAGCCCGACGCCTACATAGACTCTGTGCTTAGAAAACCGCAGGATTTTTGGCAGCCCGCTGTAGGTAGCTTCTATGACTTGTGTAGCGCGTGGTGAGAAGCGGTAGTGCTTCACAAACATGCCATAAGAGCGAAGGGGAAGTGAAGATCTTCTTTGTCTCTTTTTTACAGCGTCAGTAATTCGTCGGGTTCTTCAATCGCGAAAGGGATTTAGCATTGCAGTGCCATCGTATATGGTGCGACCGTCCAACCTGACTTGTTTGATGACCGACGTCCCGAGCCCATCGATCGCAAGATCTACAAATAATTCTTTTGCACGCTTCTCCAGCTCTGCTGATTTGCCCCGGGGGGTGTAGAGACGTTCGACACCATATTCAATAGTGTAGTGTTTATCATTGGAACCGTCCCATGGGACGCTGACTACCTTGCCCTTGAGGATGACATCAGCACCGTTCTTCACCGGAATGGTGCTGGAAAGCCCTTTGAGTTCCCAGTTGCCAGTTCTTTTGCTTTGGTGTAGAACCACGTAGATTTCTTGTCCCGATTCCAGAGGATGTTTACTGTCAACCTGCGAAATTTCCTTGTAGTGAAGATTGGCATACTCGCCGCGAAATAGATCACAAGGATCAACCGGCACCGTACGTAAAGTAACGATTCTTCCCGTGGCCAGTGTGTAAGCCTTAGGAACGGCGAAGCAAGTTAACATAAGTAGCTGCGCAATCACAACTGCCACGAATTGTCTCCTCTGGACCACATATGCCACGGACGCTCTTGCAGGTAAGACGTCACGCTTTAAGGTGTGTTCGGGGCGTCGCAGTGCAGTTCTGTTATCTAGTCTCATGTTGCCACCACCAGGAGTATTATGTAAGAGATTCCACTAGTTTGCGTCTGTTTCGTTCTGCTGCAGCACCAAGAGAAATCAATATCATTCCTCCTAAGACGAAGAAGAGCGATCTATCCATCATTGAGAAGAAGACGTCGAAGTAACGGGCAATCACATCGAATACAACAAAGACAATCGATAGATTGATAAGAGCAGCCTTTTGTTGCCGAATCCCGACAGCGATGATTCCGACCAGCGAACTCACCAGTAACAGGTTACACAGAACTAGCCTGGGAGCCTCTGAAGGACACTGTGCAGCCACAAGTCCAACCAGTAGCATTGCAAGACCTCCTGACACTTCGGCGATGGCCGGTGCCGATATGTGACGATCTTGCCGAAAGGCTGCCTTTCCTACCATTGCTAGTGCCATCACCACGAACAACAAAATGGCGTTAATCACCATGAATTTATAGGATCCGAATCCTGAGCCACTCTTGTCCAACGTCGAAATGAAGCATCCGGTTAGAGCACTGGCAGCCCCCATGTAGAGGACGGGTTCGGAGAGGAGATCGAATCTTCCCTTTAGGCAGAAATGCGCACAGTACAGTATCGTTCCATAAGAAAGAAGCGCGATCCACGATAATTGTGATGTAACGAGCGTCCAAATTAGTCCTCCTGCCAGGAGGACATACAACGCGGACCTGCTGCGCGCCCGTGCACAAAGGAGCAACGTAGTGAGTGTTGAGGCAAAATAGACCGCGGTATTCTTGAATGCAAGCAACGTATTTAATGCGAAGGGATCGGAGGGATTGCCTGATGCTGCATAAAGACTGAGATTCAAGGATGTAACCAGTGCCGCGAGCAATAGAGTGACTGATCGACAGCGAGTGACAAATGCAACCCCGGCAGTTCCCAGTGCCCAAATTGAAAGACCTTCTACCAGGTTGGTATCGAAATTGAGGATCTGGCTAAGTAGCCAAATGGCGGCGCCATACAGGAGGGAGCCCAACAACAATAGTGCTGAACCAAGCCTTGGCCGATTCCCCGGTTCGAACTTACAAAACCAACCACCAAGATAACTACCGATGACAGCGGTAATTATCAAAACTACCTTCACCAAGCGTGGCATGTCCGGCCAGTTAGTACCAACGAACAATATTATGCCGAGTCCAACCAGTACGGCTCCAAGAGTTACGGCGATGGTCACTGTCCTGTTACCCTGACTCAAGATAGGGTAATGAGCTGTCAATCTGTTTGCCAGCTCTTCTGATATCAGTCCCTCGGTTTGCCACTGGAGGATTTCCTCTTTCAATGTAGTTCTGAACCGACTGGTGGTACGTTCTGCCATGGTCAGGTCTCCCTTACTCATCGTCATTGTGTCAGTGGGAGTGCGCGATTTGAACCGGAGTGACACAGTTAATGAACTCTGCGCGGTTTGAACTCTCTGTTGTGTGAAGACTTCGGCGCCTCTGACTCTAATTCCGGGATCGTGCCTCTTCCATCACCTGGCAAAATGAATTCAACGCCGACATGGAGGGGTATATTTCTCTCAGACTTGGATTACCCGGGAGTCGGCCTCAGTGACCACTGCGATGCGCAAACGCAAATGTCTGGCTTGTAACAAGGAATATTCGGCTGACGAAGCAGACAGTACCTGCCCGGACGACGGGGCATTGCTGGCTCCGTTGATTGACGACTCTTTGCTAAATACGTTGTTTGATGAGAAGTATCTGTTGTTGGAAGTACTGGGTGAAGGCGGCTACGGACGAGTGTACAAGGCCAGGCACATGTTGCTTCAGAAAGTTGTGGCGGTAAAGGTTCTTCTGACAGATCTGCTCCAAGATGCGGTAGGAATGAGCCGGTTTCAGGCGGAGGCTCGAGCCACAAATAAGCTTATTCATCCCAACATCGTCAGTGTCTATGACTATGGAGTTTCTCCGCGCCCATACATAGTAATGGAATTCATCGAAGGCATGACGATGGATCAGATCATTGCTAAAGATGGCCCGTTAACGATCGAGCGATTTGTAACCGTATTTGATCAGATCTGCCAGGGTATGTCTGTGGCACACGAGAGCAATCTTTTGCATCGCGACATCAAACCAAGCAACATTATCGTTGATTTGACCACGGGAACTCCAAAAGTTTTGGACTTCGGTGTTGTGAAAATTTTTGGTGAAGACAGAACCGTGTCGGGCGAAACTGTGGGAAGCCCACCCTATATGAGCCCGGAACAGTGCATGGGGAAGGAGCTTGACGCCCGTGCAGATATTTACTCGTTAGGCTGTGTTATGTATGAAGCTCTTACCGGGGTAAAAGCATTTGATGGTGAGAATGCTATGGAATGCATGTACAAACACTTTAGTGTTTCTCCGCCGCCGATCAGTGAACGACGCCAGGGCGAATTACCGCAAGGGTTGAGCTATCTAATTGCGCGGACCATGGCCGACTATAAAGATCGCTATAAGACCATGGAGGAGCTGCGAGCAGATCTGTTGAAAGTATCTGCTGGAACAATGAAGCGTCGGTTGCCGAAAGTTTCGCGTGTCACATATCGCAAGAGCGTGAAAGTGCTAGCGGAAATTTCTGCCACTGCCAATTGGACCATCATAATTTTGTCCATCATCGTCTACCTTGGCCTGGCATTGAAGTGAGTAATTTACTAAGACTTCTCTGGTGATTTTGTGTAATCCACCACTGGCCAGGATGCTGGCGCCCGCAGGATGAAACCTGCTAGTCCGCCCCGTGTAAGGGAAGTCGGAACCAGAACAGGGCGCCGCCGGTAGGTGCATTCTCCACGCCGATCTTACCTCCATGCGATTCGACAATTGCCCGACAAATTGACAAACCAAGCCCTGTTCCGCCCTTTGTTGTTGCGTCTTCCAAGTTGAGTTGCTTGAACGTTTGAAAGATCAATTCCTCCTTTCCCTCAGGAATGCCCGGTCCCTCATCAAGCACTGCGATTCCAATGTGGTTACCATCGCATCGTGTGTAAATGGTAATTGAACCTCCCTGCGGGGAATACTTCACCGCATTGGAAAGTAGATTTACAAGCACTTGTGTAAGCCGATCTCGATCGCCAATACAATGAAGGTCTTCCGGTTGTGTCACCATGGTTATGGATTTTGCTTTAGATTGAGTGCGCACCGACTGAATAGACTGTTCAATGATATCCCTGAGCGCCAGTTGCTCAAGCTCAAGGTCAAAGAAACGATGATCAAATTTTTCCACTGCCAGGAAATCGTCGAAGAGTCGGCTCAACCTCTGACTTTCCTTTTCGGCGATTGCGATCTTGCGCGTTCCTTTTTCAGTCAGTTCGCCCCAATTGCCGTTGCGCAACAGTGACAGTACTATGGAAATTGAATTGAGCGGTGCGCGAATATCCCGGGCAATCATGGAGATAAGTTCCGCTCTCGACTTAAGCAGCGCTGCTCGCTCAGAGATATTCAGTATGATAACAAGATAGTGAGACTCGCTTTGCAGATTCAGCATCTTGCGGCGGCCACTACCGGCCGCATTAGAATGCAGATTATTGTCCTGAAGCGAATGCTGCAGCTTTGTTGCTGACCGCGACTCGGTCAGGAATTGGTGTGTGTCTATCGAAATCTGCGCCTTGCACGAAAAGGTTCCATTCTTGTTAATTATGTCAGCCTTTGAAACTTTGCTCGGAGAGTTCTCGATAAACCATTGAAAGGAGAGGTTGTCGATGGGGGTTCCCGGCATCCGGATAAAATCAGTAAGGGGAGCCATTATTGTCTCATTCGCCTCACAACCGAACAATCGTCGCGCACTGGAGTTGAGATACTTGATGCTGCCGGACGCATCCGTTACGCAAAGTCCCTCAGGCATGCGATCCATGATTAACTTAATTCTGGATTCACTTGCGCGAATGAGGGATTCTGCTCGCTTTCGGCTGGAGATGTCGTGGCATACGCAGAAGAACGCCGCCCTTGTTGGTGACCATTTTATAGACCACAACACGTCGGCCGGATAGCCATTTTTTCTTCTGATAATTGCTTCTAATGTCACTTGTGTTTGCGAAGTGATCGCAGTTTTAAACGCTGTTCTCAATGTGTCCGTGTCAGGTTCCTGCAATAGATTCAGCACGGCGGTACCAATCAAATCGGAGCATGGAATTCCCCATGCTCCCTGCGATGCAGGGCTCACCGAGGTAAACCTCAGTTTCTCATCTAATGAGAAAATCACGCTGAGAGCATTTTCAACCAGCGCCCTTTCTTTTCGTTTCGACTCTTCCAGTTGCACCGCCATGTTACGAAGTGCTGCATCAAGTTGAGCAATCTCGTCAGATCCCGGAATGAGCCCGGAAATTCGCTGACCGGGTGAAATCGAACCTTCACTGCCGGCAGCAGCGAATAGATTTGCATTCCGCAGCAGGATTTTTACCCTCACATTGATTTGTTCGCTGACGAACCTGGCGATCCACATACTGAGGAATACATTCCCGACCATGCACCCGCCAATGAATCCCAGTGCAATTAGTCGATACGATTGGGAAAGTGTAGCCCCTGTGGCACGGCACTCTGCCAGCAGTCGCCGGCAGTCAGCCATGAGCTGCGCCATATCAGTAAGAATGCCAGCCAGTCTGCTTGTCACATCCAGCATTCGAATGGAGCCGCCGCCACCCCATTCCATCAGGACCAGAAGTTCGTCTACCAGGTTGGAAAACTCAGTATCAAGAACTTCGACCCGTGTGACATAAGGCCTCAGCTCGGGATATGCTTCGGCTTGCTTACGCAGCAGCTTCAAATTTGCAGAAGCTTTTCTCAAGTCTTCCTCATGGCGGCGCCACGCGAGCGCTCTGTCACCATTTCGATCAATTATCATGGTGAGACAAACCATCACCAAATCGGACATTTTACGACCGGCTGACATTGTTTGCTCAATTACCGATCGACTCGCACGCTCTCGTTCGGCGTCGACTTCAGCTTGATGCAACAGTAGAATCAGGAAGCAAACGGAGAAAACGTTGAAGACAAGCGGAAGAAGGGCGATGATCAAAACCTTTCGCAGCAGGCTTTGATTGTGCATTGGTGGTAAGCGGTAGCTAAACACTTTCATGATGTACCGCTGTCTTTGAAAACGGCAGTGTAAACCAGAAAGCGACATGATGGCCGGTGTTTGTGACGCCGATAGAACCGCCGTGAGATTCTATAATGGCGCGACAAATAGATAACTCTATCTTACTGCTCGAGGGTTCCGCTGCGTCCATCAGGTACATAGATTGGAAGTCCCCGAGCTCAACAGGGGTTTCCGTGTTACCTCTCGTACCGGCGATGGAGATCTTGACCATCCCGTCGGCTAACGTGGCCGATATGCGTATGTTGGACGAAGGAGCTGAAGAGCGAATTGAATTTGACACCAGTGTGAATACGACTTGACGTAAACGATCGATGTCACCGATACAAAGAACATCTTGTTTGAGGTCAACGATAATCTTGTTCTGGTGTTTCATGAGTTGGTCGGGTATCAATTCAAGAGAACTCTGAATAATGCGCACGAGCTGTACTTCTTCCAGTTGAAGGTCCAATAACCTCCGGTCATACTTCTCCAATGCCATCAGATCCTCAAAGAGCTTTCGAAGGCGCTGGCTTTCAACCTCGGCCTTGAGAACTTCAACTTGCCCGCTGTGATCTAGCGCTCCCCAAGCTCCGCTCAACAGCGCGGATAAGATAGCCGATATAGATGTTAGTGGTGTGCGCATGTCGTGGGCGATCATGGCAATCAGTTCGCCTCGCAGCTTTTCCAGTGCCGCTCTTTCCGAAACGTCAATCAAAATCGCCAGAAAAAATTGGTTTCCTTCTTCAACCATTTTGTCAAACGAGAATTCCATCCGGCAACAAGTGCCATCGGCTTTCTGTATATCTGCTTCAGCTATTCGCCCCTCGTTATTCTGCAACAGTAGCGAAAGTGCTGAGCTATCCTCGAGCTGTCTCATGGCCGCAATTAGCGATGTGAGCTGCGTTCCAATAAGCTGACCTTCGTCGTATCCGAGAATGAAACGGGTAGTGGAGTTCACTTGCACAATTGCTCCGGCTGAATTGACCAGGATTAAGGCCGCTGGCATCCTTTCCATAATCATTCTTGCTCGCGCTTCACTTTGACGAAGCAATTCCTCGGCGTGTTTGCGGTCGGTGATGTCGTGCGCTACACAAAACAGAAGTTGATCCGTGGCTGACCAATGAACTGTCCATAACAGTTGCACCAGGTGGCCATCTTTGCAAACGATTTTGCTTTCGAACATATCTTCAACTGATCTGTGGAGCAGCCGGCGGAAATTCGCCTCTACAATCGAGTGCTCCTCAGGTGGTATAAGATCCGTAATACGCAGACTTCGCAACTCAGCGGGCGTAAAGCCCGATACTGTTTCGCATGAAGGGCTGGCAGAAATGAAATTCAGGTTCTCGTCGATGGAACATATTACGTCAACAGCCTCATCGAGCAGTGCTCGTTCGCGCTTGTGAGACTCGTCAAGCAGAGCATACATGTTTCGAAAGGCGCGATGGAGATCTGCTATTTCATCTCGTCCTCTAATCTCATGAGCAAGAGGCACCCCTTTTGAAAATCGTTTTGTATCAGCAACGAGAACTCCGATTCTGCCAGAGACTTGCCGGCTGAGCAACACCGCGGTGACCAGACTGACAGCAATATTGGCCACGACACTTGCACAAAGCAAACTGATAATTCGCTTGCGGCTATTTGCCGATTCCCTTCGATCAGATACTCCCATTGCTTGGCGTGTGTCGTGAATGCATTTACTCATATCGGAATAGAGTTCTAGCAGTCGTGACCTCATCTGCAGGAGTAGAAGGAAGTCTTCGCTATCCTGACGGACGCCTATTTCGGTGGCCTTGTCCAGCAGGCTCACAAATTCTTGGAAGAGCGTGTAAAACTTTGCGACGTGTTTGCTGATTTTTCCGAATCTCTTACTCTTGTTCTTGAGCGAATTCATATCTGCTAGACAAGCGCTCGTGGTCTCTTTGTAGCGTTGCTTTAGAATGGGCTCGCGAGTCATGAGGTAGGTTCCCATCATAAAATAAGACTCGAGCATGGTGCGTGAAATGGACATTCCTTGCTCGAGAATCTCGCGTTGTTGCTGCTCGCGTCGAACATCAAGCTCGGCTTGCTGAATTAAATATACAAGTGTCACAGAACTCATGATGCCAAGCAACATAGGTACAAAGGCAACCAGGAGGCCTTTGCGCGAGATATTGAAATCGTTGAGAGACGGAAGCTGCTTCAAATTCCTTCATTTTCCAAATTACCGAATGTGTACCCGTAGCGGCATCATGCAAAACAAAGGGTATATCTGTGAGAATGGTTCGCGTTGCCAACTAGCCGATTCAGACCTGAGCACAACAAGAACTCCCGGGACCCTCTAAATGAGACTGATCGCTTTAATTTTTGCCATACTGGTGGCTGCTGCGGTGGTTGCGTGGATGATCCATGTGCATCAGACACAATCACACATTACCCGTACAACAATTTATAAGCGCCTGACACAAGCTGGTTTTCGTGAGCCGATCGATCACCATCCAAGCAAGAAGGCGGACGAATTGCAATCTGAAAGCGGTCGAATTGGACCCCCGGGTTCGCAGGAGTCACTTGCTGTATATTGGCGTGCGATACAGGTTAGAGAGGCTGAGTTGGGGCGCGATCACCCGTCTTTGCAGTTTCCACTGCGGCATATTCTTGATTTTTCATCTCAGTGTGATCCTGCGGTCTTTCGATGCTATGACTCGGCGGTTCGTCTGCTCTCCTTGCGGAAGCGCTATTTGGGTGAAACCGATGCCGATACGTTATTGACACTGGAATATCTGGTCAAATTCGCTGGCGCGGCGCACAGACTGAATGAGGCGAAGTCGCTTGCAATGCAGTCGGTGACAAAACTTGAAGCCGCGGGAATGGCCGATTCCATGCAACATGGTTATGTTTGCGCTGAGATCGCAGAACTTAGCAGCGGTGCGGAAGTGCAAACGTGGTACCGGCGGGCTAAGGAGGCAATCGACAGGGTGTGCCTCACATCGCCAGCCTCACGCGCCGAAACAGAATTCCGAATGCTTTTCTTTAAAGAATTTTGTAAACTTGCAGTTGATGCAGGTTCCGGACCTGACTTTGCTGCGGCATTTGAGCAGTATGAAGATCTTCTTGTGTTGACCTTGGCGGAAGATAGACGCCGTAAGTCGAAATTTATTGATACTGTCTGTGACCTGGCCGAAACCCTGGAAAGGCGCGGGCACCTGGATCAAGCACTATTGTTGTTCCAAAAGGCGGATCAGAGGAGGTTGACGTTCGCGTTTCATAGAAAAACACGGACATTATTCGGCATTGCTCGGTGCCTGTTAGCGCTTGGCAAAGTGGATGCCGCTTTAGACACAGCCAACAAAATTATGGTCTCAATAACCAAATTTGGCGATGATGATAGGCTTTCGCTAATACGAAGCTATGCTCTTCTTGGCTCAGTTTATGAAAGACTGGGCGAGGTAAAGCGGTCTGCCAGAAATTACAGTGAGGCCTACCTTCTGATGGAGTCGGCAGAATCTCCAGGACAGGAACTAATGGAAATTGTTCTGGGAGGATATGCGCAGTGCTGCAAGAGAGCGGGCAACAATGGAATGCTGGCAATCATTAATAAAAAGATCGCTCTACTTAACTTACAGAGGCAATGATGGCACCGGTGCTTTCTCTGCGACCAAACTGTTCAAGGCCTCGCGCCGATGAGAGCACTGATAGTCGACGGGGCATCGGTAACTAAGCCGGTATCATGGACTTCTGGCAATCACCCTTTCGCGATCATGTTCTCGACCGGTGTATAGATTGAACCGGAATCATACAAAGCGGGCGAGCCCCTCGACACGACGCCAAATTCGCAGCTTGCATATCAATTGGGTCGGCTTAGTCTTATGGATTGCCATAGCCGTTGTTAAAGGCAAGACGACAGGTACGAGAAGGTGCGTCGTCCAAAACGGGTATATTACGCCGATAGGGGCTGGCAATGTAGCCGCTGGCGCGCCGGAGCAAATCAATGCAGTGATGAGGCTGTCGATCAATGCGCTTTGTCAAATCACAGCAATCTGGCCGCGGTGCCAGCGATGGCGAGAACGCTAAGAAATGCGATGAAGAAATCGCGCACAAAGCACCCGGGGATGGCTCGCCCAAAACGCTGCCAGCCGCAAACGGTGCTGCTGATACTGATGATGCAACCAAGTTGCCGCTTGCGTCAACACGCAAACAGATTCGTTTTACCATCGGCACAGCAGGACTCTTGCTTGTGGCAGTGCCGGTGCTGTTTGAACTTATGTTCGTCGGCATTTTGAGTTACCTTTTACAGCAGTCCGAAGAAGAGACGCAACGACAACTACGTTCCAAAACGATCATTGCTAAAGCCAATCTCGTGATGAAGCGTGCCGCTGGTGTAACCATGTCTGCCGGTGGCTACACTTTTAGTAGAGACGAAATGTATAGCCAGGAGTACGAGACGCTGCTGGAGCTGATCATGGTGGACCTGGATGATCTCGATAAGATGGTTCAAGACAAACCAACGCAGCATGAGCACCTCAATAAGATGAGGGAGATCATGGAAAAGCTCAGGGGAAGACTAAAGCGATTCAAGACGTTGATCAACCAAACATCGTCTGGCGATTTTATGACACTGCTGGCTAGCACGAAGGGACTTCAAAACGCCAGGGCGCTCATTCAGTCCATGGGATTAGAAATGGATCAGTTTATTGATGCTGAGCGATCTGTTGAACGCACCAGCCCTGAGGTTTCGCAGGCCAATCAAAGGAGAATATACTGGACGCTCTGGGGCAGCGTAGCAGCCAGCATTCTTCTTGCCATGTTGCTTGCCAAATTCTTTGCCGGATCCATCTCTTCTCGTGTTGCTGTTCTAACTGATAACACGATGAGACTTTCTCGCGGCCAATCTCTAAACCCGCTGATCGAAGGAACTGACGAACTTGCGCATCTTGACGGTGTGTTTCATGAAGTGGTCGATCACATGAATGAACTAAACCGTCAGAAACAAGAGCTTGTGGCGCTGGTAAGCCACGAGTTGAAATCGCCGCTAACTTCGGTCAGCGGTCTCCTCTCCCTACTCGAGGCCGGAGCTTTCGGCGACCTTTCCGACAGGGGTTTGCATCAAATTGCCGGCGCCGAGATGGACCTGGCCCGGCTTATGAGGTTGATCAACGACTTGCTTGATATAGAGAAGCTTGAAGCAGGCAAGCTTGAAATGCTGTGCAAGGATGTTTTATTGTCGAGAGTTATTAAAGGCGCACTTATGTCGGTGCAATCGTTTGCTGATGTTCATGAAATTCGCATAGAAACGCCACCAACATCCGTAAGCGTACATGCCGACGAAGACAGGCTTATTCAGGTGATGGTGAACTTCTTATCCAACGCCATTAAGTATTCGGATGACGGTCAAACCATTCTGGTATCTGTCCTGCAATCGGGCGACCAGGTCGAAGTACAGGTTAGAGATTCAGGCCGGGGAATACCGCCACAGTTCAGAGAATCTGTGTTTGAGCGATACACTCAAGTCCGACGAGAAGACGCCACCGTGAAGGGCGGTAGCGGCTTGGGGCTGCACGTCTGCAAAAGAATTATCGAACAACTTGGCGGCACGATCGGTGTCGATTCAGAAGAAGGAAAGGGAAGCTCCTTCTGGATCAGGCTACCTGCAGGCAGAACGACTTCAATTTCTGAATGACTGATGGCCGATTTCCATTACAAAATCTCCTCGAACTGACGGTGAGGTGATTTGCTTATCCATCAGTGGCGCGCAAAATCTCCGATAACCCTACATTCATAAGGTCTATCACCGCTCGCGTATCGTACAGCATTCGAATTCGGTCTGATATCAGACCAAGTGTTTCGGAATAGAAGTGGTGAGATGGACCATTAACCGCAAGTTTTTCCAGTGTGGCACGGTTACGAATGTCTGCCGATGTGACCTTTGTTTTCCGCCAGTAGTCTACTAATTCGTCTCTGCGAGAGAGCCCGCTTGTTGAATTCGGTGGGGCAGAATTGATAAATTTCAAAACGGGAGGCGATACCCGACAGTTAGCAGGAACGTCTAGCCCAAAGACTGCTCCAATCGAGTTAGGTTCGGCTTTATTCAGTCGCAATCCACCTGGTTGCTCCACTGCCGTGAGTGCGGCCAGCCCCCCAACCATAATACCGGACAGTGAATTGTTGTGAATCGCGTACAGATTCAATTTTGGATCTTTCGCCAAGCTCAGTGGCCCGCTGTCAATCATGCCGAGGATACTGATTTGAAAGAAGTTTGCATTGTTGGTCAGGTTCTCCAACAGGTCTCGCTGGCGAAGGATTCTATCGTGCGCCGTGGTTTCAGTGGCAATCTGCAAATCTAGCCGAGATACTGTTCTTCTTGCATCAAGGGCGGCCAGCAAAACCTTTCGCGTTATGAAAAGTTGCTGAGTTACGAGTTCGTTGCTGTTTGTCCCGCCACTTGCAAGTGCAAATTCCACGTGCTTCTGAAGTCCGAGCAGATCAACCATTCCAGTTGCGGCAGAATTTAATCTCCGTTCGGCAAAGCCGGTGCCCACGCCAGGCACCGTTGCGGTAGTGTCGGTGGCTTCCACTAGCTCGAATAACTCGTTGTTAAACTCCCCGAGGCGCGCCTTTAAAGAATGTAAGAGGTCGATTCTGTTGCGAACTATCCTTATCGTATCCATGGCTGGCGAGGCCGCCGCCACTTTCTCCTGATTTTGCTTATTCTTCAAGTTTATGGTGGCAACGTGTCTTTGCTGCCATCTGTCAAGAATGAAGTCGCGCCGAGATTTTCCCTTGTTGGATTCCGGCGAAGGAGCACTTAAGAATTCCGAAACCAGAGGAGGGAAGCTATAGCTGTCTTTGGCAGCTATATTCAGAAGCGGTGCCAGCGCATTTGGCGGGGTGTCTTTCTTTCTCCAACCACCGTGGAGTTGCAACAGACCCAGTGTGGAGAGCAGGGTTCCGATGCCGCCCTGTATCACGAATAATTCGTTTGCGGCCTTGGAGTAATTCTTCAGGAATAACAGAGAGGCAATGGAGCCAAAGACTCCGGTCTGAATGAAGTTGGCCTCGTAATTTAGCTGCAGCCCTTTTCCGCGGCGGGCAAGCAATTGAGAAAGAACTATGTCATAAGCATAATTAATTTCGGAGTCAATCTTGTCCGCTGCGTTATTCATATCGAGCATGCCGTCAAGCACGGTTTCTAAAAACGATATGTCAAGCTCGGTCTTTCGAAGATTCTGTGTCTGTGACTTGTTCAAGCGAATAAGTTCTTCGACCAGTGGCTGAATCTTCAACAATTTGGCGGCCTCAATCGCGCCCGGCTTGAGTGCCACAAGTTCAGTACTATCCTGCTCTGATGGTACCGGAACCGGCGAGGTAGAACGCACCATGCGCAGCAATGCCAGTAGTTCGATATCAAAATCTTGAATGTAATTGTGAAGCGACCAGAGAAGAACCAGGCGGGTATTGAGCAGCCCTAGCGATTTTCCACCAGTACCGGTCAGACTGCACAGTGATGCTTTGTTGGTCCCGTCAACACCATAGCGTTTTTTCCAGGTGGCATACAATGCCGTTTTTTGTGAACCTTGCCCTTGTGAATCAGGGGAGTCGAAGTACCGCTCTACAAGCGGTGGTAATCCGACGGTATCAACCGGACCGCCGTCCAGTACATGACCGAGAAACTCCGGCGGTGCCGTGTTGTGTGCTTTGCTGATTTTGTTGTGAACGATTCCTGCAACGGGTAGAAAAATTCCTACGCCAGCCCCGACGCAGCCCAGTATTGCTGATTGCTTGAATTTTTTATGGACACGCGAGTAAGGCTCAATAGTATAGAGCGTTGAAAATTGGGCGAAGTTCAACAGGTTCAGTGCTTGATTGATGTTTGCTTGTTTGCGCTGTTCTCTATGCAGTATGCCATAAGTATATGCAAGCTCTATCTCAACTTTATTGCACGCCCTTCTAACATCAAGGGCTCCCAGGAATATCTTGCGCAAGAGCGATGACCTGAGCGTAAGCAGTTCTTCGCCGGCCGGTCCTGCGCCTTCTTGTCGCAACCGCTGCAAGCGATCTAAGACTGGTCTTATCTGGAGAATGTCTGCTGCCACATAAGCAAGCGCCGTGTCTGCGTCGGGAGTGCTTGCTTGAGCGGTTAGTGAATTCGCCGGTAATAAAAGGATTACCACGCACAGAAATGCGCAAAACAGACGCATTTGAAAGGGATGCATCGGGAATCTGCTGTTGTCGCGCCGTTCTGTGGTTGCCAATGGTGCCAATGGATTGTCCATGATGAGTGAATTAAGTAAATCATCTTGGCTTGTTGGAACGGAACCTCTTTTGCTGATTTTCGATGTGTTAATTCGGAATTTCCTCTCGATAGACAGAGGCTCAAGGGGGCCATCTCAGGCCTCTGTCTACCGAAAGTGCTCCACACAACATAACCGAATCGGTAACTTGGAAGTGGAGCAAAACTCAATCTAGCGATACGATTCGCCAGGTGTCATCGTGAAGCGATTGATGCGTAGCCAATAGTTCATCCATTGCTTTAAGTCGATCTGCTTTTGGCACAAAGGGGCAGTTTGATCTTCGAGCAAGATTCAGTAGTTTGAGAAACAACAACGTTCCCTCCGCGCCAACATCTTTAATACGTATGAGAGGGTGAAAAAGTTCAATGTTGGAGCGGGGCGGTTAACAACTCTTTACAACCTTACAAAATTCTCTAAATGCCCATGGAGTGGGGGACCCCCCATTCACGCGCTGCAGCGCTTCCTTCTACTATGGCCCGCAGCTACATCGCAGGAGGGAATTGGTATGCCGGGTGATGAAATCGCATCTACTATTCCGGTTTTAAAGCCGGGGGTAGATCTGGCGAAACCCTCAGAAGAGCAACCGGCTGCAGATGAAGCAGCACGGCGCCTTTACGAAGAGTCATTGCCGGCAGTGGTACAAATTCGCA
>JAKFUT010000143.1 GCA_021732565.1 Candidatus Obscuribacterales bacterium
CTCCTACCGCGTGGCATATCCCACCCAGTGCCGCGAGGTTGCCTGCCGTATTGGCCGCTCCGCCAAGAATCAGCTCGGTATTTACATGTTCCAATATTAGAACTGGCGCCTCGCGAGAAATTCGCTCGGGCCGGCCTTCCAGCAATTCGTCTATCAATAAATCGCCCAGCACTATTACTCGCCCACCAGCGAGCCTGTTAATTGCTCGAACGAGGGCTCGTTTGCTTAATCCGCGTACCAGGGGAGCGGCGGGCGCCATGGCTGAAATTGCAACTTCTGGTGGGTGCATATGTTCGACTTCCTTGAACAGTTGTTTGCCTAAATGATGGTGGGGGTCCAGTCCGAGCAATAAGTCTCGGGCCTTCTTGGATTCTTCTATGTACTTGAGATGCTGGTACAGCCGACTGAGTTGCAGTGTACTAGTAACGGCGTCTTGCAAACTCTGAGCGCTTGACAGCGCCTCTCGGTTTCTATACAACTCCTTTAGCTCAGCAACTGATAATTTATGCTCGTCGGAAAGCTCCGTGTCATTCAAGAAATTACTAATGAGAGGTTTCATCTCAAGCGTCGGGCGATCTTCATCGTGCTTGAGAAACTCAGACTTCTTGAGGGTATGGGGCTTCTGGCTTGGCGAAATGGTATATGCATTTGTATGTCGAGTGTTCACCTCGAGATCTAATTTGCCCAGCGCCGGATCATCCAGGTTCTGATGAGGTTTGAACGAAGAGTGAGATTCGTGTTCGCTCGTGAAGTCCGCGCCCGCTTTCCGGACATCCTCGAATTTTTTCTCAGGAGGGAGGTCCGGCTTTTCTGTTTCCGAATCTGGATCCGGCTTGAACGGATCGCTCATCTTGGCCACTCCTGTTATTGTGTTGTCTTCATTTTAACTTGCAAGTGTTATCTTGACCGTAATCGCCATGGGGAACACGAGCTGCTGACATGTCTGAGATGAAGTTTTACGGTGAGCATATGCTTGCGGTTTAAGCAGAAAACAGCTTAGTTCGCTGATTCTGGTGGCATATATAGCTGACAATAAGACTGTATTTTGCTGTCTTGAGTGCCAGAAAAAGCTTGCTCGAAAAGCTAAATGAACTTATGTTAGAATCAAACCGTCCCTTGCTGGCACCGTATATGGTTAGGGACGTTGCTGCCGGGGAGGAGATATAAATGGTGCGAGCAAACAAAAGTCCGTTGATTTTCGGGCTCGCAATTGTCAGTTGTTTGATCTTTGCAGGTGTAGCGAATGCCCAAGGTGAGCCTTCGCTAAAACCAGCGCTTCCGGGCGTCGCGAGCTCGGAGATCACTCCTGAGAAAGTGCGAAAGACACAGTGGCTCGCTTATCGCCTTGCCAAGTATCGATATTTCGATAAAGTAGCAGAGGCCGACCCTCGAATCGTTGCGGCTGTTTGTGCTCACCCGGGGGCAGCTAAAGTATTGGCACAACACAGGCACCTCGACAAAGTTGCCGAGGCGGATCATTACTTGTGCCGACGGCTTTGCCGGTGGAAAGGTTCTACTGACAAGCTTGTTCGCAACCCGTATTTTGATAAAGTTGTAGAATTTGATCCGGCGGGCATGTATTTTGCCATGAATCGCAATCCCGTCTACGGACGCGTAATGGCGAGACAACAGATGTTTTGGGACCTGACAGATCAGGACCGCGGCATGTTAGCCGAAATGCGGAAGCACATGAAATAGCCATGAATGTCTGACGCCGACCTGATCAATGCTGACCTGATCCGTATTGCTCAGGCAGTTCCGGTAGGTCTTGCCAGCGGAATTTTGTCCGGAGCCTTCGGTGTCGGCGGCGGTATCATTTCGGTTCCACTAACCAGGCATTTGCTCGGAATTGCACCCCACGTGGCAGTGGGAAGCACTCTTGCCGTGATTCTTCCCACCGCATGTGTCGGGATTTACAACTACAAGAAACAAGGGAAACTTGTGGTCCCTCTGGCGTTGTCTTCCGGCGGAACTGCCACCATTGGTTCTGTGATTGGTTCGGCGGGAACAAAATTTCTCAACGGCGAACAGCTTATGTTAATTTTGTGCGGGCTGATGTTGCTTGTGGGAATCGATTTTGCCAGCGGTTTGTCGAGCCGAGTTCGAAAATCGGCGGACGAAAAGCCTCGGGAATTTGACTCGAGCCCGCGGAGTATTGCTATTGCCTGCAGTACCGGATTATTTATTGGTGCTTTGGCTGGAATGGTTGGAGTTGGAGGCGGATTCATTCTGGTGCCTCTCTATTGCTATGCTTTTGGATTACCGGTGAAAACCGCATTCGGGACGTCACTGCTGGTAGTGGCAATGGTCGCGATGCCAGGCACTGTCGTGCACTATATGGAGGGGCACGTCGACGTGGAGCTTGTGGGTTCGTTGCTTCTCGGGTCGTTGCCCGGTGCCTGGATCGGAAGTCGTGTGGCTTTAAGAGCAAACGAAAGATATTTGAAGATCGCATTTGGCGCAGTGCTGATCGTTATGGCACTGGTGTTTGCCTATCGAGAGCTCACCGACGGCGTATGATGCGGCGGAAAAACCGCCAGTCAAATTTCCCGTTCAACAATGCCCGGTTAGCCCGAGTTTTCCCGGGGAAATCGATTGCATTCCGGTATCTAGAGGCCAGAGGTATCGCTTCTCAACTTAGTCGAATAAAGGGTCCACCGTATCGAGTTCGGGCTATTGGCGGTTTAACTGGATTCCTGTTGCAATAAGAACAGGCGGCTAAGTTTGCCTGGCCCGGGTTCCGCCGAACGGTCTTGCAATTACGCTCTGCACATAAACATTCCACATTTGAGTCAAGAAATAGAAAATCCCTGTCGCTACTACAGATTGTGGAAATGGATTTGGCGGGTATAACGCTAAATGTCGTGACCGGGGGAATTGTATGGATCAAGTGGCGTGGTACTACCACCTAAATTCTCAGCAACATGGTCCGATAACGCGGGCGCAGCTGTCTCAAATGATTGTTCTGGGGCAACTACCTATAGAGACAATGGTTTGGTCCGCTGAGCTAACCAACTGGACTCCGGCCTACGCCGTGTCGGCATTTGCTGCATTGCGAGCTGCTCGCACGTCTCTTGCAGCCTCTGGGCAACCGGCAGCCACGAACACCTTTCATGCCGCTGTGGGAGGCTCAAATGCGTCCGCTGGCTCGGGCCCCGGGGCAAATGCCACCGCCGTGAGGCCTCAGTCACCTGGAGGAGCCTCATCGTTGCCAGAACAGACTGCAGAACCAGCCGTGGAACCAGCTGCGGTCCAGGCTGAAAAGGCTCGACTTTCGGATTCCGGACGGGTGGCACATCAGCTTAAATCTTTGATCAGACAAGCCGAATACCCGGTGGAACGAAGTGATGATGTTGAAGGAATGACATCTAAAGGAAGCAAATGGGGCGATCTCGACGCAATTGGTAAATCTGAGGCTGGGGACCCAACGGAAAAGAACTCGGTCCCTTCAGAGTCGACCCCATCAAGCGACACTGATCAGTCAACGGAAGACGGGACGTGCTCGAATAACTCCAATTCAGTCAACCCCACCGCAAGTCAATGGGGCGATTTGGATTCGATTGGAACACCTGACCCGTCAAAAAACAGGTTGTTAGGGGCGGCTCCAGCCCCCCGGAAGGGAACCGGTCAGTTTCACAGACCCCAGCCGACCAACCCTGGCCGCGAGACTGATCCCGACGCTCAATCCAGCAAATGGGGCGATCTGGATTCGATTGGGAAGTCTGCTGCCACCGACGGTGCTCCCCGCGTTTCTACCGGACAAACAGGTCAGTTCGCACGACTGGCGGCTCCCTCCACAGATTCCCAAAGTATTTCTGGTGCTGCCCGTGGTGCAGAGACTCGCGTTTCCACGGGACAAACAGGTCAGTTCGCGAGAATGAATGCTCCTGCGAGCAGTTCCGAAAATATTTCTCCTGCCGCCGGGCAAACGAGCAACCCCAAGCAGCCAAGCAAGTGGGGAGACTTAGATTCGATTGGAAAGCCTGATGCCACCGGTGGTGCAGAGACTCGCGTTTCCACGGGACAAACAGGTCAGTTCGCGAGAATGGATGCTTCTGCCAGCAGTCCCGAAAATATTTCTTCTGCTTCCGGGCAGACGAGTAGCCCCAACCAGCCGAGCAAGTGGGCAGACTTAGATTCGATTGGAAAACCTGATGCCACCGGTGGTGCAGCGACTCGCGTTTCCACGGGACAGACAGGTCAGTTCGCGAAAATGGATGCTCCGGCGAGCAATCCCGGAAGTAATTCTGCAGGTTCCGGACAGACACGTAGCGCCAAGCAGCCGAGCAAGTGGGGAGACTTAGATTCGATTGGAAAATCCGATACTACTAGTGGTGCAGCGCCTCGCATTTCCACAGGACAGACAGGTCAGTTCGAAAGAATGGACGCTCCTGCCAGCAATCCCGACGATATTTCTCCTGCACCTTCCGGTCAAACAAGCTCCCAGACCAGGGGAAACAAATGGGGAGATTTAGATTCGATTGGAAAGCCTGATGCCACCGGTGGTGCAGCGCCTCGCGTTTCCACGGGACAAACAGGTCAGTTCGCGAAAATGGATGCTCCCGCGAGCAATCCCGAGAGTGTTTCTCCTGCGCCTTCCGGTCAAACAAGCTCTCAGACCCGGGCAAACAAATGGGGGGATTTAGATTCGATTGGAAAGCCTGATGCCACCGGCAACAATGGCGCTGCACTTGATGTTTCAGCAGCTCCAGCAAATTCGGTTGCAAAAAAGGATGTGGGGGCGAGCACTCCCGGAAACATGACCGATGCACCTACCCACTCGACATCCAGCCTGGACCAGCCCAGCAAGTGGGACGCTCTCGAGTCAATTGGAAATACTGAGGTCCCTGGCGCCGTTGCGTCTGGCGGCTTCATGACACAAGGTGCGGGACAAAACGCCCACGCCAGCGCTGCAGCGGCTCCTCTACAGCGGAGCACCCCCCTCCGTCCGTCAATCCCGACAGGAAGTGGAAGTACATCCGCTACGCAAATGAGTAACTCTGAAGCGGTCGATTCTGTTTTGCAGCCTGTTGAGGTCAAATACAATTTCTCCTCGTCGCCATTTGCACCATCGCAGCATCAAGTGGTTGAGTTCGGGAAGCCAAGTCAGTCTCAACTCGAATCTGAGAACGGGGGTTCTCCATCTGTGCCCAAAAGCAAGTGGGGCAATCCTTCTGCCCGAGAAGCTACCTCAATGGTTGGTGCTGTGCCAGTAACGGATGCTACCATGGCGATTTCCGAGACGAGCGGGTCGCAACAGCCATCCGGCAATACAAGCAGCACGGCTAAATCCGTCGGACTGTCGTCCCCATCGCAACCCGGCAAGTGGAGTGATTTCGCCGACGAACCAGATTTCGGCAGCGGAAGTGATTCTCCTGCAGATCCACTTGGCAGTAGAGCTTGGCTTTCACCTTCGCCATCTCGAACTGAAAGCGCCTCCGGAAGCCAATCAATGGTTCCACCAGTTTCGGCACCCGCAAACCCATCGCAGGCTCCAGGCAAGTGGAGTGATCTGGTAGATTCAATAGATCAACCGGATGCTTTCGGAAGTGGTTTCGGATCGACCACCGGGAATGGCTCTAGAAGCCAATCAAACGTCTTGCCAGCCTCGGCGCAGGCACCAACAGCGCAGGCACCAGGCACATGGAGTGATCTGGTAGATTCAATAGATCAACCGGATGCTTTCGGAAGTGGTTTCGGATCGACCACCGGGAATGGCTCTAGAAGCCAATCAAACGTCTTGCCAGTCTCGGCGCAGGCACCAGCAGCGCAGGCGCCAGGCACATGGAGTGATCTGGTAGATTCAATGGATCAACCGGATGCTTTCGGAAGTGGTTTCGGATTGACCACCGGGAATGGCTCTAGAAGCCAATCAAACGTCTTGCCAGTCTCGGCGCAGGCACCAGCAGCGCAGGCACCAGGCACATGGAGTGATCTGGTAGATTCAATAGATCAACCGGATGCTTTCGGAAGCGGTTTCGGATCGACCGCCGAGAATGCCTCCAAAAGCCAATCACCGGTATCGTTAGCTTCAACGCCGTCAGCTCCAGCGCAGCCAGCAGGCAAATGGAGCGATCTGGTAGATTCAATCGGTCAACCGGATGCCTTCGGAAGTAGTTTTGGATCGACAGCTGAGAGTGACTCCAGAAGCCAATCAAGGGTATCGTCAACTGCAACTCAGGCAGATTCAGCGCAGGCAGCACGCAAGTGGAGCGGTCTGATAGACCAATCGGATTCCTGCGGGAATAATTTTGGCAAAACTACAGATAATGAATCGGCAAGCAACTCCGGAGGTTCATCTGGAGTCGCAGTCGCATCACATTCAAGCTCTCTAGAAGAAACGACCTGGGCTGATCTTGACGCAATTGGCAAACAGCGCAAGCCATCTCCTGCAGTTTCCCGGCCGGTTGAGCCAGGGAAACTAGCTGATGGCGCGGGTCCTAAGTGGGGAGATCTTGATTCCATTCGTTCCCCGGGAGCTTCAGATGATAAGTCGGCCACGACGCCCCGCAGTACTGCTGAGGCTGCCTGGTCCAACCCCGATCTGTTCTTCAGCTGTTACTTGAAAAACCCCTATCGTATTCTGGGGCTTACCGGTTCCACGGGCCAAGCAGATCTAAAACGAACCTTGGCCAATATTCGGAGGCAGGCAAAAATAGGAAAGGCTTATACCACTCCGGTAGATCTGCTCTGGAGCGGCGCAATCGCCAGGACGGAGCGAGATTTGCTGGAAGCTGAGACCAAGCTGCTCAATCCCGAGTCGCGCTTGCAAGCACGGCTCATGTGGTTCCATTCCCCGGGAGCGATTCCCGCTGATCTGAATGCCCGAAGCGCCGCGGAATTGGCTGAACAATGGGCTCAACAAAACGAGCCGACCTCGCTTCACGATGCTGCAGTATTGATGCAATTCGCAGCGATTGCAGACAGCCCTGATTGCAAACGCGAAGAATATTGGAAACGCGCAATTTCCATGTGGAATGCTGTACTTGAGGACGAAAAATACTGGGACTTTTTATGCGAGGTTGACGAAAAATTGGGCTTTGAGCCCGTATGCCTGGCCAGTGATGTGTTTGCCCGGAAAGACGAATTTATTGCGATAGTGACAGAGCCTCTGGTTACCCTATCCAAAGATGCTCTTAACAGCGGTAATTTCGATATTTTTACCCGAACAGCTAATCTGCTCAATCAGGGCAATGCGAGCACCGGCGGGTCGAGCAACGGGCTGGTGGAAGAATTCTTCCGGTTAATGGATGGTGCCGGCACTGAAGTTGACGAACTCTTGAGCAAAAAGATAGTCAGGAATGAAAACAACAGTGAAAGTGACATAAAACAGAATGCCGCTACCTGCCAGCAATGCGAGCAGCTGTACAATAAGCAGATTGCGCCGATAATAGTGAATGCCCAATCCGTTCTTGATCGCAATGACCCTGTGCTGCTTCAGCTAAAGGGATCAGCCGCTCACTGGTTGGATGCCATTGCCAGTGCTTATTCCTGGGCCGATGATTTCGATACTTCCACCCGTCTTCTAAACCAGGCTCAGTTACTGGCCGCGGGGACTTCTGTTGAACCCAAAGTTCGGGAGCACATAGAAGGTGTTGAGCAAGCGAAAAAGAATCGCGATATGGCTCAACTATATGCAAAGGATAAGCCAATAAAGTCGGCGCCTTCGCTGTTCACTGTAAATACAATCGGTTGCAGGGTGTATCCCGCATTTGGCGAGAAGCCCGATCCTGTAATGGGCGCCCAACGGGCAATTTATTACTTTGTTGTTTGTTTCTTGCCTATATTTCCGCTGGGTTCCTACCGAGTAATATTTGAAAAATCCGGTGGCTATAGATTCATAAGTAAGCTCCCACTAGATAAGTGGGCCCGAATACATCAAATCTCATTTGTTCTTATGTTTGTGGGGCTAGTTATGGCTGCCGGCAAAAACCAGGCAGAGATGGAGAAAGTCGCCACAGCCAACGCGGTAAATCGCATTGAAAACGCCGTACGTGGCATTAAAGAAGTAGTAGTAGTTCCCAATGACAAATATGATCTGAAATCATTTATTGAAGATGACGAGAGAGTGTTGCTCCTTCTCGAACAGCAACTGCCCAAGTTGAAGGAAGAGGTCATTGCTAAGGAAACAGAACTCAAGAACTCATTAGCACGGTATAAAAATGCCGAAAAAGCGAAGCTAGACAAAAAGACGCTTGCGGTTATGAAGACTAATCACAATAAACTCATCGACCAATTCACGAAAATGGCTGCGTCAGGAAAAGCCAGGTTTGACTTCTATCAGAAGTTGGTGAAAGAGAGAAATGATGCAGCACAAAAGTACAACAGTTTGTACGCTACTCGCTAACGTGGAGGGCTTTCATGTCGGAAGGACATCAAGTCGTAATCGATGCTGACAAGTTAGTGGATCTCGCAATTTATACCTGGCGACTCGATGCGTGGCTTTCGCAGCAACCGAATGCATCCTCAAGTACTGTGCCGAGATACGTGATTCGCGGCCTCAATAAATTCCTCGACCAATGCAATGTTTGCGCGCTCGACATTACTGGAACAGAATTTGATGCAGGTCTAGCTTGCGATGTTGTCGATTCCGTGGAGGTTGATACGTTGCCACCTGGCGCCAGTATCATTGGAGAAACCGTTTCACCAATTGTAAACGTAAACGGCAAACTGGCACGACATGGGCAAATTGTATTACACGTCGGACGTGACACACGATTGACAGGAGCCGAAAGCAATGGCTGATTATATTTCGTTTGGTATTGATCTCGGAACCACAAACTCTTGTGTCGCTAGATTCGAAGACGATGTAGTTCACGTGTTCAGAAATGCAGACCAAATGAACGTTACACCATCGGCAGTGCGTATGGAAAAGAGCGGCCGCATTATCGTCGGACGCAGAGCTTACAGCACTCGTCAGTCTAGCCCTGAAAATGTAGCCATAGAATTTAAGAGATGGATAGGCCAAAAAGACAAATTCACGTTTGCCTCATCCGGAATTTCGATGTTTGCGGAGGAACTGTCTGCTGAAATCCTGAAATCGCTTCTCAGCGATGTGAGGCTGCAGACAAACACTCAACCGGACGCAGCAGTGATTACCGTTCCGGCCGCCTTTGGTCAGCTTCAATGTGAAGCGACGGCGCGTGCGGCCAAACTAGCGGGGTTGAACCATTTTCCGCTGTTGCAGGAGCCGATTGCCGCAGCCATTGCTTACGGTATCAAACCGGGAGCAGAAGGACAGCGCTGGCTGGTTTTCGACCTTGGCGGCGGTACGTTTGATGTCGCCATCATTTCGTCGAGAGACGGGCAGCTTCATGTGCTTGATCATAGAGGGCACAATCATCTAGGTGGAAAGGATATTGACAGCGAGATCGTTACAGCGTTTTTTCTGCCGCAATTAGCAGAGCATTTTAGACTTCCCAATTCCAATGAGCACCCTGACCGATACAGAAGTTTGATTCAGCGGCTCTTGTCTAAAGCTGAAGAAGCAAAAATTGATCTTAGCACTCAGGCAAATGCCGTAGTCAGTATCTTCGACGTGGGGCAAGACCTAGACGGCACCGACATAGAAGCGGAGCTTGAGCTTAATTCGAGCGCTCTTGAACGTGTTAGCGCTCCGGTGCTGGACAAGTGTGCACTGCTCGCCCGGGAGGTAATTGATGGTGCGCGTCTTGATGTCAAACAATTAGATCGCATTCTGTTGGTGGGTGGTCCGACGCAAATGCCGTTGTTGCGTAGTATGCTTGAAGAGCGCTTTAAAGTGCCCTTGGACTTCTCACTTGATCCTATGACAGTGGTGGCACAGGGAGCTGCCATATTTTCCAGTGGCATCGAGAAGGAAATTGAGAAAGGGGCAACATCAGCACCATCTGCGAAGCCCGATACTGTAAAAGTTGTTCTTGCGTATGAGGCTGTCACCACCGAAATGAAGCCGATGATCGCCGGGCGAGTCGAGTACCCGGATGAGATTAGCGTTCGCATCGATTCCAAATCGGGACACTGGACCAGCGGTTGGATACGAACCCAGGACAAGCTTTTTGAGGAATCTGTAACTCTAGTGCAGGGGAAGACGTCGCAATTCTGGCTGTATGCTCGCGATGATCAAGGGCGAAACCTTGAGCTTGATCAGACAAGCTTCTCAATCCGCCACGGTCTCACCGTGTCCGCGCCCCCATTACCTCATACAATCTCAATTGAAGTTATGAAAGCAGATGGTACGCCTGAGCTTGACCCGCTGCTTCGGCGTAATTCACCATTACCGAATGAGGCAACCAAGGTTTATCGCAGTCATAAAACGCTTCGCCCGTCAGATCCGGAAGAAATCGCTCTCAAGCTGTGGGAAGGTGAGAACTTCGACGCGCCGCTAAAGAACGAACTGGTGGGCACCTTGCTTATAAAAAGCACTCGTCTGCGACGAGTGCTACCGGAAGGATCTGAAATTGAACTTTCCATTCGGTTTGACACATCTCGTCTGATTCGGGTCGATGCATTCATTCCTGCCCTAAATGAACATTTTTCTGAAGAAGTGTATGTGCCGGAGAGAGATCAGGAAGTGTTTTCCGAACAAGCAAAGAAACTCGACAAGAAAGTAGAAAACTATTACGAACGTCTTGAGGAGCTGGAGTCGGCTTACGGAACTACCACGGTTACGCAGCTTCGTGGCAAGATCGAAGAGTTCGATGTGAAGTTGCAGAAAACCGGAAAAACGGCGCACAAAGATCCGGACAAAGCGAAACAGCTGGTCGACGCCGCCAATCAAATTGGCTGTGAGATTGAAACTCAACGTATAAGTGCGGCCAATTCTCACATTGTGGAAGACGCTCAGTATAAGCTTAACTCCAACAAGGATTTGATCGAGAAGTATGGCTCTCCTGGCGAACAGAGAGAGTTGCAACTCTACCTTAGGGATTTTGAAAGAGCCGTAGCTCGAAATGATCTACGCAATATTCAAAAGATCAACGAGGCGTTCACCGGGCTGATCTGGCGTGTGCTTTTTCGGCAGGAGTGGTATTGGGCACAGTGCTTTGAATACTTGCGAGACGGCAGCCATAGTTTCACTAATCCAACTGTTGCAAAACAATGGATGACGCAGGCTAATCGCGCGCTGTCTTCCGGCGACCAGGAAAAGCTTCGATTTGCCGTGAAAGAACTGTGGACGCTCTTACCGGCGACTGAGGAGAGAGAACGTGAAAAATCAATGCAGGCAGGAATCCGAAGATTCTGAACTCGACTTCGTAATGACTCGACCAGTGGTATCGATGGATGCCACTGTATGCAATTTTCCTGCAGTTAAGCGTCCGCTCCATTCAGACAACATATTGAATGCTTTTGAGGTAAGCGAGGTTGCCTCTAGAGGTTCAGTCATTGTTCTAGAAAAAAACTTAAGCGGTGCCGGTAATCTGGAGCCGTATAGAAAGTGGGTGTCACAGCATTCACAGTACGTTGCCAGTCATGTTAAGCATGATGTGGCCGAGCTTGACGGTCGCCAGTATATTGCGTCATATCTTCAGTTGATTGGGCAAGTGTCGCTGAATATTCCGGGAAAACTGAGAGACGTAAATGACGATTGGCTGTTGTCGTCGCTGCAGCGTGCTCATAACATCAAGCAAGAGTCTCTGGAAATTGGACTGATACCATCGTTTACCCCATCGTTGACTGCATCGTGCAGATTGTTTGGCGAATTCTGTGTCGCTCCGTTTGGATTGATGAACGCAGACTGGAGTAAGAAAGAGGGAGCGCTGGTTCGAAATGCCAGTTCCGTTGCGACTTATCTCAAGTTACTCTACTGGTTGATTGCTGGCATCAATCTGTTCGACGAGAATGCCGAGTCACCCTCATTATTATCGAAATGGTCGCCCTTGATCAGTCTTCGTTCGGCCGAGATATTCCGAGCCAGTTTAAGCAGACCTCCTGACGAAGTTGATTTTCTGCATGTGCTCGGTGAGCTGCGAAACGAAATTGGCGGCGGAGCAGCACCCGCTAAGCGTGACGACGAGACCAAACCCGCTGTAAAGGCTGGGTTAGAGCGCGTTGCTGCTATGCGGCAGATCAAACATGTCTTGCAGAGAGAGGTTATTGCTTCTGTCAGAGATCCCGCCAGTTTTGCAAGCTACGGGCTCACTTCTGTATCAAGTATTCTGTTCTTTGGTCCTTCGGGCTGCGGCAAAACTCATCTAGCTAAGTGCCTGGCGGAGGAGCTCGGTTTGCTTGCGATCCAAATTCGCCCATCTGATATTGCAAGCATGTACGTGCGTGAAACAGTAATGCGAATTCGAGAGTGCTTTGACGAAGCAGTTAAGAACATTCCATGTGTGCTGTTCTTTGACGAGTTCGACGCCCTGGTACCGGATCGCCATAAGCTTGAACGCTCTCAGGACTACCGAGTCGAAGAGGTAAATGAAATATTGACGCAGCTCGATCTTGCCAGAGAGAAAGGTGTCTTTGTCGTTGCAGCAACAAATCAACCGTTCAATATGGATCGTGGCATCTTTCAGGCTGGACGATTTGACAAAATCATTTACATAGGACCGCCGGAAGAAGACGATCGTGCTGAACTCCTGGAGCATTTTATGCACGGGCGGCCCGCAGTGGCGGACCTTGATTTGCAAAGCTTCTCCAGCCGGCTTGATGGCTTTTCCATCGCAGACGTGCGGGCCGTGGTTGAAGAAGCGGCGAGGCTGGCGCTATTTCTTGGTAAGGCTCCGATATCACAGTCAATTCTCGGCGAAGCGTTGAACCGCACTCCGCCGTCGATTAGTCGAGAGGCAGAGCGACGTTTCGAAAAATTCATCGGGCAGGGCTATTCCGGCTAGCGCAGTTAACGTCCTTCTGCACCACCCTGATGTAGTACTTGAGAAATTTTTCCCGTTACTGCAAGGATTGTTGCTTTGTGCACCGTGTGGGCGCGGTCACACGCTAAATGGCGAGCGCTGTAAGTTGCGTAGGTTACGCCTGCGTTTCGACCAGCGAACAGGACCTCGGTCTACAATTGGACGCACTGACAAAAGCTGGTTGCGAAAAAATCTTTGACGATTGTCAGCGCCACAATGCAAGACTCTCATTAGAACGAAAACAGACGCTAAGCCCATGAGTTGGCGAACCTGTCACTACCGGTAATCTAAAACGCGACGTGAAAACAAATCTCGAACGAGTATAATAGCGGCAGCGCATAAGCGCGCTACTCCCCCGACAAGTAGTTGCTCAACAGTCCAATCCGCAACATGTCAGACGACACTCTAATACCGGCCGATTCCGACAGCCCTGCTAAACCCGAAGGTTTGGTAGGTGAGAGGAAAGAGCGCAAAGCCAAAGTTCGCGATTTCGCTGGTCGAAGCGATGGACTTATACGCGAAGAGGAATACGAATTCGGTACGGGACGTTCGTTTGCCGGCCGAGAGGATGGCAAAACCCGTGAGTTCGAATTCGAAGGCGAAAACGACGTGCGCAAATTCGAAAAGATTAACGGTGTCTCGCGTTATACGCTGAGCGATGGCTCTGTCGAGACTGGAGAAGAACGTGACGCCAGACTCCACCTGGCAGTCGCAGCGCCCGCCCCAGCTTTTGAGCGATTAGAGCGTGTTCTTATTGGAGAGCAAAGTGCCAAATATCATGGCGAGCAGGGGACTGTTCTCTGGTCTGATTGGGCTAGGTATCGGAAGGACGGCTCCGTGAGGCAGCTCTGGCAGTACATCGTCTACCTCCAAGCCGATAATTCCTGGAGGACGTTCCGTCAATCGGACCTCAAATCGTTGGGGGCATTTGATGTAGAGTCCTCCCACTTAAGCCAACGTCCAGAGATTAGCTTCGATCTCGTTATGGAGAAAGACAACAACTGGATGGAAGGCTCTTTCCGTCTCCCCGGCGAATCGTGGCAGTGCATGTCCTTCAACAAGCGCGATGTCGCAGATGTCTGCCACAAGCTAAGCCAGTGGCAGAGAGCTACGACATGGGGCGGAACCATGACTGGGATTAGCTTTAGTCTTCCTCAAACAGCTTGTGTAGACCGCAACTATCTTCTTGGGGCTATGACTCAGGTTTTTGGATTCAGCGAATGGATAGAGGTTCACGGCCCAGACTCTATGTTTTTGCGATAGCAAAGCCGCTTGGTAGTTTGTTGCTCCTCGGATGAACAAACGGATCGTTTTATTCACTGTAAGATCCCCCGTCTGTCGCGCTCGTCCACGATAATTAACTTCATTGCGTTCTGATTGTGCGGTAGCTTTCGCACTTCGCAATTTTCGAACTCTTCGTTCGTGTATGAAGCTGTGAGTTACTCGCCGACAGATACATACCGATGCTCCCTTGCACCTTGCGGTTGACTCAGGTCGATATTTATCGATAGTTGCGACAATCGATCGCACATTTCCTGAGACATGTAGTGAAAATGTAAATCAAGCGTCTTTAAATTCAGTACACTCGGATTAGTCAACAGCATTCGTCCACCTTCATCTCCCAGGGTTCCCATTGAAAGATCCAGAATCTCGATTTGCTTTAGAACCGGCGCGTTGAATAGAGCCCTGGCAATTTCGTCCGCAATCTCGCTGTCACGAAGCCCCAAGTACTTCAAACGCGGGAAGAGGCGATCAAAAAGAATGGGTCTAACGTCATCCACCGTGACACTGCTTCCGTACTCTGACGCTCCGAGCCACAGCTCTAGATGTTCCAGCGCCGGAAGTTGGCTACTGCCTATCTCGCGCACAACAGATCGGGAAAGCCCCCCGGTCTGAATGATAAGTTGTTTGAGCTTGTCGTGTTTCAGAAATCCAAGACTTAACCCGTCACCGCCACGAACACCAAAGTGCGTTAGTAGAGGAAAAACATCGAATAACCGTGATACGTTTGATTGCTTAATCCACGAAATTTCGCATTCATCAGCTGTCACATCAGCCAGGAAAATTGCTGTGAGTGCTGGCAGCTTCTCGCAGGCATCAACCAGCGCTTTGACAATGAATGCCGTATCGTAGTCGTCGCTCCCCTCGGGATCAGCCCAAAAACCGACCACGATTCCTGTAGTTTTTTCAGCCCCTGCTTGCTTCAGATAGTGTGAAAATACCTTGCGCCAGTCTTCTCCGTCATGCCGCCCCGAAGATGAAATTCTATAGATGATTGAAGCTGGATCAAAATCAGCGGCGCTTAACTCCAGATCCCAATCTACCACAGGCATGCCGGCAAAATTGCTTTGGGTGACACCGATTACCATACTTCTTCTCCTTTTACGCGCGTAAATTTCCCGCCAATCCTTGCAGCAACTTCTCACAGATCTTGCAACCACCAGGCTGGTGAGAAATACTTGTCCGGATAAACGTCACCAGCAAACTTAGAGTTTATAGCCGATTGTCATCTCTTTCGGGAACATTGTCTTACATGACCATATAATTTCCTTTCGACTTACCGAATTCAATAAGTGAAACTAGCACACGGGTGCCCCGATGTTCTTTTCAATGAATTTTTCGAGAGTGCTGAATTTTGCTTTCAGGTTTGCCAGCTTTTCCAAGAGCATCTCCTCAATCCATAGAAAAAGGAACCCGACTCACATGGCAGAGAAATCCGGCGCAACAACATCGAGCGTTTTGGCTGACAGGGATTATCAGGAACTAATCACAACAAGCACAACAACGAAGAACTACCAGCCGCTGCTCGACGCAGCCCGGGTTGCTGCTCCGCTCTGGGTTGCTCGTCTGGTCAAAGCAATCGATAGAAGCTGGATACCACAAGATTCGAGAGACTCTGAATGGTTAGTGCAAATTAGACCATTGGCTTATCGTTGCGACGAACGCTCTCTTGAGTCTCACGGAGTGGAACGTGCAAGAGGTTTCCGCAGAATTTTGGATCGATGGGGACGCCCTCGACTCGATACACTTCACTGCTATGAGGGCCGATTGATCCTCTATCACAATGGTGACCCCGGGTTTAACAACGAAGGCGTCATACGAAGTTTTAACCTGCCCTCGATGGAAGAAGCTTCCAGATTCAAGTTACCTCACCGCGCAGATCGCACAGCGGTTTCTTATGACGGACGCCTGCTGGCGGTGTCCGGCTGGGAACTCGGATTGTCGATTTGGGATCTGATAGCCGGCGAGCACCGTCTCAAATTACCAATCGGCAATAGCAAAGGTTCTGTTGCAAGCCTTTGCTTCAGTCCGGACGGAGGGAAGCTGGCCCACACCGTGGACAATACCATTTATGTCTGGGACCTCAAATCAGCACAATTCGTACAGAAACTCTGCGATCACGTGTCTGCGGTGGCCTGGTGCTCAAACCACTCCCTCGTTTATTCTGGAAGTGGAAAGCTGACCACGATAGGCTCAGACTTGATTTATGAATTCGGCTCTGTTCCACTTGACCACAAGAAGGTTGTTTCTCTGCTCGTTTCATCTACTGGTCAGCGCTTTGTAGCTAGCGCATGCAGTCAACAAATTTCCCTCTGGAAGAACACGGAACCGGAGCTACCGCTACAACCCGCCCCGACCCTGCTTTCGACATACATTTCGGAAGCGGATGAAGGAAAACCAGGGTTGGCTTTCTCCCGGGATGAAACGCTGTTGGCCTGCTCTCACTATCTGAACGAGGGTAGAGTAGATCTATTCAACACCACTGACGGAAGCCTCTGCCGTACGCTTTCCGGCAGTTGGTTGCGCCCGGTAGATGGCATAACTTTCGACGCAAGAGCATTGATCATCGGTGCCGGTGAGACTCTTTATGCCACCCCTGTTCGCGAAAACGAAAACATATCAGTGAGTCTGTCGGAATTGCGTAGAGCGATCCACGTGCATCCCGGTGCCTGGACATCGAAATCTACGGAAAAAGTGAAAGAGGCATTGCTCAAAGGATGGCTCGATGTCAATGAAAAAGCGTGGATTGAGTTGCTGTCCGCCATCGCAGACAGCTTCTGTCACTAATGAATTTTCAGCAGAAGTTGAACAAATGGTCCTTCTCGGACTCATGTTGAGAGACAAGAACGCCGTGATTTTCATGCCAAGCCGCAACCTTGACCTATAATTGAGACCACGGATCAGCACCTCCAGTGCAAAGACTTGTTGATGAAAAACTGGTTGTTGTTTCTAAGTGTTCTACAGCTTTATTGTCCTTGCCAGGTTCAAGGACAAACCCTGGCAAGTGATTGCAAAAGCAGCGATCCCTCAGCATCGCTGATGGCTCGCTGCCAAAACGGCAACACAACTGGCAATGGGAGTGAGAGTTCTGCTGTAATTTGCCAAGAGTCAGGCGTCGAGGCAGATCGCCCCCGGTCAGACTTAAACAAGCTATATACCAGGCTTGATGAACTAAACCGGAAGCTTTTGCTCAAGGATGTTGAACTGGAGCGGTTCAATATAAGATTCCGAAATGCCAATAATGTCCAAGGCCGATGGCGCGGTCCACGCTATTTTCTGTCACAGGAAGCCAATACGATAACTTCGACTGCTGGTGCCTGGGCAGGAGTGGCCACTAGAGCCAAACCTATTTTTCACAGGTTTATTCTCGGTCGCAATAAGAAAGGAGAGTTTGTCCAAGAGCGCAGGCTAGCTTTTCGAATAGGGCTTGAAGATGCGCTGATTCCACAAATGGTTGGACAAACTATAGGTAGTTTTGGCAGTGCCTTCGAACTGGGTGTGAACCTCTGGCACGATCATGAGGCCCGTAAATTGAGCCTTGATCCCGTGGCGGCCGACAAGTACGTAGTAAGAATCAAAGGCGAAATCTTGAGTCTGCTGGCGCAAAGAGCAGAGTGGTTAGATAGAAATTCGAATGAACTTCCGGCGACTCACCTGCAGCTAGCCACCGCTCAGGGATTGGTTCTCAGTGATCTTTGTAATTTAGCACTTAATGAGTATGCACGATTCCACATTGGTACCCGCCGCTATCGCACTTTTCAAGACGCAATTTTTGTATTGGATATCACGAGGAATATGACCGGGGTAGCAGGCAACATAGTCGCCGAGTACGCCACGGTAGTCAAACGAGGGTCAGCAAACGCTCCTGCTGGAGTCTGCAATTTAGTTTCCGCTTGCCTGACAATTGCAAGCCCTGTCGCAGCCAGAGTAATCGGCAAAGCGGCAGGCGGCCGAGCCGCGCAACAGCTGAAAAGCCTGGTTGCAAGCAGCGAACACTATGACTTGCTAAAGTTCGAGTCGGACCTGGCAAAAATACCACCGCTCCTGAAGTCCGCCGCTCGATCAGGTCCAGTAGAGGAACGATTCTTCACCCGGACGGAAGAAATACAGTCGCTCAATGAGCTAAGCACACAACTGCACCGCAAGAAGTTTGAGCTTGCCAACCGAGAAACGCGAGCAGGAACCAGGGCTGCCACGCAAAACGTTGCCGCAGGCGCAGTAATCGGCGGCAATAAGATTATGTCAGGGCTCGGTTATATGATCGCCGGCTTTCGTTTTTACCACAGACCATTAGATTCCAATTTCCTAATAGCCGATGGCGGTCTGACCTCAGGCATCGGTGGCACCCTGGGCGCAGCCGATAACTTACGCATACAGGTTCGGAGTGAGCTTCAGCGGCGCAATCTCAGGCAAAGCCATTTGCTGCCGGGACAGATTCTTTCGGAGCACATGCAAAAGCTCGATGAGATTGAGCGCCGGCTCCAGTCATTACAAGAACAGACCGGAACGGACGACGGATCGCGATAGGTAATACAGGAACGGTAATCACGCAAGAAGATCTCCGGTATGTTGGATTGAGTTGTGCATCACTTCGAAGGTTGAATCAATCGGCCTTCGAATAGACAGTGTTTGTATTTCGCCATTCTCGCAATTTTCTTTAGTCGGCCTTCCTGGTGTCATGTTGAAAAGACAATGCTTCCAGAATCGTCTCCTCGATGTCTGCATCGGTCAAATCCGCGCCATCAAGATCTGACGGTTTCAAATGAAGCCCGCGCATATGTGCACCACGCAGACTGGCATTTGCCAGAACCGTGTCTCGGCATGATGCTTCGGTAAAATCTGCATTATCCAAAACCGAGTAAGTGAAATTACAGCTGCTGAGCGAACTGCGCAAGAAATGCACTCGCTCGAAGCTGCACTCCGAAAAATCTACCTGATTCAAAGACGAAGCCGACAGCTCAGCATCTGTAAAGTCGGATCGGCTGAACTTGCAATTCACCATTGAAGCACCCGACAAATTGGCTCCGTTGAAACTTAGCCCCGGCGCAACAATTCCCGCCAGCGTCACATTTGAAAGATCATCCTGGCAGAACGAAAATTTTCTACCATTCACAAGAGCCCACACCAGCTGCGTTTTAGGCGGCAAAGCGCCTTCGCTTACTAAAGTGCCTTGCAACCGGGCCCCGTCAAGGCAACAATTCTCCAGCCGGGCACCGCGAAGGTCTGCGTTTTCAAGGTTGGCGAAAGAGAGATCGGCATCGGTGAGATTTGCCTGCTCAAAACTGACACCAGTTAAGTTGGCGCGGAGTAACTTTGCACCGGTAAAATTTGCTCCGATGACATTGGCATCTTTCATTTGGAGTCCGGTCAAGTCGGCCCCTTCGAAGTTTGCTTCTTCCGCGGTCACCAGAGTAAGCCCGCCCCAATGTCCAGAGGTGGCACGCGACCGCGAAAAATTGGCACGATTCAAAATTGCGTTGCTAAAATCAGCAGCATTCCCCTGCGCGCCCTCAAAGATGGCCCCGCTTGCATCACAGTTCTTGAAATTTCCATTTAACTGCGCATTTCTGAAACTAGCATTTCGCAGGATAGCACCCTCAAACTGAGCATTTTTGCAAATCACACCGTCGAAGTCTGCATCACTCAGGTCGGCATTGTTGAACCAAACGCAATCAAGTTCACAACCACTGAATTTTGCACCGCGAAGGTCGGATTTCTCGAACTTCACATGACGTAGCCCTGCTTTGCGGAAGTCCGCGTTCTGGAGGTTGCACCCCGCAAAGCGAACCATGTCTCGCAACTGCGGATCTTTCGCAGACAAATCCATATCGAAAATTTCGTCGGAGAAATCTGTTTCTCCGGACTGTCGCAGCCTCAATAACTCATCTTTGTTCATTGTCTAGCATCTCTTCGTAGGCAGAATCTCTTTCAGGATTGGTTTGCTAATGCTCTAAGAAAACTCAACCACCTCCTTTGTGATGAAGAAAGCCATATGCCATCAGTGATGCAAGAGAATTCGTCGAGCCCGTTGTGGCGAAGAAGCGACATAGGAGTATCAATCAAGGGTCTCAATGCCTTCCAGACGCTGTTCTTCTTCGGAGCGAAACACCATGCACCATTGGAGGTCCCTGCATACAAACTACTTCCAGTTCTGTCGAACGTCAGTGCATGAACTCCGCTAAAGTCACCCGTGAGAGTATCGACAATTTCAAACGAGGGCAAACTGATCAACAGAATGGGAACAGTCCAACTCGAGGCAAGTGCTAATAGGTTACCGGCAGGAGACAACGAAGAAACCAGCCACCTTTCGATTCGCTTCCACTGAGAGACGCCGCTGGTGGCCATCGGTTGTAAATCCGGAATGCTCCAAATTGACAAGTTGGCCCCGCTGACGACCAGCAGAAAATCGGGGCCAAAGTGCAAAGATGTATGGCGAGCCCCTGGAGATAAGTCTGCAAAAACGTTCTGAGTGGCTATCAGTTGTCCGTTTCCTATGCTTCTCAACTGAATCTCTGCATGAGCACTATCATTTACAACCAGTGCCACGGCGAATAGCTTCTCCTCTCGGTCGGAAGCAATAGCGCGGATCCCTTCTGCATCCTCGTCAAGATCCTGAGGTAGTATGTCAAACGTAGACAAGCGTTCTTTCGATTCCATGTTCCAGACTGTGACGGCTGTTCTCGTTGTAGTGAATAGATAGCGCCCGGTGCTGGAAAACAAAAGCGAGTTTTTCGCAGACGCCGATTCCTTATCTTCTTCCAGCGGCGTTTGAATGGCAAAATCAGGACCGTCAAGTAAGGTGACGAAGGGCTTGCCAATCTCGTCAAAGCGCTGCACGTAGGTCTCAAGAGCCAATGTGCAGCCGCTCGGGTTCAAGGCAATTCCTTGCAGATAGGTGGAGCCCCGCAAGAATACAAATTGACTCTCCATCTTGCCGTCCGGTAACGACCAGCTGCGAACAAAGCCTCCATCGGTAATTGGACACGTAGTGATCAACCATTGCGAATCGCCGGTAACTAAGATATCAGTAAAGATACTCTGGTTGCGATTCTTTACAGGATCGGAAGTTCGCGGTGCACTTTCGGTTCTGCATATGTGTCGAACCTCAAACGGCTCTTCATCAACAATCGCTTTATCCAGGTGCGCAGTGTCAATGCAGTCGCCGGCCAGCTCGCAGAGTTTCTGAAACTGAATGGCGTTGTCGTGATTATCCGGTTGCCAATGTTGCCGGGTTAGATAGCGAAGTAGCTGCAATGAAACCGCAGGGCTCGCAAAGGGTATCCAGCCCCAGACCAGAGAGCAATCCGGCTCTCCGGCAAGGACCCGGGCTAATGTCGCCTCATCGGGCACTGATGACTCACCCGCTACTTCAAAGGAAGGTTCAGAAGACTCATCAACTGTGTAATCAATGTCCGGCGACACAGTGGAATCTGGGGCTACGCTCACCACGGTTTCGTGCACGTGCTCTTCCAGCGCAACCAGTGTTCGCTCCCACAGGTTAAGCAAGGCACGTTCTCTATCCGACCACCAGCCGTTCTCCGCAATAGTACGAATGGTGCTTAGATCATTATCCGAGCATTCTCCAATCGGTCGACTGGATAGATTCTTTACCGCTGAAGTCCATGAGGAGGCGCTGCTGCGTGCTCCCTCCGGGCAGAACCACAGAGCACCGCCGATGGTTGCCGCAACCCCGGAATCAGCGGTTGCGATGTTCACCCTTCCGTTTTGCAACGGCGGCAGATCAAGATTGAGCCGAAGAAACGTGATCGTTCCGTCTTGCGGATGGAACAACTGTATCTCTCCGTTATAAGGATCCGCGATGCACACATACCGGCACTTTTCCGGTACTCCGCAGGACGAATTGGGAATGGAGCCTCGCCTTAGAGTGCGGATTTTCCAGCTGCGCAAGGATTTCCCGGCGCCATCCAATACCGACAATGTCTCGTCGCCGGCACAAACAACACGCTCTCGCCCGCCTGGAACATAGCCGATGAACGATTTTTCTTCCTCAACTATTGAACGCTCGATAGTTCCAAAAGGGAGACTGCAGAACACCATCTGCCCGAAGCTTCCAATGACCAGATGGTCCCGAGTTGTGGACAAGCTCAGGCATATCCCTGGCGCAGGTATCTCAAGCAACAGGTCTCCGCTTTCACAGCAATAAACGTGCACTGCATTACCGATCGAAGTGACAAAAGCGCTGTTGTCGAAGCTGAATAGACTCGGTAACGGGGAACCCTGCATGGCGGAAAAAAAAGCGGCATGATTAAGGGAATACCTGGTGCTGCTTAGTGGAAGAGCAGTAAGTTCCTGAAATGTGCAACGAACGTTGCCTCGATCTACGTCCCAGAGTGTTCTTTTGATCGCATGATTCTCGTTCAGCGTGGTGACTTCCGCCAGCTTGCCATCGCGACTTAATGAAACTCCGATGCAAGTTGAACTTGAACTCAGTTCACTTACATGCTCCCCGGAAGATGTGTCGTAGATTTGGACAGTACCAGGCTTTTCGAAATTGCTGCAAGCTACGCGACTGGCGTCGCTGCTCAATGAAAGTCGTTGCTGAAAAAATTGAGGATGTTCATGATTCTCTTCAAACCTGTGCAAGAGTCGAGCATTAGACGAACCTCCGAACCACTCAGGTCCGTCGCCGGGCATAGATGTCAGTAAGGATGAGGCGGAGGGCAAGCGCGACCACATCTTCTGGAGAGCCTTCAACGCAGCAGGCTTTGTTCCCGCGCTGACATCACCTCTTGAATCGATCTCGTCAATGGCTGTCATAACTTCGGGCAGAACAGATAGCGGCATTTTTGTCAGTTCGCTCAGCAACCCTGACCAGTCTCTTCGTGCGCATAATTCTCTAATCCGCGCCTGTGCCGGCAGTTGATCCATTGTATTTTCTCTGCAAGAGGGAATAGCTATCCGTTGAGTGGTGGTGAAAGCATAATTGCGTGGCTTACAAAAATTGACACACATTCAAGTCATGTATTGCGCCGGAGCAGAAGTAAGACTCGCGGGAGTTTGAGCGATTACATTTCGATTGTGCATTATATCGGGAATTAATCCAACTAATCCTTCGGGATCACAGTAACTTTCTCCGTGGAGCAGGTTTGCTAAATTTCCGATTCCTGCAAGCGAGCACGCCAATTCATCGCTTCCACCATTTGTACTGCAATGGTATCCTGATACCCTGATACAGGCTCCACAACAAAGGTGGAATATGATCGTCGAACCTGAAGTCATCGGCCGCTACCTGGCAAATCCAGAGGAACTGCTAGCGGAAGATGAAGAAGCTCAGCTGGCACTTGCGTGTTTCATCGAAGCACCTGTTTCTTTGCTCAAGTTGCTGCTGGCGAACAGCTACTATCCTGATGTGGCAGCTGCAATCAGGAACCATGTCAGCTACCCGGGAGACAATGTCGACGATTTCGAAAAGTCCTTGGCAGACGAGCTGTTCTTGTCATCCCTGGGGCAAAGCGATGATGTAGTGATCGAGCTTTTGAAATTTGCGCCAGTCCCGGCTGCCCTGATACGAAAAGGCTCGGTGCCGGCTAAATTGTTAGTTGATGCCCTGAACAATAACTTGTTTCCGCCGGCAGAAATAACCAAGACTGTGACCAGGCTTGTGACTGAAGCCACGATCAAAGAACGTGCCGAGTTGGCGATTTCGGAGGAAACACCACCGAATGTTGTGGAGCTGCTAGCCGGCGACCTTCTTCCTGTCATTCATAGCGCTGCCCGTGAGAACGTAATCTGCTCGACCATGCTGGTAAAACTGATTGACGATCACCAAGACTTCGCATCCGATAAGACAAAATCCGCGGAAGAGCTTGATCTACTTGGTCGCAGTTGCTGGCCACTGGTGCGTTTTGCAGTTGCAAACAACGATGAGGCACCACTTACGATACTGCAACGCTTAGCCCGTGATCCTAATGCCCGTATTCGCCTTGCCGTAGCATTGAATCCTCGGACGACGCAGGAAACATTGCAACTTCTTTCCCTGGATCCTGATGAACATGTCGTGCAAGCTGTAATTCGGCATCCCCGTACAAGTGACCAAACGCTCTTATCATTGATTCATTCAAAGAGTGCAGGGCTGCTCAGAGCACGTCCTCAAATTAGTGACGGATTATGGGACGCATTGTCCGAAGATCCGGACTGCTGGCACGTCTTCCTTCAGCGCAGGGATACCTCTCATCGGATTCTAGCAAAAATTGCCGAGAGATCTGATCTGCGCAGATTTAGTTCAATTGCGCAACATCCCAACACAGATTCGGACACGCTCGACAAACTAGCGGCTAAGTGTTCAGATCCACAAATGGACCAAACCACTCGTCGAGAAATTATGCTGTCTGTCGCATGCCATCATAATACCGACAGAGCTTTACGAGACGATCTGTGGGAGCAACTTTGCGCGGATAGCGACGTAGAAACCCATAGAGCACTCAGTCGTTGCTCTGCATTGCCAGCCCGGGCTTTGACACAACTGACCATCGGTCTTCAGCCATATGAACTGGCAATGAATCGCATGCGCATGCAATGCCCGGACCTGCCTGAAATGTTTTTCCAGGAGTTGCAACTATTTCTGTCGGGTTACGATTCTGTTCGGATTTTATACGAAGCACTGATTGCCGAGGAATCTAGAACACACACGTTGGCATCCTGGGCAAAAGTTCTTCAATCACTGACCAATGAACAATGCGATACGCTCAAGCACCTGTTGCGAAAGCCTTTGCTGGCTGCCACATTATCCGGCAGTTATAGCTCTCGCGAGTGCTGGGTTGACAATGATACCCACGCGCAGTCGTTGCTCGCTTTCACATATAGTCTGGCCTGCTCAAGCTCCATCGCTGATATCGACCGGGAAGTAGCGATAAACGTACTGAAGAATCCGAAAACCGAAGAAGCGCTGCTGGCTCGAGTCGAAAACCACTTGCGCCGGTTTGCCGATCGATCGAGCACGCCACTCGACATGAATCGATTGATCGATATTGCCATGGCGGCCAGCCCGAATCTTCCTCAATCCAGTCGAGCCCGGTACGCAGAAAAAATATTAGACGACGCTGGAGACGGAGACGGGCCAAGAGCATTGGCAAAAGAACAGAATCTTGCTCTGGAGACATTACGTAAGCTATTGAAACTTGGACTTCTCAGCCCGTCAGCCATTGTTGAACAATTGCATCAATGGCCGCACGATCTCTTCAATGAAGTTGTTCAGCACATGGTCAGTGCACCGCGAGATCTTTCATGGATGGCCTCGCAAGCCTTATTAACCGAAGAACATCTCCATGCAATAGCGTGTTTGATTAACGAGCACAATGCCTTTGCACTTTCTGAAGTCTTAAGGAGTCTGAGCACGCGCCCTTTGTTATCTGCTAGCGATTTCAGACGATTGGCTCAGATCGCCGTGGCGTCGGTGGAATGCGTGGAGTCCGAAAAGACTTTAGCCGCACTTCAAGACGGTTTGCGGGCGCTAAACCACATGGAGATGAGTGATTCCTCATCGCTTTTACGATTGGCAAAGTCTCCTCAAACGACATCCTCGCTGTTGTATCGAATTGCAGACAGCCCTGACAAAACCGTGCAGCTGGCCGTCATAGCTCACATTAACGTCGACTGCAAAACTCTCTTGAAGTTAGTTTTCAGCACGGATGAAACACTGCGTTTAAGCCTTGCGCAAAGCCTTGTACGAAAGAAGCTTCCGCTTGATCAAATGCAAAAGATA
>JAKFUT010000168.1 GCA_021732565.1 Candidatus Obscuribacterales bacterium
CTCGATCGCTCGGCATTCCCCAAAACAACTGCTGCGCCTGCGTTTCATCAATTACTGACGGATATCGATTTTCTGACAGCTGATGAACCTCAGTAAGAAACTCTTTGGACAAGAACTTCTCCGAATACCTCAAGTAGTTTCCAAGCGCTTCGTCGGAGAAATATTGCAGGTGATCCTTTGACAAAGATTTCAAAAATACCAGGGGCAGTTCGGGCGCTTCTTTGGCCACGGCTACTGCCAATATCATTGCTGCCAGCGCCGCAGTTTCATTGTTGGTCAGCAGTTCGGCGGTTCCTTGTTTGGCAATCTGCATCATCAAAGTATCCAGCTGCACCAAATCAAGCATGATCAAATGCCCTGCACTTAGCCTTTTCGCCTGTTGAATCCACACTTCGTGCTGTTCGTGATGAGACAGCGCAGCGCTATCGATCAAGGCCATAAGCTGAGGCGTCAGCTCCGGTTTCACCGGTGGTTCGTTGTAGTCAATCGCGGTCAAAGAAGCCTGAAGCAACAATGTTGAAACGGTCGGGTTCTCGTGTTTGCGCTCCAGTTGGCATTGGAAAGCGGCGGGATTCCTGGCCAGCAGATGCACAAATATTTCAGCGCTGTCGGCGGGAATCAAAGACCGCACACGGGGCGGGAGCACGGCCAGTACCCCTGAAGGCAGGCGGGACAAGAATCTTGCGGCCAGGCTCAGCTTAGGAGCGACTACCAAATCCAATTCAGTTTCAGATAGTTTCGCCGTATCACCATGACTTTTCTCAAGGAGAGCGACCCATTCATGGAAGGTAGCTTTGTCTGTTGTATTGCCGATCTGCTTAACAATGCCGTGATACTGGCAAAGGAGCGCCACCTGCTCGTGATTTGTGAGCGATCCTTCAATCACCAATTCCACCATGCTTCTAAACAGTGCAGAATCAGTGACGGTTTTGTCTGCGATGGTGCTGAGTAAATCTTTGTCGGTCTTGTCTTCTTCAAACAGGCAGAGCAAGCAATTCAATTGTTCAGGAGCAAGATTCAGGAGAACGTCTACCTGTGCCTGACTGAACCGCGGAACGGTTTGGCCGGCCGTGGTCTGTTCTTGTGTACGGATAATCTGCCCAATGATTTGTTGTTCAGTTGAGACTGCTATGGGACCATCGCATGAATTGTTATCAGGTAAATGCGGGGTTGAGCCTTCCACCATAAACTGATCGGGATGCATCTTCATGTACATCTTCAGTCCATAAAATGCTAGAAAGTCGAAAATTATGTAACTGGCCCCGATACCAATCATGGCGCCCGGGAGATCATGTCGCACGAGAGCACTGAACATGATGCCGATGATCATCGCTGGATATGTAATTTCGTGCGGAATTAATTTCTCTCTGAAATCGGTGACAGTCACTGTTATAAGAGTGGACGCAAATATGAGGAATCCGCCTGTTAATCCCAGTCGTATACCCGGCGGAAGCGATCCTGGCGACTGCCCTCGCTGCGCCTGTGCAAGGCCTTCGGCAATCCCTTTAAATACATCGGGGGTATTTGGATCGTACGGAATTGGCGATAGTAGAAATAGCCAGGTGACCGCAACAAACACCACGGCAGTAAGTAATTCAACAACTGGATATTGCCACGATATAGACTGACTGCAATACCTGCATTTTCCTTTGAGAAGGAGCCATGAGAGCACAGGAATGTTGTCTAGTATTGATAGCGGATGGCTACAAGCCGGACAATATGACGACGGCCAGAGAACAGATTGTTCTTTCAATGAACGCAGCGCAAGAACGTTGAGAAAACTGCCTACCGCCAATCCGATCACAAAGACAAAACCTAGAACCAATGGAGCATTGGAAACTAGCGAACTGACATCTAGTTGCTCCATTATTGAAATTCTCTACGTTCTGCAATTACGGTCGCGAAACTCAACAACAATACAGTGTACAGCAATACGTAAGCACCAATTCCTGAAACCAGGTCAATGGGGAAATTTCCTCCATCAAGCGCCTCACCGCGGATACGCGTGAGCAACGCAAGATCCGGGAGGGCGTTGTAAAGCCCGTTGGTCACGACTTTGACTACCGGGCTGGTCGACAGCTCTCCGAGCGCTTTGAGCGAGTCGGTCATGTGGCCGCAAATCCATAATCCAAAAGTGAACAACATGCTCATCAACGGTGTGGAGAACGTGGAGAAGAATGTTGCCAGCGCAATCACCAGCACCAGTTCAACATACATCAACACCAGAGAAGTCAGCAGCCGCGGAATCAGGGAGGGAATTAAAGTGTTGGTCAGTGTGGTCGTCCAGGAAACTGAAGGGTCCGCGGTTTGCAGTGTTTGCCAGCACACAATTGCGATCAGGAAAAGTCCCATCGCAAAGCAAACAACGAGTATGCACAGTGCAAGGCCAAGAAACTTTCCGGTTACAAATTCCCATCGCTTAATCGGCTTGGTGAATATCAAGAAGATCGTGCGGCGATCTATCTCCTTGAACACTAGATTGGTGCCGATAAATATCGCGATAATTCCACCAAATGCGGTGATAGTGAAGAGACCAAGGTCCTCCAGTATGCGAACGTCTTGTTCGACCGATAATGTGCCTAACACGAGCCCGGCAAGGGTTGCCACCAGTGCAAAGAAGACAATCGCATACAACACTCTATCGCGAACGGTTTCACGAAATGTATTCAAAGCGATTGCAGAAACGGCTCCGAAGCTTCTCATTTTTTTAGTAAACAGGTTACCGACAATACCTAATGCACTATCATCGTACGCCTTCTCGTTCGATGTGATAAGGGGTGATCCCGCCTGTTTTTCGATATTCTTCTTCAGCAGTATTAATCAGATCCATAAAGTAGTCCTCAAGGTCCTGATAATTTCCACTTGTACAAATTGCTTCTACTTCACCCTCGCCTACGAGCTTTCCACGGTGTAGAACACCCACTCGATCACATATGTCTCGAACGTCAGGAAGCATGTGGGAGTTGAAAAATATGGTTTTCCCTTGCTCCTTCAATGCCAGCATGATATTGCGAATATCGCGCCGGCCTATTGGATCCAGGCCAGTGTTGGGTTCGTCTAGAAAAATCAGATCGGGATCATTTAGTAATGCCTGTGCAACACCAAGTCGTTGCATCATGCCCTTTGAAAACTTTCTCACAGGTCGATCGCGAGCTTCGGTAAGAGAAACTAGCTTCAGCAGTTCGGCGATGCGCTCTTTGCGCTTGGCAGCGCAGAGATTAAAGAGTCGCCCGAAAAAATCGAGAAATTCATAGGCGGTAAGATAGGCGTAGAAGTATGGATTTTCAGGCAAGAAACCGATTCTTGCCAGCGCACGTGTGTCGCCGGGCTGATAACCGAGGACCTGAACGGTACCCCCGGTTGGTTTGAGCAGCCCGAGCAACAACTTTTGCGTTGTGGTCTTCCCGGCTCCGTTAGGACCAAGTAAACCATAAGTTTCGCCCTTCCGGACGGTTAGATTGAGACCGTCAAGCGCACGAAAACGTTTACGTAAGAAGTTGGATAAATGGTCTTTGACAAGACCCTGAACATGAATGACTGTCTCAGTCATACCTGCCTTTGTTCGAATTTACCCTCTTTGCCTGCGTAATTATTTTGTAGAGTTCCGCCGTGGCAGCCCGCAGACGCCTCGAAACTTGCATCTGTGAGATACCGAGGCGTCGTGCTACTTCGGTCTGACTCAGGTCTTCGTAGAAAGTCAGTTGCACAACCTCTCTCAGCCCGTCACGCAAATGCTTAATTGCCTCTGCCAACATGAACCGGTCTTCCTTGGCAATTTGATTGCTTTGATAACGACCGTCAACAAGAGTATCAATGAGAGACTGCTCGCTGCCGGCGTCATTAGAAAGTGCCTGGTCAAGAGATATAAGAGTTCGTCTGCGGTCAACCTCGTAAGCCTCGTTCACTCGGCTTACTGGAATCTGCAGTTCCTGGGCAATCTCCACGTCGCTGGGTTCACGACCAAGTTTGGCGGTGAGGTTTTGCACCAGTCGATTTATGCGGAAAGACAGTTCTTGTAATTCACGTGGTGCGCGAATCATGGCTGTCTTGTCGCGGAGGTAATGGCGAATCTCTCCGGTGATGAGGTGGGTTGCGTAAGTTTGGAACTTGGCCCCCGCATCTGGTTTGAATTGATCGACAGCCTTGATCAAGCCAATGGAGCCGACCTGAATCAGGTCTTCCACCGGGTCAGTCGAGCGTCGTGCTAAACCGTAGGCGATTCGTTTTACCAGTGATAGCGACGATTGGATAATCTTGTCGCGTAGCGCCGGGTCTCTCGTTTGCGAATAGTCGAGAAGCCAGCGATGCACCTGATCCTGTGCCTTATCGGCGGCACTGGTTCGTGGCGCTTGTGATGATGATGGTTTGATTGATGATGATGATGACTTGGCTTGCAATGTCGTTACTACCGAACGGCTGAAGCTAACCCTAACTATTCTATTGCCTCAGTTCGATTTGTACAATTATTATTAAGGCAACCGAAGAACACCAATAGAGTATCACCTTTACGAAGATGATTCCTTATTAATCCACTAAGGTTCCACCGGACCGTCACCCTGTAGACGCTAAGTCAGTGAAGAAACTGGAAACGTCCTAATTTCGGGATGACAACGGCGTAATAACCACGGTTCCTCCCCCTTCGGGGCTGACACTAATTTCCTCTAACGTCTACAATACGGTGCGGACCGCGCAGACTACCTCCTGCTAAGAACAAGTCTAGAAATTCAATTTCCGCCGTTACAAATGGACTTTTGCTTTCTTCTGTTTCAACAAAACTAACCATTAATAAAGATCAGGCGAAGACTGCAAGAAATTGTTCTCGCCAGACATCCAAGCCCGCCCAACCTCGCCGTCGAGGGATTCCTGAAAGAGATTTAACCTCGCCAAGAACGAATCGCTCCGCATCCCATTGACGAAGATGGATTCTATAGATACGGGGGGATGTCCGAAACCGGACACGGAATGCCAAAGCCGACGAATGGATCCGTCGGCTTGTTTGAGCTGGTTGCTGGCTGGCCGCCACGATAGGGGCGAGATCTGGCTTCCCGCGGAAGGCTTGAATTGGAGGGATCGCCTTATTTGAGCTGGTTGATGATCGTGAAGATTGGCAAGTACATGCCCACAACCACTGAACCGACGATGCCGCCTACCCCGATAACCAGGATCGGTTCCAACACTGAAGTAAGAGCTTCTACAGCGTTCTCCACTTCGTTGTCGTAGAATTCGGCGACTTTCTCGAGCATCTCGTCGAGTTTACCGGTTTCCTCACCCACTGCGATCATTTGCACAACCATGGGAGGGAAAAGCGGGTTCTTGCTCATGGGTTTTGAAATGGTTCCACCCTGACGCACTTCTTTGTGAATATCTTCCACACTGCGCGAGAGAACAGCGTTACCGGCTGTTTCTTTCACTACATCCAATGCCGAAAGCATTGGAACGCCGGAGTGGATCAATGTGCCGAACGTTCTTGTAAATCGGGCTACCGCTACTTTCCTGATAACGTCGCCAAACACCGGAACCCGCAGCATGAATCCATCGATCTGGTATCGGCCTACAGGTGTCTTGGCCCACTGTTTGAAGAAATAGACACCGGCACCGATTACAATCACCAGAAGAAGCATCCACCATGAGCGCATGAATTCCGACAGCCTGATGAGGAACATTGTGAACTGAGGTAGTTCGCCTCCCATGCCCTCGAATATGCCTTGAAACACAGGCAAAATGAACGTTAGCATGGCCCAGAATACAACCACCGCTACAAACATGGCCACCACTGGATACGCCATGGCCGATTTCACTTTGTCGGTTAACCGTGCCCTGGCTTCCAGGAACTCCGACACGCGCTTCATAACTTCGTCGAGAATACCGCCTGTCTCTCCGGCTTTCACCATGGATACATAGAGGCGGTCAAAAACATCCGGGTGTTTTGCCATGGCGGCTGAGAGGTTTGAACCGCCCTCAACTTGATTCTTGATGTCTGTAATTACTGCCCTCAGTTTTTCGTTCTCGCATTGCTCCGAGATGATTGTTAGAGTTCTCAGCATGGCAACACCAGACCCGACCATGGCAGAGAATTGGCGCGAGAAAACCACCATGTCTTTGAGCTTAACTGTCTCAAACCTTGCTAAAAGATCGCTTTTCTTTTTCGGTCCTGCAGCTGCAGATCCTTTAGGTGCCGCCGCGCCGCCCTTCTTCGCGGTCTTCGCCTTCCCTTTTTTTGCTGAATCCATAAGAGGCTAACCTCCCCCTGTACTTATTTGTCTAGCCTAGTGTGCTGCGCCGGATCTCGCAAGCGACGCCGCTTGCGGACCAATCAGTCGATTGAAATCGTCTGGTCTGCTTGTTTTTAGAATGGCATCGGCGTAGTTGACCACTCCTTGTTTAACCAATCCTGCAAGCGCTGTTTCCAGCGTCTGCATACCCATTTGCGCTCCCATCTGAATTGCCGAATAAATCTGTGCTGTTTTTGATTCTCGAATAAGGTTGGCAATTGCTGGAGTATTAATCATAATTTCCGCTGCCACGCACCTTCCCCTCAGCTGAGACGAGGCACCCACCTTCGCCGCAGAACGAGTCATGAGAGTTTGACTCAATACTGCAACCAGTGAGTTTGATAGCATTACCCGAGTTTGTTGCTGTTGTTCTTGCGGAAATACATCCACAATACGGTCGATGGTTTGGGCTGCTGAACTGGTGTGCAATGTTGCCAGAACAAGGTGCCCGGTTTCAGCGGCAGTGAGCGCCAGGGAGATTGTCTCCAGGTCTCGCATTTCACCCACCAGAATGATGTCCGGGTCTTCGCGCAAAGCTCCCCTCAGGGCATTGGAAAAACTCTTGGTGTCAGAACCTAACTCCCGTTGGCTCACAATTGACTTCTTGTGCCGGTGAAGAAACTCGATCGGGTCTTCGATGGTTAAAATGTGCTCCGAGCGATTTTCATTTATATAGTTGATAATCGCCGCCAGCGTTGAAGATTTACCCGAACCCGTCGGGCCGGTAACCAGCATCAGCCCTCGCGGCTTGTGCACGAAGTCTTTGGAAATAACAGGTGGCAAGTCAAGTTCTTCAAGTGTCGGCACTTGAAACGGAATAGTTCTCATGGCGACCGCGTAGCTGCCACGATCTTTGTAGACGTTCACACGGAAGCGCCCTAACCCTGATACCCCGTAGCTACAGTCTAGTTCAAAGGTCTGTTCCAGCATTTTTCTTTGATCGCCAGTAAGCATGGAGAAAACCATGCGCTGAATATCATCCTTATAGAGCGGATCAAATTCGCTGATCACAAGCTTTCCTGCCACACGAATCATCGGTGGAAGACCAACTTTCAGGTGCAAGTCGGATGCTCCTTTGTCCACAACGAGTTGGAGGACTTCTTGAATCTCAACTGGCATTATGTGTTCCCCCTGTCAGACACTGCTGACTACTTAACTCAAACCGCCCTGCGGCTGCGCCGTTGCTTAAGCTTCAGTCCGCTCGATTGACCGAGCTTTCCACAGCTGCCCATTGCCAATTTATCCACTTCTTGCCGAACTCATTTTTGAAAAATCTCGCTCGCTTTGGCAGTAGGGACACCTGGTCCAGACACCAAAGACCTCGGCTTCGCATCCTCCACAGACATGATCTAGCTTTGCCTCTTCCTTTGATAGTCCGCACTTGGCGCAGGCGGACCAGCTCTCTTCCTGCAAGGTTCCACAACGTGAGCAAGAAACTTTGAGCTCGTGCTGGCAGAACGGGCATTTAATGAAATCGTCGCCAATGGGGTTGCGGCATTTCGGACAAAGCGTGTCTTCACCGCCGGTGTCTGAAATAGTTACGCGAATACACTCTTCAGGCGTAGTCAGACCTTCACCTACAAGACGCAAGCTGTATTCTTTCAGCGGAATCATTCCCGACTGCTTGGCAGCGAAGCGAATCATTGCTGTAGACGAGTTCTTCGAGACAAGGTCTCGCAGTTCGTCATTCATGCGCATCACTTCGTAGCAGCCGACTCGGCCTCGATACCCGCTTCCGGCACAGTTCTCGCAGCCTTTCCCTCGCGAGAATATCGGCCAGCCTTTATCGTTAAGTCTGAACCGGTAAAAGGACGTCGTGGCATCTGCAAGTGCATCCTGGTTTTGGCTCATCAGTCCGAGATAGACAAGCAAATTCTTGTCGGGCGTATAGTCTTCCTTACACTCGCCGCAAATTCGCCTTACAAGACGCTGAGCTACTACACCGATAGTTGCAGAGGAGATCAGGAACGGTTCGACTTCCATTTCATGAAGACGAGTAATAGCCCCCGGTGCATCGTTGGTGTGAAGCGTGGTGAACACAAGGTGCCCGGTGAGTGCCGCTTCTACTGCAATTTTTGCTGTTTCTTTATCTCGAGTTTCTCCAATGAGCATGATGTCCGGGTCTTGGCGGAGGAAGGCGCGCAGGATACGAGCGAAGTCCAGTCCTTTTTCCCGCAACACTTGAACCTGTGTGATTCCAGGGCAATCATATTCAATCGGGTCTTCCGCGGTCACGATATTCACGTCTACCGTGTTTCGTTCAGCCAGCGCTGAGTATAGCGTTGTGGTTTTTCCTGAACCTGTGGGACCGGTTACGAAGATAATTCCGAACGGTTTCTTGATCATGTCCATGATAGTTTCCAGCGCAACCTGGTCCGTGATTAGTTTCCCCAGACCAATGGAGGTGTTGGATTTATCCAAAATACGCATAACCACCTTCTCGCCGAATTTGGCCGGGACGGTGGATACCCGGAAATCGATCTCTCTGCCCGATAGACGCACTCTAATTCGTCCGTCTTGCGGTAATCGTCGTTCGGCAATGTCGAGGTCTGCCATAACCTTCAAACGGGAAACAACTGCCGGCACAATTTGTTTGGGAAGTTTTCGGTCTACCGACAGCACTCCGTCTCGACGAAAGCGGATGGTCATTTCTTTTTCTTGCGGCTCAATGTGAATATCTGAAATCTTGTTTTTGATTGCTTTGGCCAGAATCTGGTTGGCGAGTTTAACGATTGGTGCGTCTGAGGCCTGGCGCTCAAGGTCCTGGTCTGCGCTGTCGTCGATATCTTGCAAGACATCCATCGAACTGAGGTCGACTTCCTGGTCGATAAAGGAAGTACTCTTTTCTTCTTCTTTGTCCTTCTCTGATACCAGGTGCTTGGCGTAGATGGTTTCCATGAACCGCTGGAAGTCTTCTTCGGTGCATACCGACAACTTCACCTGCATGCCCTTGAGACGCATTTTGATGTCGTCTAACGCCACCAGATTATTGGGATTAACCATGGCAACGGTGACACGATTGCCATCCTTAGCCACCGTCACCAGCTGGTGTTGACGCATAATTGCTTCCGGCAGGAGGGTGATGCATTCTTGGGGCGGAGTGTCAATTCTCGCCAGCGAAAGATAATTGACACCATACTGGAGTTCAAGGGCATTCTTTACCTGGTTCTCAGTTGCCAGCCCCAATCGCGAAAGGATGATGCTTATTGGTTCGCCCGTTTTCTCACGTTCTACTTGAACCGACTTCCACTCTTCCGGTGTTATCAGTCCGTTTTCAACTAGAAGTTCGCCAATTTCTTTCTTTACGAGAGCCATTTACGTCGATACCCGATTCAGTGTGATGATTGCAACCGCTTCCGACTTTTATCGGTCGGCGGGGTGTCGTTGCCAGTCAGCCCGTATGAGCCGAAGCTAGCACATGGTGCATGCCCCATATTTTGTGTTCCCGACCCTTAATAGGACTAAACAATTTTCGTGATCGTTGAGGCAATAGCGATTAGCGTCTCAACCAGCCTGTAAGCCTTTGCCACTTGTCTACTCCGGCGGACGTTGTTGACTACCGCCTGCTCAGTCAATTGGAAATACACCGAGCCGTCAATCCTGAGGCATCACCTGGCTTAAAGCCTGGTCCGGGGCGGATTTACCTCAATGTTACAGAGGCAAGACGTTACGTGTTTTGACCAGACAACTATGTAGAAAAAGAGGGCAGCAACATGCTGCCCGGTATCGATGAATTGATAGCGGGTGGTATTAAATTTGGTGTCGGCGATGCTCAGGTAAATCTCTTTTCAACTGGAATTGGCACTGAGACGATAAAATATGGCCTCCCCGCGGACGGTCATTGTCAATGTTGTCCAAGAGAAATATTTTTTGTCTGGGATTTATCTGCGCCATGGCGGTCACGGTTCGGTTTGCGGGAATTTCGTTTGACAGCCTCTGGCTAGATGAATCTTATCAAAGTGTGATCGGTGCTACAGGTCACGGCGTGGCGGATCTGCTTACCAAACGTGACAGACCTTACCTCTTTCGATTTGAAAAGCCCGCATCCGTCGACGCGGTGCTTTACAACTTTCGCAAGGTTGACGCTCTGTGCCCGCCACTTTATGCCGTTTCACTCAATCGGTGGATGACATTGTTTGGCGATTCGGACCTGGCGCTTCGCTCGTTATCGGCACTCTTCTCCTTACTCTCTATTGGTGTCGTCTTTGCTATTGCAGCATATCTTTTCGGAGTCGAGGCCGGGCTGGCCGCTGCATTTGTGCAAGCGCTATCACCATTCGACGTGCACTATGCGCAAGAAGCTCGAATGTACAGTCTGGTGGTGCTTATGTCAGCGCTATCTTGCGGCAGTCTTACGGGCATACTGTCACGCAAGTGGTTCTTTGAGCCGGAATCTAATGATAATGTGGCCAGTGGCATCGCGGCTAAGGGTAAACTGTTGCCCGAATCATCGCCCGACCAAATCGCACTCAAGCCTCCATCTGATAAACGCCCCAATTTGCTGCCATGGCAAGAGTGCTTGTTGCTGTGCTCATTGAGCGGTTTGTATGTAGTCTCTGCTTGCGCACTTATCAATTCGCACTACACGGGGCTGTTTATCGTTTTTTTTCAAGCTGTTCTGGCAGGCGGATGGAGTGCCTTCACTAAGAGATGGAGAATTGCCGGCGTCTTGGTGGCAGCGTTTTTGCTGATTGCAACACTATGGCTTCCGTGGTTGCCTATGTTTTTGCAATCTGCCTCGTCGCGCAAAGAATCTTTCTATGTAAGTCGGCAAGCGAGTTTCTGGTGGCCGTTTTATGCTCTGTTTTTCAAGATTCCCGTGAATTGGGAGGTCTTTCTTTGCGGTCCCAGGGTTGGGGGTTGTGCAATTCCCCTCTATATTTCGGCGGCCCTGGCTCTGGTATCGAGCGCGGTGGCAGGGCTTGGCGCTCTACTTTCGTATTTCGTCACCGACTATGGCGCAGTGGCGAAAAGATTGACGGCCGAACCTGGTGTTGTATCGCCCGGGGGCGTGGCGACCAATCTTTGGAAGTCGTCATCCGCAACTGAGGGAAGATCATCGCTCCGGCCGGTTGGAGTTGGTCATGAAGACCAGGCTTTCCAGCAAGTTTCCGCACCAATTATCGCATTGCTTGAGCCGCCTGAGAAGCCTGATAAACGGCCCCGGAGCCAACCGCCATTGAGGTCGACGGGCAGCGCGGCAGATGGATTAACTGCCCTCACTACCGGCAACTGGAACTTAACCCGGGGTTTTTGGAGCCGCGAGAAAGGATTCTTGCTTGCTATTTGGCTATGGGCCATTGTTCCAGCGGTGGTTTTGTGGTTTCTGGACGTACTGGAAGGGCGCAAGGTGATTGAGATTGCCCGCTATACCATTGGAACCGCTCCCGCCGTCTACATATTGGCCGGTCTGGGGATGTTACTGCTGAGCCGACGCTTTCGCTTCGGCTGGCTAATATTTGCCGTGCATGCGATTTTTGCCTTCAGCAATTTGTTTTACCTTCACACCGTACATCAACGGGAGCCCTGGAAAGAAATGGCAGCCACCGTCGAGCGTGTCTGCCGCCCGGACGATCTCATTTTAGTAAGCGAATACTACGACATAGCATGTCTTGATCGATATCTTTCTCGGCCGTTCCAGCAAGTGGGCGCCAGCCCCGCAATGGGTAAGTCCTACGTGTGCACCTTGATAGCAGGCAAGCAAAGATTTGTCTTGATTACCGCCCAGGAAGGAGAGTTTATAAAGGACCTGTTTCCCGATAATTACGTGGTGACCAACCACATAGATTTACGCCACGGGTTGCACTTGCGTGTTTATGAGACAAAATCGGGCCGATAGTTAGTATCCTACTCTTGGACCTTAGTCATATGGAAGAATTTTCGGATGGTCGTGGTTGCCGAGAGCAGCCCGCGAGGCCGTTTTGGATTATCATAATGTAATCGGTTAATGCCGGGAGCGTCAATAAGTATGGAGAACCTGGAAGAGGCAAGGCCTGATGCTCTCATCGGCACCGTTGTCGATAATCGTTTCGAAATCTTGGCTCTGGTCGGCGAAGGTGGCATCGGAGTTGTGTACAGGGCGCGCCACGTCCTGATGGACCGAATATTAGCTTTTAAGATGCTACGGTCGGAATTCCTCTCAGACCAAACCGCATTCGGGCGATTTCAGCAAGAAGCTCGTGCCGTTTGTGCGCTCAGTCATCCCAATATAGTGGCCGCACACGATTTTGGCATCACCAGCACCGGGAATGCATATCTGGCGATGGATTTTCTGGAAGGAGACGATCTCGACACGTTCATTGCCGAAAGGGGAGCATTGCCGCTCGATCAAAGTTTCCCTCTTTTCCTTCAGATCTGTGAGGCCCTGCACCACGCACACAAAGTGGGCATCATCCATCGCGATCTAAAACCCTCAAACATTGTCTTATTGTCTGTAAATCATGCACCGCCGGTGGTGAAGCTGGTCGACTTCGGAATGGCAAAGTTCACTGCCGGTGCCAGCCCGAAGGCTTTGAAGCTGACCAAACCGGGAGACGTTTTTGGCAGCCCCTATTATATGAGCCCGGAACAGTTCTCCGGACCTGATCTTGACGCCCGTTCCGATATTTACTCACTGGGCTGCCTGATGTATGAGACTTTAACCGGGCTGCCTCCTCACATGGGCGAAGATTACCTTGAGGTGATGCGCAACCACCTAGCCATGTTGCCACAGGCCAAAGGCATTCTGGCCGAGCCGAACCCCGTATCAGCCGAGCTCAAGAGAATCGTTTTTAAGGCACTGGAAAAGTCAGCGGCCGATCGCTATCAGAATGTTGGCGATTTGCTTGAAGATTTGAAAAGGCTGATCGATTTGCACGAGGGTAAAACTTCTACTTCATCCGACCAGGTAGGATCACAGTCGATGTCCGGCGCGCACGGTGCTACGGGCGGCCGTGCTGCTAAACCTTCGTCGACAACTACAGGGTCTCGGCCGGTGGTGACCGCACCCGACAAGCAATCGGCGCCCGCGGCCAATGCGCCCAATCAGTTAGCCCCGCCAGGCATATCAAAGGGAATGATCATCGCCGCTGCGGTGCTTCTGTTGTGCGCGCTGGGAGGCGTTTACATAATGATGAATCCGCGCACTGATTCTTCAAGGACATCAAATACCTCCTTGTGGCAAGAGCTAGAAGAGAATGCGGGTAAAGCTGCTCATGCCGGCGAACTTTCCAAGGCGGAAGAACTCTATAAGAAGGCGGTAGAAGAGGCGGAAAAGCACGGCGAAGCAGACAACCCTGAACTGTCGAAAAGCCTGCAGAGCCTGGGGATTCTTTATCAAAGGGAAGGAAAATTTGTGCCTGCGGAAGAATCATTCAAAAGAAGCATTGCGATTTGCAAGAAAGAGAGCGATTTTGATGCCAGCCAACTTTCCCCGTTACTGGGGAAGCTTGGAGATTTATATAAGCACCAGGGGCGCACCGCGGATGCGGACGATGTGTATAAACAGGCACGGCAGATAATTAACGGGGACTACGAAAACACTCCGGCGAAGTAGCGCGTCTCAGTACGCTCGATCGGGTATTCGGATTGGTATCTAATATGGTGCGTGATGGAAAAGCGGACGGAAACAAAGCAGGATGACGGTAGTACGGCGTCATTGACTTCTGAGACAGAGCGAGCAAAGCCATCCGAGCCGGATCAATTTGATGGCGGGGCGGACAAATCGCAAGGGACCCAAATTGTTGATCCTGGTTGTTGCGGTGCTGAACTGAACAGCCAAGATAAAGGAACGGCATTGGCCTCACCGCAACCGGAGCAAGGATTGGCAGAGATCGAGAATAACGACTCTTCTAAAATCGTTAAGTGGCGGACTAGTTTGGGGCACCGATTGTTGACCCTGGCCGGCGTGGCAATGTTCCTCTTTGGCAGGTTGTTTATCGGCCTCATGTTCGATGGCTCGGGCTGGTTCGCAGCAGATCTGTCGGTGTGCGGCATTCCAACAATGATATTAATGCTGGTGGTTTCGCATTTCATTCTGATTGGCATTGAGTCACCACGGGGGTGCAAGCTAACATCGCTCATATGGAAAGGGAAACCTGCCATATGCTATCGAAAATGGTTTCAGACCGATTCTTCTGGTATTACATATGGTATTAAGCATGTTCGCTGGGAAGTGATGGATGAAATCGAATTGTCATGGTTCGGTAATCTGGTGATTCGCTCCGGAGTTATCAGCGGGCCCGCCTGTCGACCTGATGTGATTCTCAAGATTCCATCTTCCGCTGGAGTTCAGGATGGACAAAAAGAACTGATCAAAATTGCACGGCGAAAGAAACCGAATATAGTTTTGAACCAGAGGCTACAAAAGAGCGTAAACTCGCCTGTCGTAAGAGGGCAGGCGGCAATGCAGCTAGTATTCTCGGCAATCATGATCGTGGTGCTATTCGATGTGGCATTTAGTCTTTTCTACTATCTGGAACTTCTGAAAAACTACTACGTGGCAAATGTGGCGGCGACGGCAGCTCGCGGCGAAATATATAAGATTGGATTAGCTGAAGGGGAAGGTAAGCGGGCGGTCGATCAGGCCGTTGATCGCAATATCCCGGTTGACGAAGCCGAGAAAAGAAGCCCTGCGGAGAATCTGAAGATTGCAAATCAATCCTTTGAGCGAGCCGAGTATATGCGAACTCATCCGTTCCCGCTTTCATGGATCAGTTCGAAGTTTCTTCATGGCACAATCTGGGCTGGCGACGTCGCTCGCGCGAGAGTGGAAGATTTGTGGCTGTTGGGCGAAAAGGAAAAAGCGATAGAAGTAGCGAGAAAATCTCTTGTGGAACAGCCTATTAAGAGCAGCAGAATGCAACTAAGCCTTGTTCGCATGCTGGCTAGAAGCGGGCAGCGAGAGGAAGCCGTTGAAGTGCTCAAGAAAACAATTGAAGACCACAAGGGTAGTCTTCTGCCTCGGTTGTATTTGCTCGCGCTGAAGCGCGAAGCGAGCAGTCCGGATGAGATGAAGAAAGCCTATCGTGAACAACTCGACGGGTCCTATGAAAATACGTTCGGAATCGAGCCGCGGTGGCCGCTTGGCAGCGGAGATCGCCCATATGGACTTGAGTCGTGGTATAGCCCCGATGAACGATTCTTGTTGGACCGATTTCTGCAAACAGACTCTGGCATCCCAATGCGCGAAATCGAAAATAAGACAAAATCGAGTGAGGCCAATGCTACTTTCTCCCCGGCCAAAGACCAGAAGAAGAAGAAGAAGTAGTAGTAGTAGCGCGTCGATTCTCCCGAAGCGGCGACACGACCGGTCCCGGGTCAACGCCCGTTAATAGGAGTTGAACCCGCCGGGTTGTTCTTTTTTACGGACTGTCGAAGAAGATATTGTGGTGGATTGAAGCCGTGTTGAAACGGTGGACCGGTACACCCATATAGATTGACAGACAGAGAGACTGGTTCTTTGAACACTTCAATGGCCAGTTTGGGATGGTGTCTACACCGAGGTCCAGAACGAACAGGGCGGACAATGGTGCCGTAGCGGACACCGTTGCCCGGCGGTTTTCAACGCGTTGGCGCGGAGGTCCGCAGAAATATTGATGGCTCCTTCGGTGTGAAGGAGCCTCATATTTTCAGAACACCTGCTTGTCTTCCAACTCTCCGACAACCCTGAAAGTGAGATGGTCGAGTTCCCGATTGAGACGACTACGGTCTGCGTGGGAGAGATAGCTACCGTCTTCAAACAATTGGCGTTGTAATGAAGATACTCGACCCAGGTTACTCAATAGACGATCCGCTTCGCTGTGGGTCAGTTTTGCAGACGAAACCCCACTCCAAATTCGCTTCTGCAAACTCTCATTGGCGATGAACTCACTTCTTCGATTGGGAATTTGATCTTTTGCCCGGTGCACTGAACTTGCATCTTCCAAACCACGGGAATTCCCCTCTTGTCTGACATGCCAATCATGAGAACTGACGTCTTGCCTGTTCCATTCTGGCTGATTACCCTTGTTTGAGCGTACATTCTGCCCATGCCACTGAAGATGTGCGCCGCCGGGCCAGATTGAGGCTTGCCTTTCCCAATTGGCATTATTGCGATTTTGCAAGCTAAAATCGTGATTACTCCAGTTTGCATGCCCATTTTGGACACTCATGTCGGCACCGTTGCCAGCGGGATCTTGCCAGTAACGCGTGTTTGTTTGTTTTCGATTCCAATCTGCACCGTGGCGGTATTGTAGATTCGCCTCGTCTTGTCCGTACGAGTCTAGACGCGGATCTCCGGCCAGGGTCCAGTCTCTTTGGTGCCAATCATTGTGCGCCGTCGACCCCGGGGAAGAGCGGAAATCCGGGCGATTGTCACCACCACGAGCGGTATCAACAGGTGAAGAACTCTTCGCGTGCGCATCCGGATGAGCCGGCGCACTTGGCGTTGCTACCGTCAATAACGCGAGGAGCATCAATGTTAGTCTGGAAGGGTGAAGCTTCTTCATCTTAAACCTTTCGAAATAAGCCAATGAGCTTGGCAGTACAGATTGTTTCGGCAGTAGATGCGGGAGTTACCGGGAATATCTCATTGCAGCTATAAATTGCAGAGGACTTCCGTACCGTGTTCCATGTCCACTCGGTTTCACCGTGACCACAAGATGACGGGAATACCCGGGCATCTGAACCATCAGCGGCCTCGCAGCTGCTTACAAAAGGCGACCGTCGATGCTTTCAGTGCACTGTAATCCACTTGCAAGATGTATCTTACAGATGCAATGGGCTATTCAAAGTTCCCGTTCTCAGCACAGAAAGTTCAGGCACAGGAGTCTTTCCGCACTTCCTTGGAATTGACCAATTCTGTTATATCCTGGCGAGTATGCTTCTGTCACTGAATCGGATTCCAGTGCATCTCGAATACATTTGCGGTGAGATCTCTTACCGGATCAACAGCTTACCGCTGTTTCAGCGCGGTGGACAAGGATCTTGTTGAACACGTATTTGATCACCGCGCTTACCTTCTCCAGCGGAAGAAGGCATGGTCAAGTTGCTCTGCCCGAAATTCTGCCCGTCGCCCGGGCAACGAGGCTAAGATGCCCGATCTAATCCACAGGGCGGCTCTCGGCAACCCATCCGGGTATGGTTTGTGGATAGTTCTCCTGTGGCGGTTAACAGGGAGGTTGAGATTGTCGGCGCAAACATCAATCACTAAGACCAGGTTCGTCCGAACAGATTTAACAGAACGGCGATGCCCAAAAGCCGACACGGTTCAACGCGCTTGTCCGAGCGCCGGGCGACTGGCTTTACCAATTTCATCACATGCCATTTCACGAAACGGTATGACTCTCAAATAGCGCACCCATGTGTCCGCAATCAGACACTGCAATCAGAACAGTGCCCGAGCATCTCGTCGACCAATAAGAGAACCTGCTCGATTTTGCAATATCCCGAGATCGGCATGCCAAGGCTATTTTATCGAACAAATTTATACCCGCAATTACCACTCTTTCACTTCCGGGGGACACGCGGAAACACAGACCTGAGAATTCGCGCAGAAGACAAAGTAAAGAGAAAAGGTGTGCCGTAAATATGATGAAAAACAGTACAAGAGGAGGTTGAAAAGCTTCCCGTCTATACTGCGCCGGGAGTCCCGGAACGATAGGAGCAGGCGGACTTTTCAATTGACGGCGATCGGCGACCCTGGCAGGGAATTCGGCGCAACAGTCAGATACCGTCAACAACCTGACACCGGCGCAAATCGAATCGAACCCGCAATCGGATTCTTCCGCCTAATTCCACTAATGCCTCTTGACTGCATGGCGATATCCGAGAACTATCTCACCACCGTCATTGCCGACACGCAAAGGCTATCGAGCGAATATGCTTTCATCCGCAATTTCACTTTCCCCCTTGCGCCGGGCATTTTGTTGTGCCATTTTAGAAGCACACATGCCACCGAATTCGGTGTCGCATCGGGGGGGAAGATAATATGCACGATGACAAACTTCTACAGGCACTAAACCTGGAGTTTTCCACCACTGAGTCAAAGCTGTTTAGTTCGACTTGAGCCGGGCCGCGGTAAACGCCATTTTCAAAGGGTACCGTAGACGTCAGATCAGCCGAATAACCGATGATTTTTTGCTGGAGAGATGGGAGAATAGACAAGCGGAAGTGTAATCTGAGTGACGTTCATCGTTTCGTCAGGCACGTGTTCGTGCGTTCTGTTCCCGCAAACCCTTGCATATTCCAGGTTTCCGTCAAAAGCTCGCTCAGCGGGCTTTTTCTCATTTGTTATCTAAAATTTTCGCACAAGCCCAACCGGCATACATGGCTACCGCCCCCATGGGGAATAAGACTGATATCAGTTCTCATGGCAGGTCACCACATGAACATGACGATAACGGACACAGAGCGCTTGCGACACATGCGCGTCGATGACGCTTCTGCTCCGACTTCCATTTCTGACAATCTTCTTGCAAAACCAACGTGCGCCGGCAATCCGGGCCCCCAAAGGAGCTTGTATGTTTAAGAACAGGTTCTCTCGACTCAATACCGTCTACGGAAAGCATGGGCTTGTCTGGGTCGTCATCGGGTTTCTGGCAGCCGGTCCGTCAGCTAGTCTGGCGCAAAATGTCCCGGCCGCTACAGCGCCAACTCCGGCTACAACATCCAGTTCCAATCCGACATCCGCCAATCCCCCGCCAGCTCCGACGACTCTCGATCTGTCTTCTTCCGATCGCAGCATTTCAGCCGGCGCAGTGCTTGGCACGAACAGCGTGGCCAACATTCACGTCGGCGCAGTTGATCGCGCCGTAACCTCCATCGACAAACTAACAGGGGCAGAGTTTTTCGCAGTGCAGCAGGTGCTGAGCACGAGCCATCAACAGTCGCTCTTGCTTAACTCAATGGGAGCGGCTATTGGTGGAAAAGTCGATCTCACGGCATTGTCGTCCACTGCTTTGAGAGATCTTGTGGTTCCCACTGGAGTATCAGCGCTCTACAACTTCGGGCAAAACGGTTCCGGCTTAAACCTTACCGGCAACCTGATGAATAGCGGTAGTTTCTATGCCTATTCAACCAGCAATGCGATCAGCACTGCCTCTATCAGCGCTTTCAACATCTTCAACCAGCCCAACGCCCTCATCACCAGCATACTGCCGAGTTCTTTCGGCATCAATGCCATTGGCGGGCTCAGCTTAAGCCTCAACGCCATCAACAACATCGTTAACTCCGGCATGATCTCGAGCGCTGGAAATCTCAGCGCCGTTGCGGGCGGCAGCATCATAAACGCCCTTCCGGCTGGTTTCACCGGCATGTCACCGATCATGCAAGCGGTGCAAAACATCTCTCTTCAGGCTTCCTCCATACTCAATCAAGGCACCATAGCCTCCCAGCTCGCCACCGCAAATCTGGCCACGGCAAACCTGACGAACTCAGGAATATTGCAGGCACTGCAGGGGTCGGTGAACGTACAAAATCTGGTCGGCAACACTTTGACCGTCGATGGTACGCTCGGCTCAATTCGAGCTCGCGATCAGGTGCTTTTCGACACACTGGGCACGGTGCTGAATGCCGACGGCAGCGTTCTGCAAAAAGCTGGAATTGACCTGGGCGGCCAAAGCATTTCTGCTCAAGTGATCAAGGTGAACTCCCCGGAAGGGGTGATAAATATCCACGCCGATCGTCTCGACGGAGCGGTCGACGTCTCCGGAGGACTGGCTTTTGTCGGTACGGCTCTGGGAGATTTGAACATAGCTCGCATGAATTTGACTGGCGACCCGATCTTCTACGCCAGTAGCGGCGACCTCACATTGAACATATTTGGCGGTCCGGGCGGTGTTTATAGCACTTCGGGCGGAGATTTCATCGGTCTATCTTCTGGAAGCATCATTGCTCCCGGTGCTTTACCAGGCTCGTCGATTGATGCATCCAGTACTACAAAGCAGGGCGGCAAAATTGATCTGCGAGCTGGTGTAGCGTTTTCTGTCACGGGCGGATTCAACCCGATCTCCTGCGATAACTGCACGCCCCTGTACACGGTTTTCGGGCCGAGCGGCGCCGGGGGCGACATTAATCTGCCAAACGTGTCACTGGTCACAAACGGCAACTCGGTTAGTTTGACTGCATTTGCAGCGGGCAGCAGTACCGGGGCCATCACCATCGGCAATATCACAGCATCGGGAAATGCCCAGAGCCAACAAGGCGGGATTGTAAATATCTCCGCACCGGGAAATGTTTCAACAGGCAACATTGTCAGCTCCGGATTTGGTGCGACGGGCAGCGGCGGCTATATGAACATAGTCTCCACAGGCGGTTCCGTAACAACAGGGCTCCTCAGCAACGCAAGCGCGGGGGCAGGAGGATTGCTAAACGTCAATGCATCGACATCAGTGCAGACCCAGGCCATCACCACCGCCGCTGCTGGTGGCGGAAATGCCGGCGATTTATTCGTGCGAGCCGCGACCGGCGACATAAACATAACAGGCTTGATCGCTACAACCGCTTCCGGCGCTGGAAACCGAGCCGGAGAAGTTACTCTGAGCACCGCGGGCAACATAACCACTGCCGATGTAAATTTGACTGGCAGCAACTCAGCTGTAGGCGGAACGCTCACCGCCGCCGGCAATAACGTGACAGTAGGAAATGTGACTGCCAATGCCCTGGGAGCAGGCGGCGCCACGGCCGGCAATGTCAGCCTTTTTGCGCAAACTAACGTAACTACCGGTTCAATCAGCGCCAGTTCTGCCACCGGAAATGCGGGTGTCCTCGCTTTCGCCGCCGGTAACAGTGGTACCGGAAATATCTCCATCAACTCACTTACCGCTACTGGCAGTGGTGCCGGCACGGTGGGGGGACACGTGGTCTCCACCACGCCGGGAGTGACTACCATTGGCAATGTCGACTTGTCTAGCGTCCTCGGCGTTGGCGGAGACCTCACCGTGGTGTCGGGCACCAGTGGAACCTCGCGCGCCGCAGCTCAAAGCGGCTTGCTATCTTTGGGCTCGATAAATACCACCGGAGCAAGTCGGGGTGGCGATGTCATTGTGTCCAATATGGGTACGGCAGGCAATATAACCACCACTAGTATAACGACTAGCGCCAGCGGGGTGAACGCCCGTGGTGGCTCCATCGGCATGGTGGCAGACGGGATAGTAACCACGGGCAACATTGACACCACCGCTCTTGCAGTCGGCAGTACCACCGGCGCCGCTGGAAGTCTCTTTCTGTCGAGCGGGGTCGGTGGCGGCACCGGAATCACAACAGGAACTGTTAAGTTAGACTCAACTGCCGCCAGCTCTAACCGAGGCGGCAATTCATTCTTCGTCGTCAACCCGGCTGTAGGTGTTACAACCGGTGCACGCACGCAGACCGGCGGTATCGCCGGTTCTAACTTTAGCGGCACGCCGCTGACTCCCCAATCGACTATTAACTCACCCACAACAATTACCATTACGCCGGGTCTTGTCCAGAACTATAACCCCGGCGGATTTACCTAGGCCACAGGGGGCAGTTTAACCATCACCACTGGCGGCGATGAACGGCTGCTCGTTCCGCTAAATGTTAGAGGTGGTGACGTCGGCATCAACTCCCTCAACGGAACTACAACGGGAGGAGCACCATCTTCGGCCCTCCTTGTGGCGGCCGGAAACATCAATATAACCAATAACAGCGACTCCAGCTCGGCATCTCAAGCCGGCGGTAACATAGCCATGATAAGCACGGCCGGTTCCGTTGCCAGTCGCAATGTCAACGTAGACGGGGCAACCGGCGGTGGAAAGATTCGTGTGGTCGCTTCACAGGGATATTTCATTCCAAACGGATTCAACCTGCAAGCTCAGGGCGGCAGCGGGGCAGGCGGTAGCATAATTGTTCTGGCGCCGGGTCAAGTAGCAGGTAATGCATTCACGCTAGGCACTTCGTTCAATAACACCCACAATGGATTTTTTGCCGGTGGAAACTCGGGAGGGTTGGTCTATGTGCAATCGCGCAATAATTTATCAGCCTTCGAGTTCAGCCTGCAAGCCGACGGTAACTCGGGAGCGGGCGGTTATGTCTCTGTGGGCAGCACTGCAGGCTCCGTAACCCTGAACCAGGGAACCACATGTTGCACCAACTATTTCAACGGAAATCTAACTGCCAGCTCCAACACCGGCGCGGGTGGAACCGTGTTTGTCAGCGCCGGTCAGGACTTTGCCACGCTCCAAGACGGGGGGATGAACGACAATAACTACAGCACCTCAGTTATCCGCGCCGACGGAGCAACTGGCGGTCGAGTCAGTCTTGTGGCAGGCAACAATGTCAACATTCAACGCACTGAGCGCATCGATGCTCGTGGTGGAGTGACTGGCGGAATTGTAGATATCGCCACCGTCGGCAATACTACCACCAGAGAGGTTGCCGTTACGGGAAACTCCGGTGGTCGAATAGTTCTCAATGCCGGTTCGGTCAATTTGACGAGAGGCTTCGCCTATGTAGCAACCGGCGGAACCGGCACGGGTGGCTCCGTCAACATCAACTCTGCCGGTTACGTTCAGCTAGCCTCGTCCGGCAATAACTCAGGTCGGGTAGTCGACGCAAGCGGTGCCACTGGCGGTGGCTCGATCACGATAAATTCTCAAGGTGATATTTCGCTATTTGAGACGTCTCTGGTGGCCAATACCACCAACGGAACAGCAGGCAATATTACGCTAGGCAGCAATGCCGGCAATGTTAGCCTCTTTCAGGGCACCAACTGCTGTACCAATTACTTCAATTCATCACTGCACACCTCATCTACTAAAGGGACAGGCGGAAACATATCCATTTCAGCCTTCGGTACGGTGCAATCAGTTCAGGACGGAGGATTAAACGACAACAATTACAGCACCGCGCAAATCAGGTCAGCCGGTGCCGTTCAAGGCGGAAACATCAGCATTGTCTCACGGCAGGCTAATATCTACGTAGACCGGCTCAATGCCGGTGATTCCATAAATGCAACCGGCGGTTCCGGCGGCACTATCTATCTGCAGGCCTCCACCGATATCCAATTCTCGCAGTTCAGCTATCAGCAGCTTAAGCCCGGCATTTTGGCTACAGGCAGTAGCGGAGCAGGCGGAACCATAACCATGGTTACCGATAACGGACAGATCCGGTTGGGCGATCCGGCCAATAGAACTCATAACGCCGTGGACGCCAGCGGCACTACTAGTGGTGGCACCGTCAACATAACGGCACAGACAGACTTTGTATCTTACGAGACCAGCGTCATTGCCAACGGAGGAAGTGGCAACGGCGGTAACATCAATATTACCTCAAGAACGGGTCAAATATTGCTAGTTCAGGGCACTAACTGTTGCACCAACTACTTCAACGGAAACATAGACGCAGACTCCACCTCGGCCATGGGCGGCACAATCAAATTGACTGCGCCAATCGGCATCTTTTCGGTACAAGATGCCTCGCTTAACGATAACAATTATAGTACGTCCCAAATCACCGCCAATGGGGGCGCAGGTGGCGGCGCTGTCTTCATGACCACCACCGGAACTATAGACCTTCCTCGCAACGAAAGGATGGAAGCTCGAGGACTTAACGCCGGCAGCATTGGTGGTCTTATCAACCTGCAATCCACTGGAAACGTTACGACCAGACAGTTGAACGTATCGGCTGGAGGCACCGCCGGTACCGTGACCATCAACACTGGAGCCACCTATACGTTGACGAGCGGGTTCAACATACTGGCCAACGGCACTGCCGGCGGCAACATCAATATTACCGCAGACACTGTCAACCTGTCCCAACCTGGCAATACAAGCAGGAACCAGGTGGGAGCTTCCGGCACCGATGCTGGTGGCGCCGTAACCATTGTAGCGACCAATAATTTTACCGCGTACGAAACGCAGTTACTGGCCAGCGGCGGCACGGCAGACGGAGGCACGGTCTCAGTTACAGCCCAAAATGGTGCCCTTAATCTCTTCCAGGGAACGAATTGTTGCACCAACTATTTCAACGGCAACATCGTAACGACTTCAACCAATGCCCGTGGTGGCACAATCAACCTCACGGCCCAGACCGGCATATTCTCGCCCCAAGACAACTCTCTCAACGACAACAATTTTAGTTTTTCTACGATTCAATCAAACGGGGGCACGCAGGGCGGGGTTATCAATTTTACAAGTGGCGGCAACATCGATCTGCCCAGGACTTTTGCCATTGATGCGCGAGGCACGGGCGGAGCAGGAAGCATCGGTGGAAAAATAAACTTCACTGCCGCGGGCAATGTTCGCACTGAATGGACTAACGCCGAGGGACAGATTGGCGGCACTATCGTGGTAAACGCCGGTTCATTGACTTCCTATAATGGATACGGATACCTGGCCATCGGTCACGGGGGCGCTGGCGGCTCTATCACAGTGAACACCACAGGAGTGACGCAATTAGGTACTCCCGGTAACCACTTCGGCAACGACTGGCAAGCGTGGGGCACCACTACCGGCGGCTCAATAAACATTACAGCCAATGGCGGTTTTAACAGTTACGAAATGTCGTTGAACGCTAACGGCGGTAGCGGCAAGGGCGGCACCGTTAACGTATCGTCCAGCGGCGGAGGCATCACATTCTTCCAGGGAACCAATTGCTGCACAAACTACTTTAATGCCGGTGTCTATGCGTCTTCTACCAGTGCGGCGGGCGGGGCAATCACACTGACTGCAACCGGAGACATACGGTCCATTCAGGATCTCTCTCAAAACGACAATAACTATTCCACCGCTCAGTTCCTTGCCACAGGCGCCACGGGCGGTACCATTAGCATGACTTCTAATGGCGGCCAGCTTTACTTTGATCGGCTGAACAACATTGACAGTTTCTCGGTGTTCGGCACCAATGCCGGTGGCAACATCAATCTAAAAGCCGCGGGCAATATCGGTTTTTCGGGAGCCTACAACAACCTCCTTCCCAGGCTCAACGCCAGCTCCAGCAACGGAACTGGCGGTCAAATACTGGTAACGTCTACCGCTGGCGACATCAACATATCACGTGCGGTTAACAACAGCAGCAATAACTGGTCGGTCTCCGGAGTGTCGGGCGGCACCATGACCTTGTCCGCATTCGGCAACATTAATAACTACGAAACAAACTTGCTGGCCACCGGCACCACCGGAAACGGCGGAAATATTAACCTCTCTGCGCAGACGGGCGCAATCACACTCTTTCAGGGCACGACATGCTGCACCAACTACTATAATGCCACTCTCAATACCTCCTCGACCAGTGCCGCCGGGGGCACCATAAGCCTGGCATCGCCCGGAGATATTCGCTCTATTCAAGATGGCTCTTTGAACGACAACAATTATTCCACTGCACAGATACTGAGCACAGGGGGAACTCAGGGTGGAACCATAAAGATGGTGACGGCGGGGCAAATCTATGTCGACCGCATCAATAACGTAGACAGCTTCACCGTATTCGGCACTAATGGCGGTGGCACCATTGATTTGAAAGCTGTCGGGAACATAACATTTACCGGCGCTTACAACAATC
>JAKFUT010000158.1 GCA_021732565.1 Candidatus Obscuribacterales bacterium
CTGCACGGTCTAGTCGGTCATAGCCACACGTATCTTCGGGTGGGAACTGAAACTGGCCAGCAGCTTCACTACTATAACTGCCACAAGTGGTAATCTGACAATTCAGAGCAACGGCGGTGGCAATGCGCTTGCCGTTAATCTGTCACCGGTTGCCCAGCTGAACGCCAATGGTGCCGGTGCCAATGTTACCTTTAACGCAACTACTGGCGGTGCGATTACGTCACTAAGTGGCTTTGGCTCAATTGGCGCAAACAATCTTGTCAGTTTCAATGGTGGCACCAATGCTGTGGATGTGTCCACGCACGCAATCACGGGAATGATCACCGCCAGTGGCAATTCGCTGGGCATCTCGACTGCCGCCGGCAATCTGGTTTTTGGCACGTTAACTTCAAGCTCCGGGATTACCGTTGGCGGAGCCGCCGATATCAACCTCAATGGTAATGTAACAGCAACTGGCGCTTTGAGTATAACTACGGGAGCGACCAACACATTGACCGTGGCGGGCAGTGTCGTCGCTGCAGGCTCGTCCGTTGCGTTCTCAACCGCAACGTTGGCTGACAACGGCACGATAACCGCCACTGCAGGAAATCTCGCCATACAGAGCAGCGATGCCGGCAATGCGCTCGCCGTATTACTGGGAGCGGGAGCGCAACTAAACGCCAATTTTACTTCAGCAAATGTAACGTTTAATGCCACTACTGCCGGTGCTATCATCGGCAATAGCGGTAATGGCGCCATTAGCGCAGGCAATCTTGTGAATTATAATGGCGGCGTCAATGCGGTGAATGTCGCCGCCAAAATCAATGGCACGATTACAGCAACTGGCAATCCGGTAAACATCTCCACCACCTCCGGCAATCTTTCTTTTGGTGCCTTAACATCTGGCGCGGGGATGACACTTTCGGGGGCTGGAAATATTGATCTTAACGGACCAGCAGTTGCGATAGGTGCGTCTACCGTTACAAGCGGAAGTGCATTGACTATAGCAGCGGGTGGCACACAGTCGGGTTCGTCAATTTCGGACAGCGCCACCAACCTGACAGTGGACGGTAGCTTAATCACCACAGGTGGTGTAATAACGCTGAATGGATCAAGTAATGTCGCCATAGGGGGGGCGTTATCTGCGCCGGGAGCAACACTCAGTGTGATATCACCGACGATTACCATTACGGGCGCGCCGGCTATAACAGCCGGGCAGGTCGGCTTAGCGCTAAGCGGGGCAAACGGGTCTTTCGATGCCAGCGCGCTAACGGGCATCACTGCTACCAATCTCTACCTGGGAGGCGTTCCGTTTCTAGGGTATGGTGGTTCGAACGTTACTTTAACCGGTACGGGAAATCTTTCAGGCGTAAGCGGGCTCTTTCAAGTAGGAGCAGGAACCTACACCGCCACAGGCAGCTCGGTTACGTTACCGGGAACCGCCACCGCCAATTTGTCTGCCACCGCGAATTTAAATACGGGTTCAGTTACCGCCGGTACCATTTCTGCCAGCGCCACCAACCTGACAGTGGACGGTAGCTTAATCACCACAGGTGGTGTAATAACGCTGAATGGATCAAGTAATGTCGCCATAGGGGGGCGTTATCTGCGCCGGGAGCAACACTCAGTGTGATATCACCGACAATTACCATTACGGGCGCACCGGCGATAACAGCCGGGCAGGTAGGCTTAGCGCTAAGCGGGGCAAACGGGTCTTTTGATGCCAGCACGCTAACGGGCATCACTACTACCAATCTCTACCTGGGAGGCGTTCCGTTTCTAGGGTATGGTGGTTCGAACGTTACTTTAACCGGTACGGGAAATCTTTCGGGCGTAAGCGGGCTCTTTCAAGTAGGAGCAGGAACCTACACCGCCACAGGCAGCTCGGTTACCTTACCGGGAACCGCCACCGCGAACTTATCTGCCACCGCGAATTTAAATACGGGTTCGGTTACCGCCGGCACCATTTCTGCCAGCGCCACCAACCTGACAGTGGACGGTAGCTTAATCACCACAGGTGGTGTAATAACGCTGAATGGATCAAGTACTGTCGCCATAGGGGGGGCGTTATCTGCGCCGGGAGCAACACTCAGTGTGATATCACCGACGATTACCATTACGGGCGCACCGACTATAACAGCCGGGCAGGTCGGCTTAGCGCTAAGCGGGGCAAACGGGTCTTTCGATGCCAGCACGCTAACGGGCATCACTACTACCAATCTCTACCTGGGAGGCGTTCCGTTTCTAGGATATGGTGGTTCGAACGTTACTTTAACCGGTACGGGAAATCTTTCGGGCGTAAGCGGGCTCTTTCAAGTAGGAGCAGGAACCTACACCGCCACAGGCAGCTCGGTTACCTTACCGGGAACGGCCACCGCCAATTTGTCTGCCACCGCGAATTTAAATACGGGTTCAGTTACCGCCGGTACCATTTCTGCCAGCTCGCCGAATCTGACAGTGGATGGCACCCTTACCGCCACGTCAGGTATCGGGTTGACCTCTGCACCGACCGGTTCGGTCAATGTATCTGTTGGCAATACAATTTTCGGTTCAACAATTGGTATAACGACGCCAACATTGAACAACGATGGCATTGTTACGGCTAACGCAGGGAATCTGGCAATTCAGAGCAATGGTGCGGGGGGCGCACTTATCGTAAATCTGAGTGCTGGCTCACAATTAAATGCCAATAGTGCCGGGACAAACGTCACATTCAATGCCATTACAGCCGGTGCCATTACGGGAAATAGCGGCAACGGCAAGATTAGCGCAAGTAATGTTGTGGATTTTAATGGAGGCAGTAACGCGGTCGATATCTCCGCTCAGACAATCACGGGAACGATTAGTGCAACAGGCAGTCCAATCACTATTTCAAGCAGCGCGGGTAATCTTGCTTTCGCAGCTGTAACGTCAGGTTCAGCGACTACGCTCGCCGGTGCGGGAAACATTGCTCTTAACGGTAATGTCGCCTCGACAGGAGCCGTAGTTGTTACCAGCGGAAGCTCTTCATCAGTTGACGTTGCCGGTGGTACGACCGTGTCGGGAAGCAGCGTGACAATCAATACCCCTGTTCTGAACAACAACGCGACGATAACAGCTTCGCTCGGAGACCTCGATATTGAGAGCAATGGACCGGCTAACTCACTCTCCTTGAACCTGGGTGCCGGTTCTTTACTCGCTGCGCCAGCGGGCAATGTTAACTTCAACACTGGCGGTGCTGGCTCGATCGTTGCGCTATCCGGCAGTGGCGACATCACGGCAGGTAACATTGTTACTTTCAATGGTGGTGCCAATGCGGTCAACGTTAGCATCAATTCACTGACAGGAATACTGAACGGAGTCGGTAGCCCTCTCACCGTGAATACATCGGCTGCGATCAATCTTTCTTTGGGTTCATTGTCCTCGCTGACGCCTCTGTCTTTCGTATCCGATCCAGCCAGAGCCATTATCGTTCTTGCCAGTTCAACAATTTCGGCGCCAAGCATTACCTTTACTACTCCAACGCTGGTATTGCAAAGCAACGCAGGATTCAACTCTACGGCCGATAGCGCTGATGCAACCGGTCATGTCCACTAATTTGCCACTGCGTTCGTTCTGGTTTGGGGGCGCCACCGTGAAATGTCTCAGCGACAACCAGATTGAAGTTCTGGGACCACGCATGCTCCATTTCAGAAAGGCTTGGTGGCAGCCACGCACTCCATGAGGGTGCCTTTGGACCCGGGATTTCTCGAATTGCAGCCTGGAGCTGTTGTGCTTATAAACCGAGCCGGCGACGGTGAAATAACTTCGGTTCGAAATCTCTGGGAACCGGACTCGGGAAAAGTACTTTTCAGACATGGAGATCGCCGAGTGGTGCTCAGTGCAGGTGAGGAATTGTTGGTATCAGCAACCAAGGATTTCAAGAATCCAGACGATAACATCGGCAGAAGGCGACTCCACCGGCTCAACATAAGTGCGGCCGTGGTTCATTCTGAGTTTTCAATCTCCTCGCTTTTGCAGTCTAGCAAACTCCTGAGAGAAATCCGTTTGAGCAAGAACAAGGAAGACCAGGTGCTTGAATCGAAGATCAAAAAGATGGCTGTAATCTTAAGCATCGTAACCGCCAGTCATGGCCCGTATTCGTCACAGTACGATCATTGACCATTCTCAGATTTGCTCAGTGCACAGGAAGCAATTAATGTCCATGATTCGCCATTGGTGTTTTGACTCGCTTTAGGACAATCCCTGCGCTGCCGTAGTTGTTGTGACCCGTTTTGCGGAGGAGAGACTTATTTTTGGACCATCGTAGACAGCGAACTGGACACTTAATTAAGTGTTCCGTGCCTAATGCTGAGAACCGGCAGGAGAATCAAACTAAGGCATGGACCAAACGGCGCTGAATTCGAAGGAAGACACTATAGGTAAGGCATTCCACCGATTGCTTCGATATTTGTTTGCTCCGTTCTTTCCTTCTCAATGGCGACAGCTGCTCGCTAAAGAACCGGCAACGCAAGGCACTCAACCACGAAGGACGAGGTCCTACAAACGCGTCGCCATCGAAGCGGTCTTGTACTATTTCTTGCTTTCCCCGGCAGTAGCCATGCCTTTGTACAACACTCTAATTTTTCACCCGGCCATGATTGGTCATTATGAGATACAAGACGTGGGAGGCATCCCCAAAGAGACTGTGTTCTTTAGAGGAAAGAACAACGTGTTGTTACACGGATGGTTCTTCAAGAATCCACTCGGTTCAAAGACCGTGCTTGTAAGCCATGGAAATGCGGGAAACCTTACAACAAGGGTGGCGCTAATCAAACTGCTTCTAGATGCCGGTGCATCGGTTTTCATTTACGACTATGAGGGATACGGGTTAAGCAGTGGCAGTCCATCGGTCGACTCAGCTTGTAGCGCTGGCAATTCCGCCTATACCTACTTAACCGAGCAACGAAAGATAGGTTCGGGAACGCTGGTGTTGTATGGAGAATCTCTGGGCACCGGTATCACATGCCGTATCGCAGCAAGCCATCCGTGCCGTGGCGTTATATTGCAGTCGGGCTTCGTTTCGCTTCCGGCGTTAGCCGCGCAAAAGATGCCGTTGTTTAGATTGTATCCCGATTGCACATATCCCGTCGACCGACTCAACAATCTTGCTTTCGTTAAAGGTGAGCACCCCCGACTTCTAATCGTACACGGAACTGAAGATCGAACAATTCCGTTTGAGAATGCGGAAATATTGCACAGAGAAGCCAGTGCGCCGAAAGGATTTGTGCGTCTTGCCGGCACCGATCACAATGATTGCAGCACGAGACCTTCTTATCAGCTTCTGGTGGCTCTGGCTGATATGTTGAATTAGTTAGTCTTGCTGACCCGAGCCGACCGGCGCCGGTTGCCGCGTTCCGCATCCTAGGATTGCGCAGTGATGCCTTTGAATCGAGACATGTGCCGCAGCCACGTTTCGACGTTTTCAAAATTCTTGGCGTAATCGAATGCGACTTGCCTTTGTACACAATGACTCGTGCAAAGTATTTTGAATCGACCATCGCCAGCGGGAGTAATGACCACCTGCACTTCTTCTCCCGGAGACCGCCAGCTGCGCCCGATGGACGCTTTCATGCTCAAGTCGCTGCTTTCCTCCAGCACCGACTTGAGATTAGGCACCATCATCAGTGCCTCTCGGCAATGACGTTTTACGTCGCGAATGCTCCCGGTGAGTTCGATTTCTCTAGACTGCTCCAGTTCCCAAATCTCTTCGCGCGGGGGCCCGTTCGAAATGGAAAGTCTCATGGTCAGGTCGGTTAGAACCAGCGCCGTAGCGACAATTGAACCAAAACTAAGCCCTACCACCAGTGCGCTCTGTAAGCCAATTTCCACCGCTGCCTGTTGATCTGAATACAAGGTCAGCGCGATAAACGTCATCAATCCTATTCCGCCACCCACGCCAAAGAGAGCGACAAATAGGGTTTTGAGAATTCGGGCAAGATAACGACCCATTTGTCTCTCTAGTAAACGTGATATGACTCACTCTTCTATCTCTAAATCAAGATCGTGTTCGTCACTCTCTCTCTGTTCTTCCTTGCAGCACCATCGAAGGTACTTGATCACAATGTACACCGGTGAAAAAAACAATAAGATGAATGCTAGCGGCACAATTCTATGCATTTCTGAAGCCTCAACCCTCTTACAGCGATTCTTCGTCTTCCACTGGTAGACCGACTCCGCCCTCGTCGAGGTCATCCAGTGCAACTGCGTCTATCTCTAATTCTTCCACGGCAATTGCCACGGTAGCCTTCTCCAGGGCATCATCGACTATTTCTTCGGCATGGTCAGCTTGCATTTCGGCCAGCTTTCCAGCCGCTGCTACCAGGCGAGCCTGTGCTCTGTCCGCGTTAGTGCGCTTGGGAAACAATCTTGCTCGACACTTAGTACAAAAGCAATAACTTCCTTCACTCAAATGTCCAAAGTCGGCCATCTTAAACCCTACCGGAAGATAAGCCCTTGTTGCTACCAGGCGGCGGTCAAGCCCTTTCAGCTTGCGCTGGTATATTTTCACGTATTCGTGTCTGCAGCTTTCAGGTGTGGTCATAGAGACTCCAATACTTGCCGTTAGCTGGTTGAGTACACTGGACGACCGGCCTCGGTCATCCTCGAAGTGAGCAAATCTGGCGGTATTGACGAGGCGGACGAGAGACCGCGCGCCGTTACGGAACACTAGTCTAGCATGACGCAGATTTAACGCTCCTTGACCACGGGCAGCTCGCGAATCAGTTTGCCTTTCCAAAAGATCAAGACACACAAAATGTGGTCCGACTTTACGATATTTGGCGACGAGAAATACAACGTTCTGGTTTGCCCGTTAAGCATGGGATGAGACGCACTGGCGGCAGAAACTGTCACCGATCCGGTTCGTTTCTTGGTGGTGTTATCGAAGAAAACAGCCGAGAGCGAAAGGTCGGAAACCTCGTCTTGTCCGACGTTCTTAACGGTGATCTCGCCTTCGGGGGTGAAGCTCCCCTTTGACAGCCAGATACGTGAAGCCGATAGGGCGATGGGCGGACCACCCGGAGGAATTTCCGGTGGCTTCTCTTGACCTGCTTCAGCTGGTTGTTCGGGGGCCTCTACAGGATTGTCTTCCAGACCCTTGATCATTTCTGAAATTCTGTCAGCTCTGCCCTTTACCGATAAAGACTCTTCCTGCTTGCCATTGTGACCAAGCGACACACTCCAGTCTAATAATGCATTTCTCAGCCCTTGAAGAACTGTGGCATCGTTGCGGCTGAGGCTAGAAGCATCTTCCAATGCTCGCACAGCTCCTGCGTAGTTCTCAAGTTTCAAATTGAGGGATGCAAGAAGCTGGTAGTTCTCCACCGACTTCTCTTTGTCAAGCAGTTCTATGAGCCCGTCTCTAGCCCCCTTAACATCATCAAGTTTGAGACACAGCTCCACTAGCTTGTGGCGCGACTCCAGGTTGTTGGGGTCGAGCGCGGACACGCTGCGCAGATGCTCCACTGCCTTCTTGAAGTTTCCTGCTCGGGTGTATAAATCGGCCAGGGCGATGCGTGTCGCCGGTTCATCGACGCGAGTGAGGCTCTTCTCGAGCAAGTCGGTGGCTCGAGCGTCATTCTTATCCACTGTCTCCGCAGTGGCCGCCAATTCGCGGTAGTAGTCTGCTAGTTTATGAAGTAGCTGCGCATTCTCGGTGTCGTTGGCGTCGGGTAAGTCGATCGCTGTTTGCAGGTGCTCTATCGCTGAGTCGGTCTTCGATTGAGATGCTTCGTAGTCGGACCATGCTACGTACATCTTGCGCCGTTCTTCATTGAGCTCTCTGGAATTGAGTTGCTGTGACGGCGCCCTCATGGCACGAATATGTTCGAATAGTCTCTCTGCTTCGCCGTAATCGTTTCGTTGGGAGTAATAACCAATAAAGCTCCTCACCGCGGGCTCCAGGGTGGACGCAGGTAACTTCATCTTCACCGCGGTGTCCAGCGCTGTACGTCCTTCGGCGATTCGGTCCGTATTCATATAGCAGAGAGCCAACCAGGGCAGAACGTCCAGGTTTTCAGGTTGTTTTGCGGCAATGTCTTCAAGAATCGGTAACGCCGCTGCGGCTCTGTTTGATTTGACGAGATTAATGGCCTTGTCGAGGGGAGTCTCCGGCATTCGTACAAACCAGACAATCGCTAGAACAACGACCAAAAACAGAACCCACCACCACGTTTTACGGGGTGGTTTCTCATTATTCTGGCTTCCATTTAGCCCCGGAGCCGTCTGCTTGCCGGTTCTGATGTCCTCGGTGATCTGCGTCTCTCCGTCGGAATTCCTTCTTATATGAGCATACAGTAGCTTGGTCCGTGTTATCGTTGAATTAATTGCAGTGAACCGTCTCTTTTTGGGGGTGGTGCGCGACAGAATTCGCCAAGCTGCTTGAAGTGTCAGGCTCGGAGGACTCTTGTAAAGAATGGGTGAAATCGATCTGGAACCCACTTGTAGTTTCGGCGCAATTGAGCTTGATGATGAAGAAATTAAGATTCGGCGATGGGAACCCTCGTCTGCAAGCTCCAGTTGCGCTCTGCTTGTTCACGGTCTGGGCGCGCATTCCGGCTGGTTTGAGGCTATGGGGCGCCGGTTAAGCCAGCACGGGGTACTGGCAGTCTCGTATGATCACTGTGGTTTCGGCACCAGAAAACATTTGCCGCTCCGTTCGTACTCTCAGTGGGTCAAGGAGTTATGCCAGGTCTATAGACAACTTCAGCAAATGAACGGCCAGCCCGTATTTTTGATGGCAAACAGCATGGGTGCCCTTCTTTCAATTGCTGCAATGAACGTCGACCCTTCACTATTCTTCGGTGCGGGTCGAAGCCAAAGCTCTTCAGGAGTAATGACCCCTTTGGCCGGTCTGGCGATGTTTTCTCCGGGCTTTGACGGGTATCCTGCAACGTTTACATTGAGCTACCGTTTGCGTGCGATTTTTAGCGCGCTGATCCAGCCGAAAGCTCTCGTCGGGCTCCCCTATGGACCGGAAACAATAAGTCGCGATAAGTACGTTCAAAATTGGATTGCCAATGATCCCGATCATCTTCCAAGTGTACCGGGTAGCATGCTTTTGGAGTTGCTTAAGTTGTCGAAAAAGGTGGAGTCTGTCTTTCCGTTGAGAATAGACGCTCCGGTTCTGATGCTCACCGCAGGTGTGGAGCGCATAGTTAACAACCGCGTAAACAAAAAAGTATTCGACAAGATGGTCGCTCCAAATAAGCAGTGGAAACAGTTTGACGATGCGTTTCATGACTTGATGTTTGATACTGAACTAGACAAAATTGCGCAAGAGGTTCTGCAGTGGCAACGAAGCTGTGTTCCGGGAATATTGACTAGCAGCTGATCTTGCCTTGTTTGTGTGCGAAGAGCCTATTTGAGCCACTGCAAATTACTCTTTGAGTACGTAGCCAATGCTTACAGTCTCCATCTCTATAAGACAACGTGCGGCGGTTTGTGCAAGCGGAAACCTGCGTATCAGGATCGAGTTTTTGCAGAACTTTTGTGAACAAATGGAGTAGACAAGATGTGATATAAGGCAAACGGCTGCGGCAAGGATGTTTCGAGCGAACAGTTTCAATGGTGAGGCGGAAAATGGCGACAGCAAAGAACCAGCAAAAAATCGTCTTCCCGACTGACAAGTCTTACGGACGAATCAGCGAGCTTGAAGTTGAGTCGCCGTCCTGGGAAGCCAGGTTTTGGGAAGACGATGACGACACCGCCGAAGGGGAGGAATCTTTGGCAAAGGCTGCCTCGGTTGATAAACCGGAGGCATTCTCTGCTAACGGGAATAGCATTGCGGTGGAGATAACTGATGCTGCAAAGAACGCTTCGCTTATCCAAACAGAAACCACTGAAAATATCTTTGAACAATTCATGAAGACCGCTGCCACCGAGGAGAATCAATTTCCGGATCAAGCCGAAGCTGATTGCAAGCGTGCGATGAACAAAGACACCGATGAGGGTGGCTTGTGGTGCGAGGCGAAAGGCGAGGTGCTCATACCGGAAAACATCGAAACCCTGATGTATGCAAGCGAACCGCACCTCGAAACCTGGGCGCGATGTATGCCTCGACTCAACGGTATCAGAACCTTCCAGCAGATTCCCGATGAAACGACTCGACATTTTAAGACATTTCAATCTCTAAAATTACTTTCAATACAAGGCTCGAAAATCTCAAACAAGTCGATGGCTCACATAGGAACCCTTGCCAATCTCGAGTTCCTCGATCTGAGCGGCGCTCTGATCTCCGACGCGGCGGCTCCTGCACTAAACCAGCTTCAGAATCTTAAAACGCTAATTCTTTCTCGTAGCAAGTTCACGGAACACGGACTAAGCCAATTGCATATCAAGGGGCTTGAACGCTTGGGGGCCGCTAATATTGAAGTGTCGACCAATGCAATAACTATTATGGTCCGCAATCTGCAAAATATTCGCAGCCTCGATCTCGCCAGTAGCGGGCTTGAGAATGACGGGCTTCGTGCGTTAGCTCCGTTGGCCAATTCTCTTGAATATCTCGAACTTTCCTATACTGAAGTCGATGACGAGGGACTGCGGACCCTATCGAACATGAAGAAGTTGAAGGGGCTCAATTTGTCCGGAACACCCTGTACAGGCAAGGGCTTTGGTCATTTGCCCGAGCAGATTGAATCGCTGGAGGTGTCAGATGTTAAAGACTTGCAGGGGGTGTCACGATTGCATAGGCTCAAGCAGTTTATGGTCAGTGGCTGCAAGTCATCGCTTGTCCAATCAATTCGGAAGAAGGCGGAACTCCGGGCTGTTTGGCTGCAGGAAGTAAGGCTCGACGAGGATGAACTGCAATTGGCGGGGGTATTAAATACCCTGCCCAAGCTGCAAAACCTCGATTTGAGCGATTCAAAGATAGGAGACATATTCATCGCTAATCTTGGCTGCGGTCTTCAATTGCGTGATCTTCAGCTTGACGCCACTTTAATTACAGACGAAGCAATTGGCACAATTGCATCATGGACGAATTTGACATCGCTTGGGTTATCGAGAACCAGAATTACTGACGCATCGATTCCGTATCTATCTCGACTGCCAAAGCTTTCTAGCATCGAGATAGAGCTAACTCTTATTTCGGAAAGAGGAGCCGCTGAATTGCGAGCCAGGTGTCCCGATCTTTACGTGTACTATGAAGAACAGGCCGATGAAAAATACCTGAATGGTTTGGCCGAAAATTTAGCAGACGATGAAGAGGACGAAGAGAGTGACTATGGTGTCGCCGTGGAGAAGTCCAAGGACTCCCTTCGTCCGTCTTCGCGTGAATCCAACAAGAAGACCTCATTGTTTGACCGCATGAAGAGCATGTTTTTCAAGGGTCCTTAAGAAAGGTCGTTTTGATCAACCGCACCAAGTCGTTCTAGAATCCAAACCTCAGGCGATTCCAGATATTTCTTCGACCGTTGCCGTAGTTGTATGAATTGTACGAATTATAGTTCGGGTTGGATACATACGGATTAACGTAGCCGTTAAATGCATTGCGGTACCCGTTGAATGCATATGGATTGTAACTTGCGTTGATATGCTGCCTCCAGTGGTGGTGGCAACTTTGCGCTTCTGCCGGGAGCGCGAGAAACGAACCACCAATTACGCTGGCGGCAAGCAGGCCAATAGCTAGAGTCTTTTTCATAGAACCTTCCTGGTTAATACTCTGATGATGGGAAACTCAGTTCGGTTTTCAAAGTTCCATGGCAAAACTGTCATGTTTTGATCCTCACCTGCCCAGTGACGGAGTGGAAGGAACAATGTTTCCACCAAAAACATGAAATGATCATGTCGTCTAGAATTGGTTGCCATGCAGGTTCGCAAGCGTAGACGGATTGCTTAAGCGCCTGTAATTTTGATTTCCTCAAATTCAAGGTGTCGACGATGTCGTGCCCGAATCGGCTGGCTGCATGTAGGATGCAGCCAGCCGAACAACCAACCATCGGCAGACCAAGACAGGTACATTCTCACTCATGCACGTACCATGTTGATAACAAAATCACAACTTTTCCTCAATTCATCCAATCGACCGAGGCGGTCCGCTATGCGTTAGCGGTCTTCGCATCGGCGGTGGAGTCCGAGTCACCCAACCCGTTCAAGCAACGTCTGGCGGCAACAGCAAAGGCGATGTCGGCGCATCTGACTGCGTTTCTTTGAAAATGAAACACACGTGTTTGATGTTGTGGAAACCCCGAAATGCAACCGGATTAGGAGCGGGAAATATTTTGCTAAACCAGTCTAACGGACTCAAGTCGCTGTTTCGAACGGCTCGCCCGGGCGTTCGTTGCTACTCGGCGGATACGGCTGGTACAACAAGCGAGGCTGCTGCATTCTTGAGCAGCTTGTTAGCGACGGCACGATCGGCGGCGACTTTAGAGCGAACGCAATCATGAAATTCAGAAGATCTGTCTAATGCATCGGTGAAGGCAAATCCAGCCCGATAGATGTGCATTCCATCTTCACTAGCCACGGCGACCGGTGTCTGCCACGGAATGAATTTTGATACCTTCGAATTGTTGAGTTCCTCTTTGCTGATAATTAGTGCACCGCCGATGGGAACATCATATTTTTGCTTGCCGTCCGTCGATTCTACAATTACGGATGTACGTCGTTCGCCACTCAGGTTGAGGATCGCAGTGTCATTCTCTTGATGAACAAAATAAGCTATGGCGCCTGGTCTCACGGTGATCCGGTGAAACGCAGTTTTCATGTTGACCGGCAGGACATTGCGGACGAGCACGGTTCCTTGTGGCAGAAGAAAAGATAGCTGCTTCTCACTCTTTCCCTTTTCGACCGGTGTTCTTACAAGCCCGCGAGAGGCAAGACCGGAAGTATCTTCGAAATTGGCAGGAAAATTGATAAAGGAATAACTGGCCACCCCCGGGCCTGAGCCTCCCATACCTTCTGTCGCCGCTCGACTGGAGGCATCAGACGATTGTCGGGTCTGTCTTGCGATGCCACGATTGTAAACGGGGAACCACAAATTCCTCCTTGCCAGCGATCGATGCTGAACCGGAGAGGGGCGATGCTGAAGCAGCCTTTCCGTCTTTGCATGTTGCGATATTGTCGGGGTGGGACGGACCTGGTTCGCTTTAGACGCGTCTACAGGTGAGCGGCCTGCATCGGGTGCGCAATTCCCCGCCAGGGCTAGAATCCCGAAGGAAAGGCTCTGCAGCGCAATCTGGCTGAACGGTTTATGGCGATGCATGTTGATATTGCTGCCTCAGGCGTTCCATTGTTCCGCTAATAGCCTGTTTGCCAACAGCGGCCCGTAATCCATAATATAACCGAAAGTCCATACCCGAAAGGCCGTTTGTTCCGCGCGAGGCGAAATTCCACACCGGTTCAGCCCGCAAGAAAGCCTGCAATCCTGATACTTTAGTAAAAAGTTGCCTGTCAATCTCAAAGTCGGAGATCATTGAGTAATTATTGACTGGCAGCAACGCGTTCCCACGGAATTGATGTCTGAAATTCTGATTAAAGGTGCTGCTGGCGCTGAATGACCATCGTCCTTTCTGGTAGGAAGCACCCACCGTATAGAAAGGATCTAACTCTCGCATCGGATGATTGATAAAGTATTTAAACCGGCATTGCAGGGTCGAATTTACGTATGCACTCAGTCCAGACTTGAAGCTTTTCGAGATTGTGACGGCGGGTAGATAATCCAACACCGGAATCTGCTCGGACTGAAATAGCTCTCGTATGATTAGCTGCGGTTGAATGCTTCCGGTCTTTCCCACGGTGAATGAATGCTGCGCTCCGGCGCCGATCGAATGTGTGGTGGAACTTAAAATTCGGTTTTTTAGCAACGTATCTCTGATGAGGAAGTATTGGACGAAGTATTGCGTTTGGTCGCTTGGAGACCAACCGGTGGTGACGTTGGGATTGACACGCACTACATTGTCGAATGAACTTGCTTGGTTGATCTCCTTGCTTATACTTGTAAATTGCGTTGAATCTAGATCGGAGACGTCAGTGCCCAGTGGGACTAAACTTTGCAGCAATTTTCTCTTGGTAACAGTTTGAAAGGGGTTAGTCTCGATTCGAAAGCTCGTCTCCACATTGGCATCGAGATAGAATGCTGCTGGAAGCACACGCAGTGCCTTGAGCTCCAGCTTACTAGCAGACGGCTTCTGCGTTCCGGATACACGATTAGTATCGGTAGGCAGAATGGTCGATTGCGCTGAGCAAGCCCAAATATGAGCGAAAGTCAGAAAGAAAGCCAGGAGCAATGGTGCTTTGAACCCTGGAGGCGTTGACTGGCAAAAACCGAAGCTGCGGAACATGCTGGCCGGGGCACCGTATATAGTATTACACCGAAGGTTGAGGTTTCGCCTATGTGCTTAGCGGCAGAGCCGAAATTTCCGTGTAACGCTGACGAGCGACCTGAACGCCGAGGCTGAGTTTAGATCCATTCGCTGTAAAACTCAACCCTCAGTATTCAAGACATCGGCGAAAGCGAGAACCCAAAACAGTCAAGCAAAAGGGCCGGAAACAATTACCATTGAAATGAACGAAATTCCTAAAGCGAACGTGTTGGCTCGGTCTGACGCAAAGAAGTCAATTTGCCAAGATGATGAGTGGGCGGGCGATACCCGCGAGATTGTTTAAAGCCGAACCGGCGGCCGCATCGTTACTAGCACTAAGTATTTCGAGTGCTTGCTCGGTCGCACGCTGAGCATCTTCGCCATTCCCCATCTTGATAAAGATGTACGCACGATTGCTGAGTTCAGCACCTAAAGTTGGTGAGTCCGGTTTGTGACGCAGCGATGTTTTGGCTGTTAAGTGATAACGCCTGCATGTACTTCTGTTGGTCGCACAAAACGCTTTGTAAAAGATTGGCGCTTGCTGAAAATGGCATAGCTGGATAACTTCCAGGCACCAGCAACCATATTCGGTTCAAGGAACATGATACACGTAGAAAGAACTCTGCCATGACAGATAAACCCGCATGGAAGCACAATTGTCCCATTGTGGTAGCACCGGTAGGTAAATATAACACCAACAAAGTCCAGAGCAGCTGACTACGAAGGTCGGGAGGAGCAAGGCTCAGGCAGAAAACGACGACCAGGCAGATTGAAACTGTGATGGTCGCTGCAATAAGCTCGCGTTTTGAAACTGATTCATTAAGTTGGTTCAAGAGTTCCGTCCTGCCTGAAAAGGAATGCTGTTACACATTGAATGCCATTATGCTTCTAACCGATTCGCTGAGACAATGTACTAACGGTATAAAGGCACCTCCGGCATTATTCACCGATCTATTCGGGTCCTAAAAGTGAGCACCGCTTGCAACAGGAAGGAAATGCCCCGGGAGGGTTCCCTGTTATTGTCGCGCACGCGTTCGGGCAAGGTATCGGCAGGTTGGCAGATAGCCCTCAGGCGCTCTCAGCTGTGTTTGTAACTCAAGCTCTTTCGTAGCACTAGCTGAACTGGAACAAGAAACCAACAAAGACGTCTATCCGGGCGCGATGACTATCGAGCAATGAAAACTTATTTCCAGGACACACGAGTCCTGCCGGGAGCCGGACTGTACATATGGAGATACATGAAAAACTCTTTACTCGGTAAATCGTCGCTGTGCAGTCATGGTTGAAAGAGATTGAGTAAACGTTATCAATCGCTATGGTGGAATGAAATTTACCTCTCCATAACTGACATATAATTGGTTTGGCGTTACGGTCCTTAGCCCATGGTATTTGTGAGGTAACAACAGTGCAGCAGTCTCTTGCTCATTTGTTTGTGGAGAGAGTCGGCAAAACGGCTTCAGCCGCCGCCGCAAAGTACAAGGAAAACAAAGGTGCTTACTCGGAGCTGACATGGTCCGAATTAGACCGTCTTGTACGCGAAATTGCCTACGGCCTGCTATCGCTCGGTATGCAATCCGGCGATTGTGGCGCAGTAATGGCAGCGACTTCTCATTATTGGGTAGCTTCTGATTTCGCGATAATTTGCATTGGTTCGGTCTCGGCGCCAATCTATCCGACAAGTTCTAGCTCAGATATCGAGCACATTCTCAACAACTCTCAAGCTAAGGTCGCCTTCGTTCACAATGAAGTTCTCCTCAAGAAGGTTTTGGGTGTAGCGTCTCGTGTCCCCAGCCTTGAGAAGATAGTATTGCTTACCCCCCCGGCCAAGGGCAAAACGCTCGCTGACCTGAACGTTCCTGAACATCTGGTTCTTACACTGGAGCAACTCAGGCAAGCAGGGAGAAAGTTGGAGCAAGAGTCACCGCAATTGGTAGACGAACGAATTGCCGCCATACAGACGGATGATCTTGCCACCATAATCTACACATCTGGAACGACGGGGACACCGAAGGGTGTTATGTTAACGCATCGCAATATTTTGACGGTTGTTTACGATCTCGCCGGCATTATTCCCGTGGGCGAAAATGATATGTATCTGTCGTTCCTTCCACTCTCTCATGTATTTGAGCGAGTATGCGGCGAGTTCTACTGGCTTCAAAATGGTGCCTGCGTAGGCTTTGCAGAAGGCATCGAGCATGTAGCTAAGAACATGCAAGAAGTCGACCCTACGTTGATTCTTGTGGTGCCTCGTCTTTTAGACAAAATATATGCCAAAGTCAATGCCGGTATCGCTGGTGCGTCCGGTCGCGCTCGCCGCTTGATCGAGTGGTCGCTGGAAGTGGGAAAAGAAGTGCAGCGACATAAAAATGGCGGACGGCCTTTGCGCAAGATGCTCGAGGCAAAATATTGGCTTGCAGAAAAGCTTGTCTTAAGCAAACTGAGAGAAAAGATTGGACCTCGCCTGCGATTGATTGTCAGTGGCGGGGCCCCGGCAACCGCCGAGGTCATCGAGTTCTTTAATGCTATCGGCATAACTGTGCTGGAAGGCTACGGGCTGACGGAAACCGCTGCTCCCACCAATGTTAATCGTATTCAAAAGAACAAGTTCGGAAGCGTAGGTCCGGCGTTGCAGTCTGTACAAATGAAAGTGGCGGAAGATGGAGAGGTCTTATTTAAAGGCCCGTCAATTTTTCGCGGCTACTACAGAGCCGACGAAATGACCAACGAAGTCTTCACCGACGGGTGGTTCCACAGCGGAGATATTGGTGTTGTAGATGCAGACGGTTATCTCAAAATAACCGATCGAAAGAAAGACATTATCGTAAACTCCGCTGGCAAGAACATTGCCCCGCAGAAAGTAGAAAATGTACTGAAGACAATACCGCTGGTTTCTCAAACCATCGTGTTTGGTGATAAGAAGAAAACGCTGGTGGCATTGCTGACTCTCGATGAGCAAGCAACGTTGTCCTTTGGAGGAGAGAGAGGGTGGCAATTCAAAGACTACACTGATCTCTTGAGACAGCCGGAATTACGTAAGTACTTGAAGAACGAAATTTACGACAAGTGTAAGTTGCTGGCTGACTACGAACGGGTTTTCAATTTTGCTGTTTTGCCGCATGATTTATCTGTCGAGCGGGGCGAACTCACAGCTACCTTAAAAGTGAAGCGTAATGTGCTCAAAGCTACATATAAAGACCTGATTGAATCGTTGTACAAGGAAGACACCGTACCCGTGGCAAATACTACCAGCGGCTCGCCCTCCCTGGCCAAGTAACAACCACGTTGTGCCTCTTTCGGCAAAAGAAAGTGGACATCTTATAGCTAAAAGAGAAAGGAGCATCCGTGGGATGCTCCTTTCTCAAATCTGTGTTTGATCTGTTTGAATGAGGTCGATTAGCTCAGCGCTGTTGCCGATGCTGTTCGGTCGGCTTTATCGAGAGCAACCACTCGTAGAACACGTGAGCGTCCAGCTTCGAGTACGAACAATATGCCATCGGGGCTGAAAGTGATTCCGGTGGGATTAACCAGACCGGTGAGGAAGGTTTCGGCGCGGTCACCACTGACTCTGAAGACGCATCCGGAGCGTCCGGCTGTTACATAAATTCGCCGCAGGCTGTCCATTGCCAGGTTGCCATCGAATCCATCGGCGAAGTTGAAGGCTTCGGGCTCTGCCACTTGCACTCGTGCTACTTCGCGTCCGTCCATCGTGCGCTTGACCACGGAGCCTGTTGCGTGTTCCAGCGACCATACATAGCCATCGGGGTCGACGAGGAGTCCCTGCGTGCCGTGCCCGGGACCACCGGCTAATACTTCGTACTCACCCAATCTGTCTACTTTAAAGATGCCGCCAGTATTGGAAGGGAAGTTCGATACGAGCACATCATCTGAAGGGGTGAGAACAAGATCAGCCAGGAATGTGCCACCGCCGGTGAGACTGCCATCGAGTTGAGCGAGCACTCTGCCGCTCTTGTTTGGATCGATTTTGTAGACCGTGCCCTGAATGGTAGCTACATAGAGCACACCTTTGCGATCAAACTTCAGACCTGAAATTGTGGTATTGCCACGAATTCTTGCATACTCAGAAAGTTGTCCGGAACTGTCGATGTTCCACACCGACCCGTCAACTGCAAAATATATTCCGCCTGGTCCGGGCGTCATTCTGGAGAAACGGTTGGAGTACGAGGCGTTTAGTTGCGAGAGCACTCGCACTGCATATCCGCGTGGTGGTTCCGGCAAGTCGCCTACCGACATGGTCGGGCTGGACGCTCTGTCATTCTCAAAGTTGATATTTACATCGTCGTCAGCATCTTCAACTTCGGCACTAGTAATGTCGATGTGGAGAATTAGATGGAGCGGTACTAAAATGCGCCGAATGTGAATTTGTCCATCACTTTCATGTGAGTATGCTTCGATATCGATGTGATCGTGATCGACATTAAGTACTCGTCCTGTTACGGTATTATGGCAACCCATACCGTACCATATCTGAATCTTTTGGCGATTCTCGACAAAGGTTTGAAGTCTAGTTCTGAAGCTCATAGTGCACCCCTATTGCTTTTCAGGCGAATCGCCTAATGTCTCCGCGGTCTTGAAATTTTCTTCTTCTTCGAGCCATTCCTTGCGATCCACGATCAAGGCGTGGTTCCAGAATTGCTCTAATTTGTAGAAGTTACGTTCTTGTTCCTGGAGTATGTGGACAATGATAATTTCAAAGTCCAACAGTACCCACCGGCCTTCTCGCTTTCCTTCGATGGACTTGGCCTTGATACCAAGATTAGCGAGCGTTGCTTCGATTGCCTCTGCAATCGCCCTGACTTGGCTGGTCGATTGTCCTCCAGTAATTACAAAGTAATCTGCGAGGATAGTCACCGTCCGAACGTCAAGGATAAGCGTCCCGTTTGCCTTTTTCGATTCTGCGGTGTTCGCTGCTATGAATGCCGCATTTCGCGATGCAGTTGTACGCGATGCTCTAACTGTCTCAGTCAAACGATTTCACTCTTCTCTCCGACAAGTTTTTTGTTCCCGGGATTGTCGAGATTTACACGCTTTTTTTTGAGAAAACTTTCCGGATTTTGCTACCGGTGCGCGTTGACGCAGTTCCGGAGTTCCCCAAAAAAACGCCTGTGCAATTCACCAGGGTGTCGACAGGGAACGCATCTCAGTCGGTTGTAAAGTGGCGAGAGGCAGGCTTGTCGCGCAGGGAGAGATTTAACCAATTCGCTTGTCAAGAGGTCTTCGGGTCCGTGTAGATTCACTCAACTGGGGGATGAGATCGCTCCGTTGAGCATGAATCGCCCAGCTGGAAAGTGGCATCCGGACACCGGGACCCCGGCGTCCGGCTTATGCAATGAGCACAAAAAAAAATCAGCAGTTAGGCGCAATTTTCTCGCCAGCGTCTTGTGCCGTGCTCCAAGGTGCTGTATTCTCGGGGGTATCTGGTTTACGGGCGACTTGGAGGAATCTCAGTGAATAAAGCAGATCTAGCTGCCCAAATTGCGGTCCGCACAAATACTACAAAGAAGGCAGCGGAGGAAATGCTCGGAGCATTTATCGAAGTTGTCACGGAGAGCGTCTCAAAAGGCGACAAAGTAACTCTGGTGGGATTCGGAAGCTTCGTTCAGCGTGTGCGTAAAGCACGTGAAACTAATAATCCGCAGAAGAAGGGAGAGAAAATAAAGGTTCCGGCCAAGAAGGTGCCTGCGTTTGTCCCCGGAAAAGAGTTCAAAGACAAAGTAGACGCATAAGGCTGCTCAGAGGTCGTGTCAGTCTAGTACGGCACGCGCTAAGCGCTATAAAGTACCAGGGGGAGGAGCATCTGTTTCCTCCTCCTTTCTTTTGCGCCTTTAGTACGGCTTGCTTACTGAGAAGCGAATGGGCGAAGTGGAGGTTTGTCCTGGTGCAGAAGGAGAATGAGTTGCCACTTAGCTCCGAAAGTCGTAATCGACCAATCATCAGGTCGGTCCGAAAGTATCTGACGGTGTTCCGGAGAACCTGGCGTCCCTGTGTTTAAGAGAGCCTGAGTGGCCTCATGGGGCCAACACTTCGTTCCAGCCATCATAGCTCGGTCTCTTTGCGCTCCAACGCTTCGCTCCGGCCGCGGAGCTGTCGCGTGGGCGGACGGTCTCTTTGCGGCTCCAACGCTTCGCTCCGGCCGCGGAGCTGTCGCGGTGGGCGGACGGTCTCTTTGCGGCTCCAACGCTTCGCTCCGGCCGCGGGGCTGTCGCGGTGAACGACGGTCTCTTTGCGGCTCCAACGCTTCGCTCCGGCCGCGGGGCTGTCGCGGTGGGCGACGGTCTCTTTGCGGCTTCAAGGCCTCGCTGCCGGCCACGGAGCTGTCGCGGTGGGCGGACGGTCCTCTTCTCAACCCCGGCGCTGCGCCTCCAGCCACCATAGCCGGGGGCATAGCCTGAAGTGTGCTCCGGATTCATCCATCGCCATGACTAAACGGAAGCGCAGCACACTTGACGAGTTGGCGTCTAGGGTACTGCGCTTCCGTTCAGCTAATTGTGGCAGGGCTATTTCAGCTTCAGACCTTGCTCTGCAGCCGTCTTTTCTTCGGGGCTTACTCCCTTGATTGTCAAGTTTACTCGCCCGCGATCATCAATCTCTTTTACTTTTACAATAACGCGTTGACCAACGGCCACCACGTCTTCAACTTTTTCTACTCTGCGGTTTTCCAACTGGGAGATATGAACCATACCTTCCTTTCCCGGGAGTACTTCTACAAAGGCACCCACTGGAATTATCCGCGTTACCCGTCCCGCGTATACGTCTCCGACCACCACTCGCTTTAACAGACGTATGATAGTGTCACGTGCCGCTTCACCACCTTCGGCAATGACGGATGCGATGCGAATGATACCGTCGTCTTCGATATCGATGGTCGCACCGGTTTCCTCAATGATCTTGCGAATCATTTTTCCGCCGGGTCCGATAACTGTACCGATGTCTTCAGGATCAATCTGAAGGGTTAGAATCCTCGGAGCCCAGTGTGATAGGTCCTCACGAGGAGCAGGAAGCACAGCTTCCATTTTGTCCATGATGTGCATTCGCCCACGGCGAGCCTGCTCAAGCGCCACCTTCATGATGTCGATAGAGATGCCCTCTATTTTGATATCCATCTGCAGCGCAGTGATGCCTTCTCTTGTTCCGGCAACTTTGAAGTCCATGTCGCCGAGGAAATCTTCCAGCCCTTGTATATCGGACAAAATTGCGAAGCGGTCGCCTTCGAGAATTAACCCCATGGCAATACCGGCCACGGTGGCTTTGAGAGGAACTCCGGCATCCGCCAGCGCCAGACTGGAGCCGCAGGTAGACGCCATGGAAGTGGAACCGTTGGATTCCAGTACCTCGGAAACTACGCGCAGGACATAGGGAAATTCATCCATACTGGGCAATACTGCCAGTATGGCTCGCTCAGCCAGTGCCCCGTGGCCGATTTCTCGTCGTCCCGGACCGCGATTTGGTCTCACTTCCCCCACCGAATAGCTGGGGAAATTGTAGTGGTGAAGATAGCGCTTTTCCTTTTGCGGATCGACGCTGTCAAGCTTTTGGGCATCCCCCGGGGTCCCCAATGTCGCTACTGATAGCGCCTGAGTGCTGCCGCGGGTGAATAGACCCGACCCGTGGGTACGGGGCAATATTCCTACTTCCACGGTTATCGGGCGAATCTCATCACAGCGGCGACCGTCTGCCCTTCTTCCTGTCTCCAGTACCTGAGCGCGCATAAGCTCGGCTTCATATTCTTCGATGGGTGATCCCAGCTTCACGGGTTCAGTGCGAAGGGGATGGTCTTCCGGCAATTGTTCAATTGCTTCTTTTACTGCTGTTTCGGCTTGTTTGATCAGGTCTGCACGTACGGTTTTGCTGGTGACACCGTTCATCGACTCTTTCAGCTTTTCAGTGGCATGTTCCCGAAGGATACGATCCAGATCTTCATTCTTAGGTGGAGCGAGAAACTCCATCTTTTTGACTCCAACATCACTCACGAATGCACGTTGTGCTTCTACCTGTCGCTTGATGATCTGGTGCGCATAATCGATCGCCGCGAGTATGTCGCGCTCACTGACTATTTGACAACCGGCTTCCACCATCATGATGGAAGATTCCGTCCCGGCCACGACCAGGTCGATATCCGATTCGGCCATCTGCTCATACGTGGGGTTTGCCACGAGGCGGCCTTCTATTCGGCCGACTCTCACGGCGCCCACGGGGCCTGCAAAGGGTAATCCTGACAGTTCTACGGCCACTGAAGCTCCGAACATCGCCAGGGTGTCCGGCGGATTTTCTAAGTCTGAACTGAGTACCAGCGCCACTACCATTACGTCATTTCGGTACAGGTAGTTAAACAGCGGGCGAAGCGGACGGTCGATCAGGCGGCTGACCAGAATGGCCTTGTCAGGTGCTTTGCCTTCCCTGCGTGTAAAGCTTCCGGGTACTCTTCCTACTGCGTAGAGTTTTTCTTCGTAATCTACCAGCAGCGGAAAGTAATCGATGCCTTGACGAGGTTCTTTGCCTGCAGTGCAGCTAACTAGCAGCATGGTGTCTCCACACCGAACTTCTACTGCTCCGCTGGCCTGTTTGGCCATTCGCCCGGTCTGAAACGAGACGGTCTTGCCGTCTATGTCAACTGAAAAAGACTTGACAGCAGACTGAGGGGAATCTATTGACATCATCGTTCTTGATCCTTACAAAAACTAATTTCTAAAACAAAAAATGACAGAAGCAAAGCTTCCGCCTGAAACGGCCTCCGGCTCCTGCGATGTACCTATCGAGGACTTGCCCCTGCATCAACTTGAGAACAAGTCTGCATGCAAAGAGTACACGCAAAAAAGAAGGCGGGTACAGGACCCGCCTCATCTAATTAACGTCTCAAGCCTAGCTTCTCAATTAAGCTGCGATAGCGTGCTTGATCTTCGCGACTGAGGTATTGCAGCAACCTGCGCCTCTTTCCGACCATCATCAACAGACCGCGCCTGCTGTGAAAGTCTTTCTTGTGGGTGCGTAGATGGTCTGTTAGTTGATTAATGCGCTCCGTCAAGATTGCTACTTGAACTTCCGGAGAGCCGCTGTCCTTATCGTGTACCTTGTGGGAATCGATTAGTTCTTGCTTCTTCTGCGCTTGTAATGACATTTCGTTCTTATTCCAATTACTTTTTCTTGTCTTACTATTTGGCAATGGTTAATAATAGCACGATCCTATCCCGAGGCGTCCTTGCCCTGTCCATTCGGTTAAGGATTTTCGGCACTTGATGTAACATGAAACGCAGTTCAAGTAGAATCGGTGCGGTACCTTGACAGACAGCCTCTTCATCTTCCTGCGTTCCCGGCCTCGCCGGGAGTTTCGCCAGTACTGTTGCACGTGGTAGAGCGCTATGCAACCTTCTTTGTCAAGACCGCCGGTATTCAGGTCTTAATAAAAGATGCTTGCTGAGTCAAGTCTGAATATTTATTCGGATCTTTGCCTGAAGAAATGGAGCCGCACGTACTGCAAAATGACTGTTGTTGAGCACGGTGGCACTACTGGTGGTGGAGCACCATAAGTTATGAAAAAACTAAAATGGGGTGTTTTGGGTTGCTCCGGATTCGCGCGCAGGCGCAGTATTCCTGCCATGATGCATAGCCGGTATTCTGAGGTGGTGGCGATTGCAAGTCGCACGGCAGAAAAAGCGGAATCGTTTCGAGCAGAGTTTGATCTGGCTCGCGGTTATGGTTCTTATGAAGAATTGCTCGATGATCCTGAAATCGAGGCTATCCACATTCCCCTTCCGAATGCCCTGCACGCAGAGTGGACTTTACGTGCAATCGAAAAGGGCAAGCATGTGCTCTGTGAGAAATCTTTCTCAGATAATGTCGAGCAAACCGAGAAGGTAGCCTCTGCTGTAAAACGCACCGGACTGCAATTTATGGAAGGTTTTGTCTGGCGCATGCATCCTCAGCATGAACTGGCGCGCCGATTGATCGACGAAAATAAGATCGGTGCAGTTCGATTGGTTCGTGCCGCATTTTCTTTTGTTCTCAATAATCGACCAAACATTCGTCTCGATCGTCAGCTCGGAGGTGGTGCCATTCTTGATGTTGGCTGCTATCCGCTCAGTGCTGCTAGATTTTACTTCGGTGCAGAACCCGTGCAGGTCTGCATGACTGCTTGCATAGATCCGCAATGGGATGTTGAGATGGGGGCTACCGGAATTCTGGAGTTCTCGGCTGGAGCGGCAGTCATTGATTGTAGTTTCGATTTGCCATATCGAACAGATCTGGAAATTGTAGGAGATCGTGGTCGCATTTATTTCCCTCGTGCGTGGCAACCCCCTGATGAAGCTACAATCTTCGTCAATGATGAGGTTGTAACTGTAGAACACGCCAATCACTATGAGAGAATGTTCGAGCATTTCTCTTATAGCGTCCTCAACGGATTGCCCGTTCGTTTCGGAGCGGACGACGCTGTAAACCAGGTGCGCACTGTTTCTGCCGTGCTCGATTCAATCCGCAATAAACGGCGGGTGAGAATATAGGCTTGCGCAGAAGCGGTCCGTGAGAGTGATTAATGCGGCTGCGAAATTGCCGCTTGGGCAAGTTCGCGCAGCGGCGGTCATGATTCTAATTAATGCAGACGCGCAAAATTGCTGCCGAGATAACCGAAAAACGATAATGCGACAAAAAGAAAGTGCCACCATTTCTGGTGACACCTGCCTTTAGCGCTGATTGCGAACTAGGGCTTTTGCAGCTCAGGCTTCCATTCATCAAGAATGGCACCTTCGATAGGGCACACGGACAAGCAGGCCCCACAATCGATGCATGTGCTGTCATCAATGTAGGTGTACTTGGTGCCCTTAACGTTGACCTTTCCGTCTGCCCAGTGAATGCATTCAACCGGGCATACCGGGATGCAGTCCGCGATGCCTTCGCAAAGGTCTGCAACTATTGTGTAAGCCATTGACACTCCTTCTTTTGGGTCCAAATGTGGTATCTGTACAGGCTATTTACCACTTAACCATGACCCGGCCTCACGGTCGAGGCATAGTTCCCAATTTTTAACACATTTCGCCCGTGTGATAAACCGGTTGAAGCAAGATAAAATCAACTCGTAAAATCAAGGATGCCAACGGCTTTAGAACCACTGCGGGTGGGGGAGACTATGAGTGAAATCAAGGTAAGAGTGAGCACGGGCAACGGTCAGCTGATCGGCTATTTCCTTAGCCCGGTTGTGGAGCACCTCTGCGGCGAAGATTATGAGATCAGTGGGACTCTGGTGGACGAAAACCTCCGTCCGTTCGACAAGGTCGAATTTAATCCCGAAGCAGTTCCGTATCTACTGGATGTCTCATTGGTGCAGGGTTTGGGGATTCAGCGTCTGCAATGTGGCTACGTTCATCGTGGACGGCAGCCGGTGCGTATGACCGCCAAGAAATAGGTGTCTTCGGCTGCCGTCCACGATGAACG
>JAKFUT010000079.1 GCA_021732565.1 Candidatus Obscuribacterales bacterium
TTCTCATTCTGTCACTAGCCGAGCATGCTGCTGATCTTGAAACGTCGGAAATTTTGAGAGCGTGGATTCAAAATAACTCAACAGACTTACTCGCTGCAAAGGTCATTGGAAGAATTCTAGTGCGGACGAACGGCAACAAGTACTTATTTGATCTCGCTAAAGATCTTTTGGGAGGGCCAGAGACCGGCTGCGAATACTTTGTTGAACTAGTGGAAGCTCTACTGAGAATACGTACGGATAGCGATGTCATTCAAAAAGGGCTGAGCTGGCTGCAGCATCGAAGATACTACTCCTTGAGGAATACAAGCTTCAATGCCCTTAACGAGGGGATCGTATTAGCTGCGTTATTAGAAGTAAGTGCAGAGCAAGACGTAATTGAACGAGCAAAAAAATGGCTGTTGAGGCAAGGAGAGAGAGACGCTCTTACTAATCATGTTCGCTTCGATCGTGTTGAACACCGTATCGAGCGAGCCCTTAGAAGGAACGAAAAGGAAGATCTCGACGAATGAATGAGCCGAATGTTGCTCGCCTCGCGTGCAACGAACCAGTCCAAGTGATCTGGCCCCCGTAGTCACATACATAGCAGGTCGCTACCTAATGGACTCTGAGCCAATTCGGCTGGGCTCCCTTCGGCGGATCTTTGTCGCTCCAGTCCATGTCAAAATACCCCTTCTTGGCTGCTTCGCTCACTTCGACTTAACACGTTCAATGTCGCTTGCCTGTAATTTGTTAAATCCGAGCCCGCGAAGAGCGCCGTCGATGAGCCCCGGCTCTTGGGTCCAGCTGTACTCTCGAGCCACAGAGATAGCGAATCCTTGAGCTTCTGTGAAATGGCCATAATCAACATAGGCTTCTAGTGCGAAACTATGGTTGTCGAAGCATCATGATCGAGGGAATCAAGCATATACCAAATGCTTCAGAGTCCGCCCGTTCCTGGTCCGTAGTTGGGTGGCTCTATGCTGTGAGGTAAGTTCCTCGCAGGAATGAATGGCTGGTGAAACTGCTCGGCAACCGCTTTCGTAATGCATCGTATTCGGTATAGAGATATCCTGCATCTAGTATCGCGCAGATCCTCGCGGTCCACAGAACTCCTTTCATCTCTGGGTAATTCTAATACCTGCGAGGAACCGACTCAAAAGGACCGTGAACGAGCCTCACTTTGGCAAAGGTTTTCCTCTAGTTCGTCCGGATGGGAAACAAAGAACTCAAAATCATCAGCCAAGTCGTAGTTCTTTATCGCCTCTTTCACCGTGGGGCTTAGAAGGGCTTGAGCACATATCCTCACGACCAAACCGGTGCGCCGTTCGAAGTCGTCTTGAGAATTGTTTTCTTCACAGTAGTCAAACATGGCTTCACAAAGGGCTTGGGTTGCCGGCCATTTGTTTCCTTCGACCGTCCGTGTAAATTGAAAATACCTCCAATCAGCGAGCCACCACTTTCCATTCTCCTCAATGAATTGGTCGTCTAAATCTGTGCACAGGCAGAGCTCCAGTACTTTATGCCACGGGTGGCAATCGATCGCAAGACCCCTGATTTTGTTGGAAGCAAACCGGCGAGCACATGTGATAAGTTCCTTTGCAATGATGTGCGCGAGTTGCTCCCTGCATTTTACTGCATCCAAATCTGCCATTCGCTCCGCTCCCTTTGCGTCTTGATGTTCTTGTATTTCGTCCCGTGTTTTGCTGATAATGTTGATTATCCGATGTGTGATTCTGCTATGACTGCTGGCGGCTGTCTTTGCTATCTATGCCCGCTCTTGCACAAGATGCATTCGACTCCACCGCCGATACCGGTAATCAAACCAACAACACCGGCAACTTTACCGGCGCACAAACTCAGCAAGGCGGAAGCACCAGCGCACCGGCACTACAGGCGCCACCAACGGCACAATCGGACCTCAAGGCCGTCAACGGCGAGGAACTAGTTCGAGAGCAAGGTCCTGTAATGCGTCGTCCACTGCCAATGTGCTCGCTCCGACTACTCAGCTCCGGACATTTCGCGCATAAGGTCGCCTAAACTACCCGAAAGGTCTTTAGCGTGACCGGACATATCCGGGATGTTTGGTGTTGAAAGATCATCTGCAGATTTTTGCCACGCATCCACAGCTTGATTGTATTTGCTACCAAGTGCACCGTAACTCTTGGCGAATTTCTCGAGTGCGGGCGACATTGCCGGTTTTTCCGAATCACATTTGTTATTGGGCGTCCTGCATTGCTGACGGTTTTTGCACTTTCCCATCGCAACTAGAAAGTATCCATCGTCCGGATACTTCTCCCGCCCTTTCTCAACCTCTTTGAGCGCCTCATCGGGGTTATCGCGCCCCAAGAGATCTTCTACTCTTTCGTATTGTGCGAGACGTTCTGGCTCAACATCCTTTTTTCGCGCTCCTAGTAGACTTTGCTCTGTTCCGCATAAGGGTTTAAAGGGCAACTCGCACGACACACTCTTATAACTGCCAGCAAACTTCGAATTGCCTGGTCGCTTTACTTGGGGAGCGAGCACCGGCTTCGGTTGCGCCGGTCTGATTTTTTCCTCTAGCTTCTGAGCCATGCAGTCGTATTCCGCAGCTTCCGCCGGTCGCTGCCAGCCGCGAAGAACCACCGACAGGTTTCGGTAAAGCGTAAGCAAATGTTCTGAATTTGGTTGCGGCTTTGCTATTTCCTTCTTAAGGCAATTCTTTAAAATTGAAGTGGACTCTGCGTACTGAGACGCCCGGTAGTGTTCGATGGCCTTCGAGCACAGCCCTGATACAGATTCGGTAGAATCATCCGAACCAAAGGCAGGCACTCCACACAGTGGGGAAAGAGCCAGCAGCACGCAAGTCAAACGTCTCTTTGCTAACAACATATCCTTGCCTCACGCCCCGCCCGGTCAAAACCCGACTTTTCGGCAGAAATGTCCGAAAGAAGTTGTGCAGTTAAGCCATTAAGAAGGAAGTACCCGGTTCGGGGGAATTATAAACCTCGCTGTGCCCTGTGCCGAGAAAACGTGCAGAATAGGTTTCGGAAGAGCACCGGTCCTCAACCGCTCTATTCGCACTGAGCGATTATTTTTTCAGCGCAAGAGTTTCATCAATCCAATGCAACTTAACCCAGGTTGGAGACAGCCATTTGTAATCGGTGTCGGTTGAAATCAAATAGGCATCTGCGACCGAAGCAACCGCAGTAAGACCGTTATGCAGAAATCGAAAACTATCTATACTCGCTTAAGCCATCGGTAACAATTTCGTGAGACGTTCCAGGTGAGTCATTTTAGTGGGCGTCCGTGTTTGCGTCTTCTTCCTGATCAGGCAGAGGTAAGGCAATGTCTCCCGGTCCGTCTGGAATGATTGGCTTGCGAGGTACTTTTGCCGTGGCCGGTCCCTCTTCACCGCGAAGTCTCCGCACCTCGTCTTCGATTTCATCAGGCGTAATGTTATTGACTTGCATCGGACCGGCACATATCTCCCGCCATGGTGCACCACCTAAGGCCTGCTTAACTATGACCTCGAACACCTGGTTGCGCACGCCGCTCAGGTTACATAGCATAGATCGTATTGCTGGCTCCTCGATCATCAGCCGGTCCGCTTGCACAGCTTCAAAGGCGGTCCTGAATCCTTCGGGCGAAATACGTTGCGCCCCCAACAGCTCAACAAGACGTCCCGGATCAGGGTCAGCTGCCCGCAGTTGCTCCCGGAGACGGCGATACTCGCTTTCGATAGTTGCTAGCTTTTCAATAAGATCGATGAGTAACTTCTCGGATTCGCTGGTCAATTCAGCACTCCCTTCTTTCGCCCTCTCCAATCATAACAACCCGACGTGTCAATTCAATCAACCTTGTGCAAGTGACGGGTGTGGTTACACACTCCGTCGACGATCACTTGATGTCGGTCATTCTCAGTCTGATGAGACTGGCATAAAGCGGCTCAACCACTCGGCAAACTCGTGCGGATTGCGTGTTTGAATCCAAACTTTGCCGGGTCCCTTGAATCGGCAGACCAGACCTTCGCCGCTAGTCATGCTCTTGATCCAGCCCTTTGCTGCCTTTTCTATCGTGTAGCTGCAGTCACCCGACCATGCCACCAGATGCCCATTGTCCACTACGTAGTCTCTGCCCGGAGGAATGGATATTTCATAAATTCCACCAAACGCGCTAACGCAAATTTGTCCTCTGCCGGTGCAATGCAATACAAATAATCCGTCGCCTGAGAATAATCCTTGTGACAGTTTTTGCATTTTTGTGTCGACCTGAATGTCGCCTAATGCGGCCAGGAAGGCGCCGCCCTGCAAATAGAAATCTCCGCCATTGTTCATGTCGAGAAAAGTGATTTCGCCTGGATTCGGCGGTGCAATCATAACTTCACCGGGAGCACCAGTGGCCGTAAGTACTTCGAAAAAGAGTTGTTCCCCCCCGAAGATTGATCGCTTCAACGCTTTGCCAACGCCACCATCCATCTTTGCGTCAATGGTTACATGCGCATCTTTGGCCACCATTGCTCCGGCGTTAGCTTTAATTTGCTCGCCAGCTGCGAGCTTGATGACGACCATTGAATTGGAGCCGGGATGAACGATTTCGTACCGCATTTGAATTCCTCCGAAGTTGAAGCATTTTACGCTCATGACTTTGTCAATGTTTCACGAGTTGCTTCCGCTGACATTAATTCTGCCGAAATGGAGTGCGGCGCTTCCCTTGGGAACAAGTCTGAATTTCTGCTGCTGGTATCGACAGTGGTGCCGACAAGCAATGTCGATTCAACTGATGTCCACGGTCCGCCGTGGACTACAAAACGGCTACTTATCATGAAATCACCGCAGCGTTGACAGATCGGTGGTGGGGTCCAACAACATCAAGGTGCAACGACGACCGAACTCGGCATCGCCACTAGACCAAGCGATGCTCATGATTGGAGGTTCCTCCAATTTCATTAGTGACGCTTGTCTCAAGATTGAATGACTTCCGTCTCTTCTCTTCTGATGGGTGCTGCCTGATACTGAAGAGGTTGAAGTTGGAAGAGGAGGAACCAAAGACCATCAATATCTGGCAAATCATGACAGGACCGTTTATCGCTTTTTCAATGTTTTTTGTCGTGTTGACGGCTGACGGAAGATTTTCATTTCTGTCCCGCGGTTTTCAAAGACTCAAAGCTATTGCACTGAAAGAACGGACAAGAAGATGAGAGACCCAAAAGGATCTAATACATGTGTCATCTCTTTGACCTTGAAAATATGACGGATGTGTCATGTCCACCAGGTTGTACAACAATGCCCGTTGGACAAGTCCTAGCGCTGCTAATGAGAAGGTGCGCGCGTCGATGTAGGCTCAGGTCGTTTGCGATCAGATCGCTTCAATGGAGCATAGACTGGGCCAATGGTGTGCTGTGCCGGCTTTTCCAACGTCCATTCGATCTGTGCCAGGTCCGATCATTACATTATATGGTCGACCAATCCCCTGAATCGTGACGAACATTCTGGTTGGATCGCTACCAATCATCTTAAGGTCAAGTGACACCCCGCTGCCCCTCAGTTGTGTATTTATGCGATTGGCAAGGACCTGCATGGCTACCTTATCGGGTTCACTTTTGAAAGCTGTTTCGACCTTAGATACCACCACATACAGTGGCAATGTCTGATTTTTGAATGCACTTGCAACGTCTTTAACCTTTGCATCAGTAGTCGCGACGTGCACCAGAGGAGCATCCGGTTTGCCGGACAATGGTGGCGCCTCAATCTTGGTTTGAGTCTCGAGGTTCGGAAGTTTGTATTCGGACAGACCTGGAACAGAAACAGAATCCCCTCCAGTCAATTTGAGGTTGAGAGTTTCGCCCAATTGAGCCACCATACTTCCAAACTCGGCGCGGAGGGAAGTTCTTGCGGTGAGTTCACCAACGTTTCGGATGCCATTCTCAAGCTTTTCCATATGTCTCTCCAGAGAATTCAATTGCCGGCGCGTGAATACAGCCTGCAGCCAGGTGCAGCAAACTCTCTTCCCTCCATTACCATATTATGATATCTGATTCATGTTGCGAGGCGGAAACTACGTATCCCGCCGACAAGTATTTCGTATTATTGCCATGGATATCAAGAAAGGTCTAATTGTTCGGTTTGATTGGAGTAAAGTTGCCGTGACGGGATGTAACCACCGACAGTACCACAGCCATTTTTACTATCCTGTCTCGAAGCCCTTTATCTTCTGGATTCATGCTCTTCAGCAGAGCAGGCAAAAGGGTACTGTCGTTAACGGTTCCAAGGAAGCTAACCTCAGAAACCATCAGGGCCTCGCCTGTAGAGGTGGGAAATCTCACAATTCGGCGACGAGCCATGGAATCGCCTTTGAGAAAAGCTGTCATCTCGCTAGTGGAAGCGGCCACGACAACCTCCTGTCCAGCCCGAACCGGAACGAAGCCTGCTCCCCCACGGGCAACAATTTTACCGGTTGAGCTCTCCCACAGTCCACGCACCTTCAAACAGGCACCATCGCGTGCCACGAGCGCGATGGCGCCGGGAGATACTTCAACTCGTGCTGTTCCGGAAGAGACCACTGTGGTTCGCTCCGGTGCAAGCAGTATCTCTCCTTTTCTCAGCACTATCGCCCCGGGCCGTATCATCGAGAAGCGAGCATCCTCATCATGTTTGATCACTCCGGCACTGGAAGTCATCGTCGAGAGGGGGCTGACAGGCGGCACAGCAGCTTGCACAAACCCGACGCTCTTGTATGGGTGTTGCAGTTCCTGATGATGGTTCCACGAGACAAACGGAGCCTTCCTCGGCACCCCTGCTTGTTCTTTCAGCCTGTTCAGTTTTGTGCGCAGCCTGGCGGGAAAACAACCGGATGTGCTGCAGTTTATCAAATTGCTTCTTTCCAGCAATTGTTTCGGATTAACCTGGCTGCGGCGGATTTGCAGGTCTGCGACTTTCATGGTGGCACCGATCGGAACTCTATCGATACCATCTACCCCAATGAGTTCCTCCTGCTCAGGATCGCCCACTGAAACAAGTATCTCGTGTCCTACTTGAGTGGTAATCGTCTCTTTTACACCATGGCGCCCGATTTCGATCGACCCTGGTGCACCAACCATCTGTGTTATACGCAACACTCCTTTGGATGATTCCTCAATGATCATCGCGCTCTCACCGGCCACGGTGACACGTGCGTCGCCGGTCGTCACCGTAAGACCGCTCTTACCTGCCATTGCCAACATTTTGCCCTGACGCATTCGCAATGAGTTACCGTCGGACGGAGAGATCTGCGTGCCTCCGGCGCTGACTATCGAAGAGCCGTTGGTCCCTTCCACCGTGAACGACTCACAGTAGCCGGACGCCACGGCCCACCCGCCATCTTCACCGGCAGATTCAGCAAACTGGGCAAGCGGTGAGGGAACACATTGGTGTTCTCTGGTAGCAGGAGTGTTGAGCGGTACATTGAGATCCAATGTATCGAGAGGAACAATGCGTGCATTCTGTCCCTGCAGGGCATCGCGCGTGGTATCAGCAACCAGTAAAGGCACCAGGGGAGCAGGTGCCCCGGGTACGATAACTACTGGTGCCACACCCGGGCCTGGCGCAACCGGGGGGATCACCACCGGACCGGGAGGCACAGCCACCAACTGCGGACCGAAGGCCTGAAAGGCAACATTTCCTAGATTAACCTGGCTACCGGGTGGATCTATATAGATCACCCCCCCGTTGGAATTCAGTGTGGAGTTTATGACGTTCAAGAACGTGCCGGCTACCTTGTTGGGATTGCTGGTCACCAGGGCAACCATGCCGCCATTGCTGTAGTTCATGGAGCTACCAGTGGTATCAATTCCCCCGCCTGAGCTGATCACGCCTCCGGCCGCAGCCCTCTGTTGCTCCCAGTTGGTTCGCAGGTACGTATCATAGTTAGCTTGCAGCGAATCTACATCGAGAGCGATTGAGCCCCCCTGATAGGCACCGATAGACAAATTGGCGACAGGCATGAATACAGGTGCTCCGGCAGGAATACTACGCGCCACCGCAGAGAACGACGTACCGCTTGCTACATTGATATTGCCCAATCCGTTCAGCCAAATATTGCCTCCTTGAGCAAAGAGCTGGCTTCCTGTTCCGACATTTATATCACCCGTAGACGTCATTCCCAAGCTGCCCCCGAACGTGGTCAATGAAGCATTTTGGGCCAAATTGATTGCACCACTGTTGGTGCTCAGAAGTATTCTGCCCGGCGAAGTAATTGCAGAAACATCGTAATCCGCCATATTGGTACTATAGGCGTTAACCATTGGATCAACTTGCCCGGCGCTGATATCGACTCCACCCTGCGCCGTACCGACGCTGAGCCCGGAGCCACCAGTGAGTAGTACATCCGTCGCGGCAGAGATGGTAGAGGTATCCTGAATTGTCAGTGTGCCCGTTGAATTCGTCAGTCTTACGGCACCAGTCGACGAATTTATGGACCCCGCTGTCAGGTCCGCACCGCCAGCAGTGACGGAGAAGTTGTTGCGAGAACCACCGGATACCACCGCTCCAATGGAGCCTTGATTTACGGTTACAGCTCCATTTGCACTCAACACGCTGGCCACACCGCCAGAGATACGCCCTGTGCCGGAAACGACAATTGAGTTGGCACTCTGCACAGTCAATGTGCCAGTGGTATCAATTGTGCCATCATTGGCAAGACTGGTCACGTTCAGAGTCTGGTCACCTGAGTTACTGAGGATCGTATTGGCAGCCACAGTCATGCTGCCATTGCCCGGAGTCACAGAAACTGCGCTGCCGGCAAGACTAAGAGTGCCGTTCAAACCGCCCGCCGTCTTGTTAACAGTCACACCAGCAGTTGCATTTATCGAAATGCTCCCGCCATTCGAAGAGATCGAACCCGTTCCTCCATCTGGAGTGGTGATCTGGAGACCAGTCGGGGATTGAACAGTTACGGTTGACGGTCCGGAAGCCACCAGTCCGGCACCGGCAGCAAACGCGAGCAACGGAGTCGACAAGTTGAGCGCGCTGCCACCACCAACAGTGACTACCGCCCCCTGGTTTATAGAAGAGGAACCGGTCAATGAGACGGTGCCAGCCGCTCCGCTATCTATCGTAAGAGCGCCCGAAAGATTGATAGTCTGAGCGCTAGCCGTCACAACTGACGCCCCTCCTCCAGTTGCCGAGATGGTTCCGGTTCCACTGAGAGTAAGGGTCGCTCCGGCCGTATTGAACGAAACCCGGCCAGCGGCGGCTCCGGTGGAAATTGTACCGTTGGTAGAAACCTGGCTGGAAGTAATCTGCACGTTGCCGGCGGAGGACTGCAAGACGGATCCGGAATTAACTGTCAACCCGCCAGTTCCAGTGGTGAGGGATGCCTGATTGGTGACATTGATGTCGGCGGCCACCGTGACACCAGCCGCGCCAGTTGCATTGATGTTCATAGAGCCCAACGTCAGAACGCCATTGACTGTAACATCAACAGGCGATGTCAGAGAGAACGCCCCGGCCGAAGATGCAACCAGGCTCACTGGCGATACTGTTTGACTGATGTAAACACTGCCGGTGGTGCTGACAGATAGGGAGGGGCTTGAAACCACAATCGGTGCATTGGCCAATCCGAGGTCGCCGCCCCCACTTGTTAAGATGAGCGAATTGGCAGCGAGAGTGTAGCCACCGGCATCGGTGATCGCCCCGGCACCATTGCTATTCAGCACCAGAGATCCGGCAGTGGTGAAGTTTCCAGCCACACCAATGCTGCCACCGTTGGCAGTATTGAGAACCAAAGAACCTATCGAACCACCACTAAGATCAACAGAATTGGTTTCATTTATGTATGCCGCTCCAGTTGTCGAAAGAGTCAAGACTCCTGCCGTCGTCAAAATTTCCTGGCCACCAGCGCCGATATTTGCACCGCCTGAGGCACTCAACGACACCGTGGTACCGGTCAGCGTCCCGGCAGCCCTGGTGATAGCCCCGGCCGCAGTGACCGACAGAGTTCCACCTGCACTCAAATCACTGTTGACGGTAAAACCACCGGCAGCGAAATTCAAGGACAGGCCATTGTCGCTGGAGATGTTCGCCCCGCTCTGAATCACAGCAGTCGGTCCGCTGATGCTTACAGAACCGCCATTTAGAAACAGCGTCGACGGCCCGGCACCGGAAGTGTTAACCGTAAGCGATTGGAAACTGTTTATGCCGATAGAACCACCGGCAGTGGCTACTGTAGAAGAACCATTGGACGGGAGGGTCAGTGTCAATGGTCCTCCCGGCACCAGAGCCAGGCCGGAAACCTGATTGGCAGTGAGCACAATATTTGTAAGCGGGCTCGTTGCGAGAACCGCGGATCCGTCCCCGAGATTGATTGATGCCGTTTGGAGGTTCGCCGTCGACCCGGCAAGAAACGTTTCAGTAACACCTGCTCCAAGATTGATAGCCCGACCGCCGGATACCAGTGTAGTGACACCACCGGCTCCGGGATTGAAACTCTGACTACCAGTGAAGGTAAGATCATTATTGACCATTGCTGTTAATTTGATATTGCCGGGGGACGCCGTGGCAATAACTCCGGTACCCGACACGGTTAACGTGCCCTGGCTCGAGATTTGTACATCCGGCGCCGCACCACCACCAGTGATCGTTCCATTGTTCACGAGAGACGCATTTGGTGATACTACAAGCGGTGAATCAGTGAATAGAGATACACCCGCATCCACCTGAATATTGTTTGCCTGCCCAATAGTAGTGGCCGCTGCGCCGACAACATTTAGCCGTGCAGTTCCCGGAACGCCGTTTGAAGCGAATTGAATGGCATTTCCAGCTGCGATTGTTCGTATCGTGACGCCACCACCGGCGGTAGCAATTGTGCCACTGGCGGAACCAGGAAGTGTTACGACCAGCGGGGTACCTGCGGCTTCAAGAAAAAGCCCCTGACCGACACCTTGAAGCGAAGTGAATTGAGAACCGGCACCGAACGATATGAAAGGTGCATCCACGGAAACCAGATTCACGGCAGCCACCGTCAAGTTGGCAGCAGGCGAAAAAGCCACACTTCCTCCGGTTATGGCAATACCGCCGTTTGGTCCGGTATTGAGGGTTAGGGTTCCTCCAATCGTGAGGGCGGCGTTGGCCTGAATGTTGATCCGGCCGCTACCTGAAGCGATGCCTGCATTGATGGAGCCCGCTCCAGACACAGTAGCGGTTCCGGCGCTGTTCACATTTACAAAGCCTCCGAAGGTGCCCCCCGTACTTATCAACGAGCCATTGTTAATCAGCGAAGAATTGTTCAAACTAAAAGTCAGATTATTGTCTGTTGTAACAGTAACATTATTTCCAACGTTGACAGTGCCACCGGTATTGGTGAAGGTCACAGGACCACCGATGAATGTCAACGCCGCAGGTCCAGCACCACCAGTAGTGAAGTTGATATTGAAACCCGGAGCACTCTGCAAATTGATGCCACCGCCATTGGTTCGTACTATCGGCGGTAAATTGGCATCAACAGTGATGTTGAGATCGCCGGCAGCCGCAGCAATGAAGTTTACCGGGCTGTTGCTAGCGAGGTTGGTCAAATTCAATCCACCGCTAAAATCGAGCTTGGAGGTCGTAATATTCAGCGCATTAGCGGTTAACACTGTCTGAATGGTGCAGTTTGCCGAGGTAATGTTGCCACCAGCCCCCGCAGTAAGATTAACCGTGCCCGTGCCAGCAGCAAACCCTGCAGAATCAATCAGATTTACGGAAGAACCGGAAATCGTCAGCGCACCACCATTGGTACTATAAAGACCGGTGCCGCCTACGTTCAACACTCCAGGGTTGGTCAGTGTGACATTACCATTGGAATTGCTGGTGATGGCGCCGAAGTTGTAGATAGAAGGGGCATTAATTGTTATGTTCGCATCGGTGAAAATTGCAGCGCTGGCAGGAAGGTTCGACCACAAGGCAGCAGTACCAAAAAAACCGGTCCAGCCCCCCCAATCGAAACCGAACCATCCAGTGTAGAAGGGACCCAGAGGAGGACCAATCGCGCCGGGATATCTCACGACACTAACAGAGGGAGCAGTAATATTTACATCACCAGTGGTTCTTATCAACGCGATTGTGAGCGGAGTGCTCATGTTCGCCGTGAAGGTACTGCCACCGGCTATAATTTCTGCATTGATAGCTCCATTACCACTGAGAGTTACAGCCTTGGTGGGATCAACCCAACCGGGTTCAAAGAAAGCTTCCGAATTAGTAACTGAATTCAAAACTACCTGGCCCTTGGCCCCGGAGGCGGAAACTGCGGATATGGTCCCCGTGATTCTCAAGTCCAGGGTCGAGGCTGTGTTTTGAATGGCAATCATTCCAGGCAGCCCCGTTCCAGTGGCATCAGCCGAGATTTTGCCTGAAATCGTATATTGCCCTGCAGACGAGTACATTATCGCCAGCAGACCACCATTGCCGGTGCCCTTCCCGTCTGCCGATACGACAGCTGGTAGGGTTATGGCGCCCGTGGAGATGAAGCTGAGTTGCCCTCCGTTTCCATCGGTGCCCAGAACCTGTGCAGAGAATCCACCGGCAGCCAAATTCAACGCTCCGGCAACATTGACGTTAACACCGCCGGCATTGCCGCTAACGGCGCCTCCGTTAGCAGAGAGGAAAAATTGTCCGGGCCCGTTGCCCAGGCTCAATCCGCCCCCGCCAAGCTCTATGTAAACGTATCCCCCGTTACCTGTACCGTTTCCATCAACGACCATCCGGACGTTACCAGCGGAAGTCATCCCCCCGGAAACTAGAACACCAACATAGCCACCATCCTTGGTGCCAGCAGCGCTCAGTATTCCACCGGCAGAGAAATTAACACTTCCGCTTCCATACACGTAGATTTGCCCGCCTTTAACGCCGGTGGCTGAAATCAAGTTCGGGTTGTCTACAATGAGGTTGCCGCCGTATGTGTTAAACCTGACTTCACCACCGTTTCCACCACTGAGCCCGGCGTTGGCGGTGACCGCCCCCGCTACCCCCGAAACAGCGGCGCTGCCGATGCGAAAATTACCCGTGTTAGCCAGGAGATTGACGGTCCCTCCGGAGCCGGTGCCCACGCCATCAGCGCTGACCGGACCCAAGATCTGGAGGCTACTTCCGTAATCGTAAACTTCAATGGTTGCGCCATCGCCGTTAGTTCCAAGGGGCCGCAAGTCAAGTGCTGTCGGATCAATGATGAGACCAGGGCCGACAGGCGCAGACAACTGCAGATGCCCGCCCTTGCCACTGGCAGAACCTGCGCTTCCACCGGTAGCGTGGACAATCGCCATGTTGGCACCGAATCCAATGCTTTGGGGAACTCTAATGAAACCGCCGTCGCCACTGCCGGTCGCGCATGCTGTTAGATCGAGAGACACCGGAGACAATGTGCCGAAGTCGATGGAGCCGCCATTGTAGTTCCCGGGTCCGACCGCATTGGCGTCGTATTTGCCTGCCGGAATGAAGATCTTTGAGTCGTAGGCACCATCGATTTTCAAATGTCCGCCATTCCCCTGCGTAGTGGCGAACTGCAAATTTGATGCAGCAATCACAGTAACATTGCTGCCTGTGTTGTTCGCGCCGAGCTGAATCGTTCCACCTGAACCACCTGACGGACCGGCATTGGCAATGATATCGCCATTGACACCATTGGCCGAAGCTGCTCCAATCACCATGCTGGTCCCGGCCCCGCCATACGTGCTGCCCGTGAGCAGTCTGACGGTACCACCATCGCCAAAACCGACTCCGCTGACATCAAGCGCGGAGGTAACCACTATGTTGCCTTGCGCCGCCAGGTCCAGCTTGCCCCCGCCTCCATTAATACCGAGAGGGCGAATCTTCACTCCTGCGGGATTCACAAGAAAACTTCCGGCCTGAATCGTTACCCCGCCTGCATTTCCGCTGCCTGAGCCCGGGGAGCCGCCGCTCATATCAAAGGACAATTGACCTGGTGCAATGGTCAGTGCCCCGGAGCTCGACTGCATGGTAACCGAGCCCCCGTTTCCCCCGCCACCGGCCTTAGAGGAAATCGCCAGTGGACCGGAGAAGGTTAAAGTATTAGCGATGAGGCTGAGATCACCACCATTAGTATTGCCGGCACCACCGTCGAGTGCGATACCGCCAGAGGGCAAAGTCATGGCGAGACTTGTTTGCAACATGATCTTCCCTGCACTGCCATTTGCAGCGGAGACGGACACATTGCCACCGCTGGCAAGAGTGAGGGAGCTGGCTGTTACAATGTTGATAGTTCCACCGTGTGCCCCGGTGATACCGGCATTGGCGGTCGCACCACCTGTGATACCTTGTGCAGCCGAGGAGCCGATAGCAAATACACCCGTGTTATTACTGCTCAGGTTTATCACTATCTCTCCACCGTCCCCGCTGCCGACGCCGGATACATCGAGGGAGCCGTTCACTTTAACAGTCGTCGAAGACAAATAACCGGTAATCGATGCGCCTTTGCCGTTGAGACCTATCGGCCGCAAATCGAGACCCGCCGGATCGATTACAACAGACCCACCGAAGAATGTTCCAAGAGTAACTCGGCCACCATCGCCGGTGGCACTACCGGGGGTGCCCCCGTTAGCAATTATCGTCAATTGGTTATTTCCAGTGCCAATGACGGGCTGAACGAGATCCACGAGCCCGCCGTTTCCCCCTCCAGCCGCGCTAGCATCAGCTATTAGCGCACCGCCCGTTGTGTAGGCTGTGCTGAAGTAGAGCGCAAGATGCCCACCGTCAAAGTCGCCGACTCCCGCGGCTCGTCCGTTGAGGATGGTCCCCCCCGGCGCAGTCAGACTCTCAGCTTCCAGCGTTATCGTGCCGCCTTTCCCGTTAAATGGAGCAACGTCTACGTCTCCCGCTGCCCCCATGGTGAGGGGAGCCGCGGTGTAGAGGTACACTTCCCCGCCGCTGCCGGCCACTGAACCGCCCCTGGCACTGAGCACTCCGTGCACACCGGATGTGGTAGCACCAGAACCTAACACAAATGGAGTGGTATTACTGGTATAGATTGCGATCTTTCCACCATCAGCGGTGCCTGTACCGTTTGCAATTATGCTTCCGTTAACAAAAATGGCACCGGCGCCAGCAGAGAAACCAGTACTGTCGAACGAGCCAGCTATGATGGCCCCGTTCTGGATAGTTAAGCATGGTGTGCAGCTCGTCGGTCCTCCCGACAGGGTAGGAGTTCCGGTTGACAGCAGCACATTGGCACTGGTGCCGGAGCCACCCGCTGCGTTGATGCCACCAATATTTGTTCCAGTACCTGAAGGCGCTGCTGACCAGATAGTGACATCGCCATTCTTGCCAGTACCGGATCCTCCGGAGGTTATTGTGACTGTATCCGGCAGCGTGATGGACCCATAACCGGCCAGCCCGGCCTGGTTTCCGAAGGCCACCAGTGTGATTTTTCCGCCGTCACCATTCCCGCCTGTACTTTGAGAGGTAAGCGATGTAATAGCAGTTCCCGATTTCAGGTCGATGTTTCCACCAATAACTGACCCGCCCAAGATTGTCAGAGTGGATATAGTATCACCTGCCTGACCGGGCTTAACACAGCAGGCCCCCGTAGTAACAAAGTTTGCTCCGGCAATGAGCGTAATCTCGCCCCCGTTTCCACCCGGTGAACTGGTATCAATTTTGCCGGCACCGGCGGTGGTGACAATGCTCCCCTGCGCAACCAGCGCCAGAGCTGCTCCGGGGAAAACCAGATCGGTGTTGATTACAATATCGCCAATCTTGTTGAAAAATGTAGGATCTCCGCTCAGATGAATGTTACCGAGCGACAACACGGGAGTGGCCGCATTGACTCTGGCCTCGCCTGCGAAAATATTCAACGACCCCGTGATCTTATCGCCATCTAAAGACGCTAAACCGCAACCGGAATATATGTTCAGTTCTCGCGAGAGAAAGTCACCGCCACCAATAGTGGTATCAATTTTTCCAACGAGATCACTGGTGCCAAAATTGATCGCACCGTTGAGCGCCTGCATTACGCCGGCAGTATTGTTTACCTGAAGATTTGAAGCGATGGTCGCCGCCACGTTGATGTTGGCATTGGCGGAAGCAAGCACTCCCTGATTAACCAGGTTCGCAGTGGTGATGTTGAGATTCCCCAAGGCTTGCATGATCGGATTGAAACCGGCGACACCCGTAAGGTTCTGAATATTCGGTGCAATGGCTGTTAAGCTACCTGCAGCCTGCATAACACCATAATTGGTTATTGCACTACCGGCAATCGCAGTAATATTGTTAGCACCGCTGATTGTGCCCGAATTGGTAAGACTGCCGACGGCATTCAAAACCAGATTGAAGTTCGCCAAAGCATTCGAAATACCCGGAATCCCGCCAGACGGCAACACTGTTGAAATGGTCCCACCAGCAAAATTGACAATGTTGGCAGCAGAGATTGTTCCACTAGTGACTGCGGGATTGGTGGAAATGGCATATATGCTGCCGGCGTTTGTTAGATTCCCGGACAGATTTATGGAAGATTGGGAGCCCAGATCGATGACAACAATGTGCTTATCGTCTACTGAAAGAGAACCGCTGATCTCTGAGGCAGAGAGAACTTTCGTCGACGATGCTGAACTGTCGCCCGGGGAAGGAGTAGACTGCGCACCAACCACGGTCGGCATCGCAAAATGGATGCCCAATGAAAGACAGACTATCTTTACCAGCCGATTGACCATGCTTAGCCCCCTTGGCAATATACCCACAGGACGTTGGCTTTCGCAAGAGATTGGGAATCCACATCGAAAGAAGACTAAAATCGGTCATTTGACCTAATTTTCGTAGCAAATGTAATTACTTAATCGTCGAGAAGGTTAACCTGGTCCTTTGGAACCCAAATGGTACTGCGTGGAAACTTTCTGGGTCTGAGCAGTACGCCTCTGCTACTATCCTGTTCTAGAATACGTCCGCTGTATCCACTGTCAGTTCTGCAGAGGTCGCATTGTAGTCCCCCCGAGGATTTACGGGACTGGCTGAAAACCATATTTTCGTCAAAGTTGTCCGTCCAGCCGTAGTATGGTTTTGACGAGAAAAGCGTGAATTGGTCGTGACTGGTATAGCGGGCCAACTCTTCGAATGTAATGAGGCCATCCCGGTTCAGATCGGGGCAAGGTGAGCCGGACACACCGTCGGCGATGCAGGCCTCAAAATCGGCAGTCGCGATTGTGAATGCATTTCTATCCGGGTGAGCGGAGGTCAAGGCAAAGTACGCGACCCGCCTTTGTGACTTCCTCAGCACGTCAACGAACGAGCCGGAGTGGCAAGCAGCAATGAACACAAAGGCCTGGCTGCCACCAAAATCACGTTCGATCTGATCGATCAAATCGTCATAGTACCAGCCCTGGTGCTCCTTGTATGTGCAAATGACACCGTTTCCGCCATGTGAATGTGCAAAGAAAAACAGAGCATCTCCTGGCTTAGCTTTGCTGATCAGCTGCTGCAGACCAGCTTGACAGCGAGATTTTGTGGCTTCGTCGTCACGAAGAAATACAATGTGGTCCTCTGGCACCCCTCGTCTTCTGAATTCGGTCATCATGTCCAGATCCTCACCTACGACCGCATCACAACCGGGGTGCAGGTAGTCGTTGTCGAACTTGTGCACACCGCTCGAAAATACCCATAAGCGGTGAAAGTCCACTTGTCTCTCCACCGTCGGGCGTCGGACCGAACCGACGGTCATAGGTGTGGGGAAACTAGCAGATTCAGCTGGATGAGGTGTGACAGTTTCCATATACTGTTTTGCTTTTCGCACAAAGCTTCGGCCGGTGAGATCGTCGGGACAGCCGCCCCATTGCGCCACTAACGCTCCGTTCTGCTTAAATATCAAAAACGTTGGCCAACCATCCATCTTGAATCTGGATTGTAGTATCTTTCCGTCTGCGCTACCGACAAAAATTCTTGCACGAACGAAGTTGTTGGTAAGGTAATCTGTCACCGTCTGTTGTGGCAAGATTTCGTTGCGGAATTTCTGGCAGTAGCCGCAGTCCTTCGCTTCCGCAAAAACAAACAATGGCTTGTTCAGTTGTCGTGCCCTGAGTAACCCGTGATTGATAGATGTGGACCACGATAGCCCGGCAAAACCGACCACATCGTCCGCGTCGCTGGCATCTTGTGCTCCGTCGGGCCACATCAACGCGGCAGACTTGTAATCTTGTAACTTGTTTTCGTATGGTTCATGGGGCCGGTCGGTAATCTTGCATCCTTGAGCTGTGCATGTTTGAGCTCCAGCAGGGAGAACCGTGGTGATCACAAGACCCAAGGACAAAGTTGTCAGCAGTTGTCGAAATTGAGGCGCTATCAAAGTGCATGGCTCCCGGTTGCAAGATCTCTTAAGCTTACTACGCGATCATAGTGCACTGCGATGTCAAAGCCACAGGGGGTTGGCGGGCTGCTGCGTCCTTTGGACTGACTCTGCAAGACCCTAGCGGAACCGCAGCAATCACGACAGTGGTGCCAACGGGGCAAATTCCTCACGCAGGATTCAGAGGACCTTAAGAAGACGCGCCACAAAGTCCTAGCGGTGCCGCAGGATGAACCATTCAGACCACTGAAAACTGATCAGGGTAACCAGGCTTCCATTGTTAGCCTGAATTTTGAGAGCCAGGAAAAAGTCTGATTGGTCGTTATTGTATTCGTGACATGCTCTCGCTACCCGTGCCGCATGACATCGAAAGTAGGCTGTCCATGGTACTCTTTCAAGGTACTGAGAGGATTTTGATATGCTGAAGACTTTTGGAATCATAATTTCATTGGCTGTCGCTGGCAGTTTTGCTCCTCCTGTATCTGCGCAAATCCATCAGGAAGCAGCTCAATCAGACGTTGCCCGACCAAGACCGGACAATGTAAGTTCGCGCTCTAGATTGTCGAATCGACCTCGTATTGGTCTGGCTCTGGGCGGTGGTGGTTCGCGTGGCTCTGCGCATGTCGGCGTTTTGAAAGTGCTTCAGGAAGAACATATTCCAATTGACCTGATCGCTGGTACCAGTATCGGCTCGGTGGTTGGCGGGTTTTATGCCGCTGGAATGTCGTTAGACGATATCGCCGCAGTGTTTGAGAAGAACACATTCACCAAAGAGTTTGCGCCGATGCCCATTTTGCGATTGGCTCTTGAGCCGCCGGTGCTAGCATTGCGACTGTTTGGTTATCGGCCTTACGATGGTCTCTACGGCGGACGGAAATTCAGAAAATATGCCGACAAAGCTGCGGGCTCTAAGAGAATTGAGCAATTTAGCCTACCGTTTGCGGCAGTAGTCACTGATGTTGTTACTGGCAAGAGTTGTCGCCTAACAGAAGGAGACCTTGGCGTTGCTCTGGTGGCGAGCACTGCCGTACCGGAACTCAGGAAGCCGGTAGAGATAGGCAACCAACTTTTTTGTGATGGCGGGGTGATCAATAACGTTCCAGTCAACCATGTCCGCGAAATGGGTGCAGACATAGTGATTGCCGTAGACATCGACGAGAAGCTTACGGAACGACCTCTAAACGACTTCCGCGCCCTCGGTTCCATGGCGAGGCAAGCTCTTCGAATTCAGCTGGCCACCTTTGATAAGCCGAATTGTGAAAAGGCAGATATTTTAATTCATCCGGATACGACAGGAATTAACCTCGTGTCCTTTAAGAAGAGCGATGGAAAGCGTGGTATCGACGCTGGTATCGCAGCGGCTCGGGCTGCGATACCAGAAATTAAGCGTAAGCTGGCTAGCTTCGGTATCGCAATAAAGGGGCCAGTCGACGCAGTAAAGTAGAGCGATTGTTGTTGTTCGCGATCGAATCGCAATTGAAGCGAAATTGAATTCGCGTCAGCTTCCATCACATGCCGCACTCCGAGAAGCCCATGCAACAAGCGCGATCATCAGCTTGACTGTTGCAGGCAACATAGCAATAACCGAATTGGGTTCTCTGAAGATTGGTGCCTAATTAGTTGCGTGGTGCCGAAGTTTTGCTCTCTACTTCTTTGTCTGAGGCTTAATTGATCGAGTGTTCTTACAAGCACGATCGATTGTAGCGGACTTAAAAGCTTTGTCCTTAAGTCCGGGAGCTTGGGCGTCATCATGCGGAGTTTGAGACAGGCGATGGAATATTACTAGAGCATCCGTGCAATATCCGACCAGAGTCGGGTCCGGCGGTACAACCTCGCGAGCCAGTGTCAGCGCTCGTTCCAAATTCGCCGCTGCCTCTTCCAAATCTGAGGCACTTTTGGCTTGAATACGTTGACTTTGTCCAAGCAACAACAACATCTTCACGTTCAATTGCGACTCCGCAGAGCTCCTTGGTTTCTCAGAGAATAGTTTGAGTGACTCTTTCAGCAAGGGGACACCATCGCCATAGTGTTGCTCGGTTGCATATGAATCCGCCAATGCGTAGCGAAATCTGAGACTGTGCATTGAATGACCCAAATCCAGCGCATCAAATGCGGCAATTGCACTAGTGAGCAGTAACTGTTGTTTCTGAACCGATCGTATTGCCAGGTTATCGCCTAGCTGGGCAATACGATCGCCGAAGGCCACTGCGCGTTGCTGCTTCTCCAGTTCTCTCATTTCACCCGGAGCGGGGCGTTGCCATTCTTGTAGCATGGACATGATCAGTGCGTATTCTCTGTTGACCTTGGAGTCTGAAATGGCAGCCAGCATTTCATTGGATCTTCTTTGCACATCGAAATCGTGATTGAGGTCGGCAGCCTCGACAAGCCGGTTGAGAGTCGCTCGTCGCCAGGCATCATCAGTGAACGGCTTGGCTATCACCAGACACCGCTCCAAAACTCTCTGGGCCTCGAAATACTTTTTCTCTGTCACAAGAGTCGCCGCTTGGGACATGCCTGCTTGCCACTCGATCTGTTGCCAGATCGTTCCACCACCGCCGGCAATACCAGGGTAGACAAATATGAACCAACCCGCACCAAACAGGGCCATTCCCGAAACTAGACCAACCGCGATCAATTTCGATCGATGATTTGGCTTGATGGTTTCCCTGTAGGATTTTGAGCCTGAGTCGTCGGTTGTGTTAACAACGTCGGCTCGTGCAGTAGCCGGCTTCGACTCGCCAACGGCGTGGAATCGTGATCCGGTCAAACCTGCTTGAAATGCTGCATCGATGAGGGCTTGTTTCAGCTCTGAGGTTGAATGATAGCGATTGTCCGGGTCCTTCTCCAAACACCGGAAAACAACAGCCTCGATTGGCGCCGGTATGCTTCGATGAAGGGTCATCTCCTTCATCGGTTTCGGTTGCTCGTTTATCTGTTTTAATACTGTACCGATGAAACTCCCGCCCACCAGTGGTGGCTCGCCTGCCAGCACTTCATACATTAGACAACCCAAAGAGTAGATGTCTGATCGTGCGTCAAGCAAACTCCCATTGCATTGCTCTGGACTCATGTAGACGGGAGTACCGAAAATCTCGCCTGTTTTTGTCAGGTGTTTCTTCTCCTTGTCGCTTATCAAGGCTTTGGCAATGCCAAAATCAACTAGTTTTACTAGCTCCCGACCATCTTGCTTGACAATGACAAGATTGGAAGGTTTTATGTCTCGGTGCACTATGCCCTTCCCGTGAGCATGTTCCAGACCGTCGCAAGCTTGGGTGAAGATGTCGATTGCCTGCTCCAGTTGCAGACAACCCGAGTGTTCCAGCATCTCATCAAGACTCATGCCCTCCAGGCAATCCATAATGAAATATGCCTGGCCGGTCGGTGTAAGGCCAAAATCGTGGACAGTGACAACATTGGGATGTGAAAGGGCACTGGCCAACTCGGCCTCTCGTTGGAAACGGTCTCTTGCGGCGAGGTCACCGGTGGACTCCTCATGCAAGAGCTTGACTGCCACAGTACGCTTCATCAGCGTGTGTGTAGCCTTGTACACCCGACTCATTCCGCCTTCACCAATAAGCGAGAGAATTTCATATTTGTCTGCGAACAAGCTGCCGATGAGTTGAACCGCTTCCGGTACAAGTTCTCCCTGGTCAAGCGGGCAACTGAGGGTACCGGCGGGATAAACCTGCCGGCATTTGACGCATCTGAGAGTTTTGACGTCCTGATCCGCCACGGTTACCCCAGTTTTTTTCAAATACTAATTGTATCCGGCTCATCAGTGGACGAATCATTTGCGGCTCAGTCCTTCAACGTGAAACCGATTTTCCATCAGGTCCTTCTTAACACAAGAAAGGCGGTATCAACGTCCGTTTCGCGTTCTGGCAGGAGTAGTGTCACGATTCTTCGCCAGCCAACCCCACCCACGGTTTAACAACGGCCCTCACGTATTGAGCCGAATCTGAGACAAAGTTAAATTAGGACTGGAAGACCAGCCGCAAGCTATCAGGAGTTCTTCATGGCTGAACTATTATTCAACGAATTACTTCAGAGCGACGTAAAACGAATCGACGACGATAGCCTGTCGGCCAGGTTGGCGAGAGAAGGAGAATTATTAGGCTCGCTAAAGAACACTTTAGGTGAGGGAGTCACTAAGAAATTTTTCGAAATGTGGGACCATAAGCTGGCCACTGCCGGTGAAGCCACGCTGGCGTTCGGTATCGGTGCAGGCCTAGCCATAGCGTCTCGCAATCCTGGCGCGCTTAGAGGGCTTGCCGGTCGACTCGCCTCTGCTGCACCCAAGATATTCACCGCGATGATGGCAGTGGATGGCGCTCGACGCGTGGGCGTTCCGGTGGTAGACACATGGTTCAATCCGGAAAACTTGGAAGCAAACAAGAGTGCGTTGGGCGACAATTTGGGCTCGGCAATTATAGATTACGGAGTAATGGGCAGCCTGGGTTATGCAGGTTCAAGAGTCGGCACAGGTTTAGGTGAACAGGTCGCAGCTGTAAGATATGCCATGTCATCCAAACCCCTTCACGCAGAGATAAACATGGTTGCTGACAATGTAACTCATTCCATGCGCAGTTTCGTAGCGAATGCACGGCAAGAGGGCAGATGGTCTAACGAATTGCCGACAGAGCAACAATTCACAAAGTTCAATGATTTGCTCCGGAAGAATTTGATGCACGAAGTGGCGGTGCAACGAGCGGACCATCTAAATGTGCAGCTCTCGATGCGTCCGCAAAACGGACAGATTGCCTATGATCCCGCCGCCTCTACCTGGAGAGAAGCTTCCGGACTGCTAAAAGCTGGCGAAAGCAATTTTCCTCGCCGCCCCGGCATACGCTTCACCGAAGGGGGCCAGGTGTTCATGTCAGCTGCGGATAGCGCCGGGTTCAAGACAACTAAACTGAACTGGCTGGCAGACTATTTGTGGTCACCAAAAGCTGAATACGCCACCACCTTCCACTTGAAACCAGGCGCGATAGACATTGCCCCGGGACCCTTTCACCCGCCAACAGAAACTCAATATCTGGCTCCGCTGTTTAAACGCCCTTACACCTTTGGGACTATCAGTGGAATTCGGGAGACCTTCCGAAAATAACACGGAACTCAAGCTTTGTATAACTCAATTCCGAAGATATTCAGTGTATCTCAATGCTCCTGGTTAGTTCTTGAACCACGGACGTGAGCGCATCACATTCGGTGCTGATTTCGGGATCTTTCTTCTTGATGTTTTCGACAGCTGCGATTACATCGAGACAATTTTCCGCGTCAATGTACGGGACAGATTTTCTACACAACCTCAAACCGTTCCGGTAGCGACGGCGATCCTGCACATGAGATCGGAATCAAATTTGCCCGACCAGTAATCCACACCCACCGCAGGCATCCTTGTGCTATCGAAAAGTTATCGAAGCGGGTGAGTCATAAGTATCTGACCGCTTGTCGTTTCAACTCTCGCTGAACGTCCTCCATCCGCACTTCCGAAGTGCTTACGTCTTTCTTGAGTGACACCGCCGCAGCCACTCCGGCACCTTGTCCTGAAACGGTGCAGCACATCATGTTGCGGTTCGCCAAAAGAGAGGCAATATTGATGTTTCCGTTTAACGACTGGAGCAGACCTGCATTGGCGATCCGGGAATTGATCAAAGTGAGGTTGTTTACTGACTGAATGACTGCGCTGGTCGTGTTTGTAATAGAGCTACCGGCAACCAAACTCAGATCTCTTGAGCTGGCAATCGTTCCGGAGTTCACAATATTATTCACGGCACTCAGCGTCATGGAGAGACTGTTCAGGGCGTTAGTGATCCCGGGCAGACCACCAGCTGGCAAAACCGAACTGAGCAAACCGTGATTGATTAATGGCGGCGGCGCTAACGTATGGTCGGATGTCATAATGCGGTTGTTTCTTTTGTGAATTATGCACCTGAGCACCGCGACGTCCGGTTGGACCGCAAAAACCATCTCAGTTTTGCGTTAAGTGCTGCTGCGCTGAGGTTCCACCTTCCCACCATTATGAGTAACTTTGTGCCAGCAATGGGGCGAGATCTGCGTTTTCTGCAATGAAACTTGCGCCGCACCACCCCCAAGCTGGCTGAGAGACGAACGGAAGCAGGTAAATTCGATAAACTACCTTAGTCGCAAAGCGATATTTTGTAAGACATCCTTCAGTCCCGCTGTCATACCGGCGGCGGTACCGACGTTATTGATACGCGCGATAGCCCCGGAAGGAGTATAGGGAGCTCCTGTGCAATCAGTCTGCCCGGTACCAATGTAGACAGCTTCTCTGCCTCCAGCCAATGTATAAGCTGTTCCGAAGGAGTTACCAAAATTTCCGATAGCTCGTCTAGCGTTGTACTCCGCGAAACTCATTCCTCCCGTCGCCAGGTACCCCGCTGTTCTCTCGCCGCCAAAACCGACATATCTCAAACAATTGTTTTGCCAGGAAAATCCGGTATAGCAAAGCGGATTCACGTACCGAAGAGCTCTGGACCACTGAGATCCACCTGCATTTTCTACTAGCACCAGGTCGGATACGTTGCACGCCCTACCAGCTAATGTCCCTGTGTTTAGCCTCTCCGCAATACCGGCAGTGGTACCGGCAGATAGCATCTGTCTTGATGGATTCAGGCTGATGCCTTTAATCGCCAGAATACTCAGTCCGAACATGGCGGAGCCCCTGACGAATTGCGTATTATCGCCCAGTTGCCCGTCAGTTAAATAGTCCTTTGCCAAACCAGAAGTGATGAGCGCTGCACCGAATGTAACTTTTCCCGGAAGCGAATTTCGCAGAAGCTTATCCCCTCCGAATTTGGTAACCAGACCGGTCCCCATTGCTACGGCGTCGACAGCCAGTTCAGAACATGTATTGTGAGTCGCCGAAGTTCTTTTCTCTTCAACTGGAGTCTGGAGAGCCGCCCAGGCCGCTCGTTTGATCGCTGAATTGTTGATCTCTTCCTGGTATTGGTCTTTGAAAAGCAATTCGCCAATTGCGACTTGTAGACAAGGTCTCTTCTGCGTGGCGGAACCCGCAAGGTCAACCAAACAAAGATTCCCCGCATCGTAAGTGGCTGATGTTTTTCGTTGATCTAAAGGCGGAGGTATTTTGTCCATAGAACGCAACCGAGTGTGATCCCCACCCGGCCGGCTGTGGTCCATCAGATCACATATATACAATGGCAGCTCTCACTGGACACGAAAGTCCGAGCGATTCCCGATGAGGCAACACTTTATTGGTATCAAATGAAATGCGCTGTTCGTTCGCTTCCTGGTCTTTTCACAGACCTCCAGAAATTGAGCCAGCGAAAATCCGGCCAGACATGGTAATTTCATAGTAGTTCGCCTCATTTTGTTGACTAAGCAACTTCATCCTGAGGC
>JAKFUT010000184.1 GCA_021732565.1 Candidatus Obscuribacterales bacterium
ATAGATTGAATTCTGGTGCCTTAATTCAAGTCTTCGATCGCCGGAATGAATCGGTTTGTCACCGGAAAGAATCTGGTATCTCTTCGACCGGGAAAAAGCACCAAATACAGAATATTCGGGTTTCAAGGATAACGCACGATTGTCCCTCGCCACCGTCCCTCCCACCAGCGATACAGCCTGCCTGACAGTCTCTGATTGCCAGTATATGAGGTTCGTCGTGTACAAGTTAAGTAGCGAAAGTCCCTGGTCCCGGTGACAAAGGTCACTCCACCAATTCTGGAAGATTGCCTATGGGCAATGCAATCAGGCGCGAGCGGCACACTTGAAAGCGACTTGCCGGTCCGGATGGGGGCGATATTTAGAAAATGTCGCATGATTGGAGATTTGCGAAATTTGAGAAGAGTCGGTCGCTCCATCTTGTACCGCGGGAAATATGCGAACCGGTCAAATCCGGTCTGGAGGATTCTGTTCTCCACTTCGGCGAGGAAGGGGTTTTTCGTATTGGTTCTCACCATCAGGGCGTGAACCGAGACAATGAATGCGATCCATGACCAGAGGGCTTAATATCGGAAGCTGTGTCAGCATGCGGTTTTTCGCTGATTACTCGCTCGTCTCCCGACGCTGGCTTAACAATTCCTTCGCATTTTACGAGGGAGAAGCATATAATCGGCCAGCATTCATCCCGGCAAAACTGTCGGCTGTAGTTTGCCGCTATAAGGGGGGCCGTTTGCCCATGAGAATCTCCATCGATCCGATTCCGCCGCCTCCAGGCACTATTGGCGGCGATGTGCGAGTCATTTGCAAGAATGCACATTCGTTCCAGACGAGGCGGGGTGACAACAGTCACGCCGTCGCAACGGACAGCACTTTGTTGCGGCGCACCGCGCTCCTTTAGTCATCTTAACGTTCTCTTTTCTTCGTTCCCGTGCGCTTAGCCATTCGCGGAACAGATATTCCTTATTATTCAACTTACGAACCAATGAACACTAATCAATCTGACTTACCTGTGGAAATCGACTCTTGCGGAGTTGGCTTTATCTACCGTCCAGCCTTATCTCATTCTGTAATTGAAGAGTCATTACAGGCATTGCGCAATTTAGAACACCGAGGAGCCGTTGGTGCTGACGGCGAGAGTGGCGATGGAGCGGGAATTCTAACTGCCATACCACGAGCAATCTTGCAATCCGAAGGATGGGAAGAGAACCAGATAGGCGCGGTCGGAATGATCTTCTTGCCACCGGCACATGCTGAATTCTGTCGAAGCATGACCGAACACTTCTTAGAAGAAGAAGGCTTTACTGTCGCGGGATGGCGAATTGTTCCCGTTAATCCTAATGTTCTGGGTCCGGCGGCGAAAGAGACTGCACCACTGGTGGAGCAGGTAATAATTCAGCCGCGTTCCGGATCAGAGCATGAGGTAGAACACCGATTGTTCTCGGCACGCCGGCGAATGACAAATTATTTGTGGAGTCAGCCTTTTACGACAGACTACTTCGTGTGTTCAATTTCCACTCGCACTGTCGTTTACAAGGCTATGGTTCAATCGCCCGTCTTGCCTGAGTTCTATCCCGATCTCACCAATAAATTATTTGAAAGCAACTTCGCCGTTTTTCATCGTCGCTTTAGCACCAATACAAATCCTCGCTGGTGGCTGGCACAACCCTTTCGGTTACTTGGGCATAACGGTGAAATCAATACATTGGCCGGCAATCGGATCTGGGCACGTGCAAAGCAAGCGCTGTTTGAGCAAAGTCAGCTAACATCGCGCACTGAGCCTGTACTCCATCCATCCGGCTCCGACTCCGCCAATCTTGATAATATGCTCGAGTTGCTCTGTCTTGCCGGATTCTCTCCCGAGAACTCGCTTATGCGACTGATACCACCTGCTCCATCTGATCAAGAAGGGGCGGTGGCAGATTTCTATGAGTATCACGCGCCATTGCAAGAACCATGGGATGGTCCTGCGCTGGTTGTCTACAGCGATGGACGCAGTATTGGAGCGATACTCGATCGCAATGGACTGCGACCGGCGCGCTATACTCGGTTAACCGACGGCTCCTTCATTCTCTGTTCGGAAACTGGAGTGATCGATATCGCAGACGAGTCCGTCGCCGAAAGAGGGAGGCTCGGTCCGGGACAAATGGTTTGTGTCGATCTGGCATCCGGTCGGTTGTTCCACGATCGAGAACTAAAAGAAACTGTTGCTGCGCGGTATCCGTATGGGCAATGGCTGCGAGAAGAGCGCATAGTGCTCGAGCCCGGTGCGGACACACCGGCACTCAGTATGGCTCCCGTTGAATTGCGGCGTCAGCAACTGCTCGTCGGCTACGGGCTGGAAGATCTTGAGCACTTAAAATGCATGGGCGAATCGGCAAAGGAGCCGGTGTTCTCCATGGGCGACGATACGGCGTTGCCATTGCTTTCAGCCCAACCACGAGTATTATTCGACTATTTCAAACAACGATTTGCGCAAGTCACAAATCCGTCCATCGATTCTCTTCGAGAGCGACTCGTCATGTCGCTTGACACCTATCTCGGTTCACGATGGAGAGGTCTCATTCCTCATCGTGAGGCGGCAAGAGTTGCGCGATACACCACCCCCATTTTAACTGAGTGCGACTTGCAGGAGTTGAAAGCGGGCAGACCGCATCTAACAGTGGCTGAGGTTTTCATAGCTGCTCAGTTAGCCGAGTATGATATTGACACTGAACTCGACAGAATCTGTTCTGCTGCAGCTGATGGTGTTACCAGTGGCGCCACCGTTGTATTGTTGAGCGATCGAGGAATGAAACCGGATATGGTGCCGATTCCGGCGCTGGCCGTGGTCGGTGCGTTGCATCATTACTTGATTGCTCGCGGGTTGCGATTGAGCTGTGCGATTGTGATCGAGACTGCCCAGTGTTGGAGCCCTCATCAATTTGCTTGCTTGCTCGGTTATGGCGCCCAGGCAATTTGCCCGTATATGGCGTACGAGAGTATCAGGCACCTGACAGTTTCTGAGGAAAAGCAGGGAGTGTTGTTAGCGGGTCGCACCGATCATGATGTTGTCGGTGCTCTTATGAATTACCGCCAGTCGATCGAGAAGGCATTGCTCAAGATCATGGCCAAAATGGGAATATCGGCCCTCACCAGCTATATCGGTGCACAGATTTTCGAATGTATTGGACTCGGTGAGAATGTGGTTAATCGGTGCTTTGCTGGTACCGCCGCTCACATCGGCGGGTTGGCATTCGATGATCTGGCCAAAGACATGCTGCGCTTTGCAGAAACATCTCGTGCCAGCCACAAGATGATCGATTACGGCCTCTTGCGTCACAGAAATGGAGGCGAGTTTCACGGTAACAATCCCGAAGTGGTTAAGAGTCTTCACCAGGCGGTCGGGGCCCGAGATATCAATTTAACTGCAGAAGAACGAAGACGATTCTTTGAGCATTATTCCGAACTGATTGAAAATCGTCCGAAGGCTGCTATTCGAGATCTCTTAGAAGTATGCTCCGATGCTGCCCCTGTGCACATTGACGAAGTGCAACCCGCTGAAGAAATTGTACGGCGTTTCTGCACTGGCGGAATGTCTTTGGGAGCGCTTTCTCCGGAGGCCCACGAGACCCTGGCAATAGCCATGAATCGCCTGGGCGGCGCATCCAATTCGGGCGAGGGCGGCGAAGATCCGCGCCGTTACAGAGGCATCGTCACGGATAGTGTCGACGGAAAGAGTACCGATTATCCAGGGCTACGAGGGCTGAGGGACGGTGACAGCGCTGCTTCAAAAATTCGCCAGGTTGCTTCAGGACGATTTGGCGTCACTCCTGAATATCTTGTTACTGCAGAGCAGATTGAAATAAAAATCGCCCAGGGTGCAAAACCGGGAGAAGGCGGTCAGTTGCCCGGTGATAAGGTTTCGGAATATATCGGCAGGCTGAGGCGGGCACGCCCCGGTACATCGTTGATATCGCCGCCACCGCACCACGACATTTATTCCATTGAAGATCTGGCGCAACTAATTTTTGACTTGCATCAGGTAAATCCGCTGGCAAGAGTCTCAGTTAAATTAGTCTCTTCATCCGGAATTGGTACCATTGCGGCCGGTGTGGCTAAAGCCAAGGCCGATATCATCCAGATTTCAGGTCATGAAGGGGGCACCGGCGCGTCGCCCGTTAGTTCCATTAGACATGCTGGATTGCCCTGGGAAATTGGTTTGACCGAGGCACACCAAAATCTGGTGGCTAACGGATTGAGAGAAAGAGTGCTCCTTCGAGTGGATGGAGGACTGCGTACCGGCATGGATGTGATTACTGCTGCAATGCTCGGAGCAGAGGAATTTGGCTTTGGATCGATTGCTCTGGTGGCGACAGGATGCATTATGGCGCGAGTCTGCCATACGAACAATTGCCCTGTGGGAGTGGCCAGCCAGAAGGAAAGTTTGCGTCAAAAATTCACTGGCAGCCCGGGACAGGTTGAGAGCTTCCTGTTGTTTGTAGCTGAAGAAGTTCGACATATACTGGCTCATCTCGGTTACCGAAAATTAGACGATGTGGTTGGGCGGATCGATCTTCTGAAAACTCGAGACGATATTGCTCTGCCGAAAGCACATGCGTTTGACGTGCAGTCGATTCTAACCGGTCAGATATATGAAAGAAGTTCTGCTGTGCGGTCACCACGGGTAGAAAATGTTGCTGGCTTGGACGACGAGATATTGTCTGATGAGATGATTCAGTCTGCCATAGCGAATCACTCATCAGTGGCAAAAATGTACAAGGTAACCAATCGCGATCGTGCCACTGGAGCTAAACTATCCGGCGCAATTGCACGAGTTCATGGTGACGACGGGTTTCACGGGCAAATTACAATAAAGCTAGACGGCACCGCGGGGCAGAGCTTTGGTGCTTTCAATGTGCGCAATGTGCGGTTACTCTTGACCGGCGAAGCCAACGACTATGTCGGCAAAGGCATGAACGGGGGCACGCTGGTTGTGCGCGGCCGTTCGCCTCGGGATGTTTTCGACAGAGCAGACGTGTTAGCAGGCAATGCCTGTTTATATGGTTCTACTGGCGGTGCCCTCTATTGTTCCGGTAGCGTTGGTGAGCGTTTTGCCGTGCGTAATGCCGGCGCCTTCGCCGTTATTGAGGGCTCAGGAGATCACTGCTGCGAATACATGACTGGCGGAGCAGTGGTAGTTCTGGGTAAGACTGGCCGAAATTTTGGTGCGGGAATGACCGGCGGAGTTGCGTATGTACTCGATTCTGACGAGAGTTTTCCATCCAACATCACTCCGGCCGGGGGCGTAAAAATTTCGCGACTAGCTGACAAGAACGAAGAAGCATTGAAGCGACTGCTCCGCCGCCATTTCAAGTTGACGGGAAGCCTCCGTGCCCGAATCGTTCTTGAAAAATGGGCTGAGTATCGAGGTCAGTTTTGGCAGGTGCTTCCATCAATGGATGCGGTTACTGTGAGCGTGCCGCCTGATAGCACCAGTGATGGTGCGGTTGTGAGCAATACGGGGTGAACCGTACTCCATGCGAGTCGTTGCCAGAGGAAAACATGAAACAACTCATCCAAGATGAGACGGAGGAATTCCCGGTGTATTAGTTCACCGGTTGTCTGCGTGGCGTCAGGCTGTTCTTATCGTGCTTACCAGTATCTCCGGATTCTTGTTTTGCTTACTTAGGTAATGTAGAACAGACCAGTACAGTTGAGTCGGAGGGCATGAAGCCAACTCGCAAATTGTGCCCCAACGTTCCGAGTTTCGTTTTGGAAGGGATTGGAGCGGAATTTGTTCGCGAAATCTGTGCCGAACTCTCCGCTTAAAGGGTATAACGACGATAAATAAGCGTTCCGATGATGGAGTTGTCACCGCGTTGCCCTGGAAAGAACTGAACAGATGACTGATTCGAATGAGCTTGAAATCGAGAAACTATACAAGAGCCCTCTCGAGTTAGATCGATTCTACGAATTTGATGAGATTTACCAGGTTACTCATCACAAGAATCTGGATAGACTGGATGCTCACGAACTCCTGCAAGAAGCGGCGACATATGAGGTCAACTGCAAGTTCATTGCCGCCAGTGCGAAGTTCTTGCTAGCAGCTCACTATTTGCTGGTGCAAAGTGAAGAGGCCCATCAGCTTCAAGGTATTGGTGCGGTATACTATTTGTGCTTATGTCGATGCGCTCTAAATCTACAACTTGCTCAAGGCCGAATCCAGAAAGAATCTTCAATTGAACTTTGGAGCCGACAGGCCCCCGCAGTAGTCGGAGAACATCAGCCTCTCTCAATTTACTGGCTGGTATACCGTCTATCTCAAGGATTTGATCGTCATCTTGTAACCCGGCCAGGTCGCAAGGACTTCCTGTGCTCACCGATGACAGGAAGAAGACGCAAGCCTCACCGTAAAAACCCGCGCCTATCCCACCTTCTTTGGCCTCGCCAGGCTTTAACGGTCTTTCGGTCATGGTCATTTAACCTATGTCCAATGGAAGAATCGTTTTTCTCTTTTCCCGTTTTTGCTGCAGATAAACCGTGTTAGGAAAGGGGCATCCCACTTTGGTAGGTTGGGCACGCGAAGTAGTAAGATTGACATAACATCGACGCAGCACTACTAGCATAACGTCGGACCTGCACGCGAATGCTCATGGAATCGACAATGGCGGTATGATCAAGCTCAGCAGCGAGAATGTGTCGTTAATGGGAGGAAGCCTCAATGCACGGTGACAAACCGGCTGAAGAGAAGCCCGAGCTAGGGGAATGGGCAGAGGCGTTCTATAAATGTGTATGTCGTCAACGACATCAACATGCAAGGCAACAAGGCCGATGGCAGCGGCGGAAAAACCACTCTCGATGTCAGCAGATCTGAAGCAATTCACCACTAGCAGCTGTGACCTTTGGACGAACGACGGATTGCTTTCTGAAGAGCGGGACACCGTTCTCCGGTTACATTGCGGATCAGCCATATTAGCTGGTCAACACACGATTTTCATTGGCAAAGGTACGGTTTGATTATTGATTGGGTCCAGAGGAAAAGGCAGGAGAGAACTGGCCGTGGCGAGAGGTGCTGAGATGCAAGTCTTGCCAGAGGTTAATGTGATCGATTCGATTGTGAAAAGGTGGAACACTTCGTTTCCAATGAACCCCGCATTTCTCTGGTTTCGGCGTTCGGATAATCAACGAAGAAGTGGGGGCGGAGCCCGTTCAGGATGATTGCGAGCTTCCTGGACGCAAGGGATTCATTGTTGCCGAGAACAGCCATCGTTTCTTGCAACGCGGCAAGAAGGCGAATATCCGGTTCGATCCGATTGTCTCTTATTAGAGCCCCGATTCTATCGCAGAGCGGTTCCGCATCGAATGGTTTTCCGATTTCGGCGTAGAAGCGCGCAAACTGACACAGCAGAAGGATCTTCTGATTGGGATACGGTACAGGGCTATCGATCGCATTGTTGTAGAATCGTTCGGCCTCATCATACTTGCCCAATTCGTGGTAGGTGATGGCTAATCTGGAGAGAGCATTGTAATGATCTCCGCTGTTGCCGACGTCGGTTGCATCGAGAAGAGAGAGAGATTGCTGATAAAGGGCTAGTGCTCCATTTAGATCGCCTCGTTCGTAGCGCACGTCACCAAGATCTCCAAGGACGGCGCCGACCTGCGAATGATTAATGTCTAGGCGTTCAAGAATGGAAAATGTTCTCTTGTGTGACTGCTCCGCTGCATCAAAATTGCCCTGGAGCAATTGAGTTCTCGCCAGATTGCGCAATACCGGAATCAATTGTTCATGGTGCGCTCCTACCATTAGTGTAAGCATTGATATTACTCGAACAAACATGCTTGAGGCTTCTGTGTACTTCCCCTGGTGCAGTTTGACCATCGCTAAATTGTTCAAAATCGTAGGGAATGTGCGCTTTCCGCTCTCTATCAGCTCCATTGCGCGCGTAAAGTACATCTCGGATTCCGCATGCTTCCCGAGTTTATTCAAGAAAACACCAAAGCCATTGAAAATTTGTCCGGCCGACTCATCTGGCAGGCCCGTCGATCTTAACTGAAGAGCATGACAATGTAGTTGTTCTGCCTCATCGAAATTCCCTTGTAACTCAAGAATTGTTGCCATGGTACTCGCTATAGCTGCCCCGACCGGCAGCTTGCACGGACTGGACAGTTCAAGGATGTGAAGATTTCCTCTGGTTATGGTGGCAGCCATTTCATACTCACCCGCAGAAAGATACAGCTGCGCCATGTTGTTCAGAACGATCAGGTACGGCTCCAAATCAGGCGTTGCGATGGAGCTACACGTGTCTACAACCATGGAAACTAGTGGCAGAATTTCCCCAAATAGAGCAAACGCATCCTGCTGTTTACCTTGAGCATGGTAGATCATCGCCAGGAGGTGGAGAAATTTTAGCCGTTCGCTGCATGAAACATCTGCAAATTCAGAGATCACGCGGGCTCTATGAAGGGTCTTCACGGCTTCTTCGTAGTACCCATGGTCATATGAAGTGGAGGCCTCAGCGAGGGCGTGGTAAAAATCTTCCATAATAAATCCTTTGATCAACGAGTGGAGAATATCTCAATTTCGATAACGTCGAGACTCGAGCACGACTATTAATTTCCTGGCTTCGGTTTGAGCTGCCACGGATTATTGCGACTGTTGTTCCATTGATTGGATATCGCACTTGGTATACGTTTTCGAACCGTGTCGGCAATCTCCTTTAGCTTATTGAGATTCGGATTCTTCTCCAGTGATTCGGCATTGCGAAGATGTTGCTCAGCCGCCCTGAAGAAACCACGAGCATCTTCACCGTTATTGCTGCTGGCACACTTCTCAGCGTATGCCATGTTTGCGATGCACAAATCTCTCCCCATTTTTGCAGCGTAACGCACGTCCATCGGGTTTAGGTTTTCGCCCAGCGATTGGAGGTATTCGTTACCGCGGATTATGAATTGAAGGATCGATTGCGCCTGCGTATCGCACAAACCCTTTACTGCTTGATAGACACCACCGACGTTCTGATCGCCATAAATTGCATTGAGATCCGCCACCACTTTACCCCTCAACTCTTCAAGTTGCTGGACATATGAGTCGTCTACCACTCGGCCGTTTAGCGATTCACTCTTGTGAGCTGTGGCCCAGCGGGATGCTTTCTCCAGTGAAGTTACCGCGGAATTGAGCTGTTCCGCTGCGGCACAACCGAAGTCGTACTTCATACCTGTCAGAAAGTATGCAGAGGGTTTGTAGTCTGTTATATCGATTCGGCTCCCCTGTTCAAGACGCGCCAATCCCAATCCATAGGATAGGGCTGCGCAGTTTCGCTCATACTCCAGTGGGTGTTGGTTAGTGCGGTCCGCTGCTTCGGTAAGCCGAAGCTCCAGTAGCGCAGGGTTTGAAAGCCCCAGTTCTTTAGCTTTCTGCGCAAATCTACCGAAGGTGGCAGTAGATTGGGTGGTGGTATCAATATTGCCCAACTCATTCAAGTTGTGTTGCAAAACTTCGCCAGAACTGTTGTAACCATCCAACCCTGTTTGTCTTGCAAATAGGTTGTAGGCCCGGCCAAGAGCAATGGTTCCGACAACGAGGCCAGCTTTCCATTTGCCCGACAATGGTGCCAAGACGGATCCGGTGATACCCACTGAATCAATCAAGTTGGGCCGCAGCAGGATGCTGCTTTCCACTGAGGCACCAGAACCAGACCGCCAGTCTATCAGGCGGGCACCGGCAAATGCCGCAACTGCCAGAGGGAACCTGTACCGGTTTGAGGAAAGAAGGAGTGACGGTATGACCAGTCCATCCACCACGTATCGCCCTGCACCGTCAAAGGACGTTTGGTACCCGAGCTTTTCGCCAAGCCAGCGATCAACAAGGTACCCCGCGCCTAGAGTCGCAGATGCCACTAATAATCCCTTACTAGCACCTTTCAACGCAGCGCCGGCAACGCTGCCGTTTAGTGCTTTCGTCTGAGCCAACAGCAACGCCTCTTGTTTTTGGGTCACCTGCTGTCGAGCTGTATCCAAAAGTATCGTTGCGTCCGCATTCGCGCTGCATTTAGCCGCGTACTCCAACATCTCAGCCGCCCCGGGGGTTCTGGCAACGAACAATTTCTTTCCTGCTGTGACCTCTGCAGCTGTGCCTAGAGCCTCGGCTACGAGTTTCGGACTTCCAAGCCTTCCTGCGTTCAAGAACTCCAGCCGGCGATGTAGAGTTCCGGCTTCTGCCATTTTTACAGTTGCGTCGCTGAGTTTAGCTTCTACCTCTGCCATGGCGGAAGACAGTGCTGACTGCCCTGGCGCTCCTTTGGTCGTAGCATACGTTTGCAGATTTCGGGCCAGCTCCGACCCTTCTTCAAACAACGCACCTGGCAAGTCCCGGCGACCGATTACTTTCATCGCGTCCTCAGGCTGTGCCAGGGAGCCAACATTTTGAAGAAAATTCTTCTGTGTCGTCAGGAGTTTGTGGATATCATTTATGTTTTGAAGAACCATTAGCTGTTCGTTTGCGGACTTCAGAATAACATCGGGAACGCTCTTTACCAGGGTCCACTCTGTTTGCGTCAGCGACAATGCAATTTCTCGATCCGCAAATATTCTGGAAGCGGTGGTCACCGCATCTGTGCTTCGTTTGAGGGATGCTTGCGCGGGGCTAAATCTTTCCCATACCTTCAAAAGTCCTGTTCTTTCCCCTTCCCGTAAACTCATCAGCTCCTGATCCAGCCAGTGGATACCACCGCGCATAACACCACCTGTAATACCGCCTCCATACAGGAAACCTGCAACGCTTTGCTTCGGTAGGTTAGATGCTTCTATTATCTGGCGTTGAGACTCATTCACAGGCGGCACTCTTGGGGTGCCGGGCTCGGTTACTGGCGGGTTTTTCTTGACCCATTCTTTCCAGTTCGGTATTTGTTCGTTAGAGCTTGGATCGATCTTCTTCCAAGGAGCTTTTGTGTTCTCCGCACCAGGAACAATCGGTGAGGGGGCCGGCTTCGTCAGCCCCGGGGAGTCGTTCAACTTCGGTTTCTTATCAGGACTTTCTTGTGGTAGATCCCGGGCTGGAGGAGCCACCTCGTTCCACTGCCTTCGCCAAGGTTGTTTCTCTTTCCCCGGGTCTGATGCGATTGGTGATGATACTGGTTTGGTTGGGGATAATGATTCGTTCAAACTCGGTTTCTTATCTGCGGCATCTTTGGGTGGTTTTTGTTCCGGCGGTGTCAAGTCGTTCCTTTTGCGTCCCAACTGCCCCTTTGTCCCAATGTTGAAATTGGCAACATAGCTGATCTGCGCGATTGCCTGCTCTGATTCTTCGACACCATTTGAGTCAGCTGTATCCTGCGTGGCTGTGCCCAAAGCCGAATTCGGGTGCGTTGACAGTTCCCTTGCGATTGCGTCCCATTGCTTCAAGGAATGCGTTGATGGAATAGCGAGTCTCTTTTGCGCATCAGTGTCAGCGCTAGTCACTTCAGTTAATTGTTCAGGCATCATTCAATCCTCTTCGCTGTGCACATAAGCCTTGTGCAGTCGCATTCCATATGTAAGCATCCAACCTCTCCTTCCCTCAGCGCCCGTGAACGCATTATTAAATTTGCCTGTCTACAACGTGACCGAAGGAGCGATCGTCTTTTCCTTGAAGTGGATATGGCAATAGCACCGGCAGTGGTGTTTCGTCTGACTGCTACAAATTTCCATCAAGACGTCCTATACCTTCCCTAGAAGCTTTTCCCGTCAGCGTCTTGAGTTGATCCTTGTATTTTTGCAGGTGATGTTTCGTGGTTCTTATTGTATTTTTGTTGCAAGGACAAGTGTTCGACTGATTTTCGAGGGCTCTATTTTGAGAGGGCGGTCAATGACCATAATGTTTGTTCCATCGTGGGCAGGCTTTCGCCTTTCCCGATTTTCATCAATACGAAGGTGAATAATCCGGCCGAGCATTCTCAACCCAAGAAATTCAACGTGATCTCTGGCGGTCTATACTCCAAATCATGGTTCGCGAATGTCGCAAGATAATAACCGCCATTCTGGTATCTGTATTTGTTGTACGAATGCGGTCCATCTTCGTATTGAAGGGATGGCTAAGGCGCTACGAATTAACAGCTGTCACCTCGATGCGAAACGCACCGAAGGGTTGCTAACGCAGGAACAGAATTCTGCTCGAGACCGGGAGAAAAGCCAATTGCGGAACAGCCCCAACCACAGCGCTATATTCGCCTGGATCATTTCCCTCAATGGCATGATATCGTCATTATTTCTGTTGAAATCGATATCGCTCCAGGAGCCCGACTCGGCTTGCCAAGACTGAAAAAAGTCTATTACACGATATGGTCAAATTTGTCCGACATGCCAGGGGAAAGAAGCCCGTAATTTTTAGCATCTTTGGCATCCAGATGGTGGTCATTTCGAGCTGCAAGCAGGATTTATTTCAATAAAGTAGAATAAAAAAGCACCAAATTGACTTGAATCTCATGAAGCAAGAAAATTCTTTTTTGGACAGTCTAATGGTTGCTGCGCCGTGCTCTCAGTCCTGGGATTCGATGGAGGGTGCAGACCGTGTGCGCTTTTGCAGCGGCTGTGCTCAAAATGTCTACAATGTTTCTGCTATGAAGAAGCAGGAGGCAGAACAATTTCTGCGTGACCATGGCGGCACCGCGTGCGTTCGCTTTTACAGGCGCCCTGATGGCACCATCTTGACTGACAATTGCCCTGTGGGAATGAAAGGCACTCGCGATGGAATCAGAAAAGCTTTTGGATTTGTGGCGGCATTCTTTTCAGCAATGATGGCCGGCTCGCCACCAGTCAAGGCTCAAGAGCACGACCTGGTGACGCCAGCAGCTGTTGGAAGTTCTGCTACAGCTGCCGGGCAAACGAGCGTTAGCGGTTCGACCACTGGTAGCTGTGAGCGACAACCTCTGTTTACGGTGCCGGGAGTGCGGCCGGTCCAAGTACAGAAGGACTGGAATGGAAGCCTCGTCGGGTCGCAGCATCCGATCTACTTAGGTCAAGCACGCCGGCTCTCCGTTCACATAGTCGATGAGCGTCCCTTAATTTCTACACCCGCTGAAGCATTATCGAACAATGCGGTTAAATTGCAGGCTACTGTCACCGCTGATAAGACCGCGCTAAATTTCTACAATCTAGCGCAACAGAATGAGCAGCAGGGTAAAATTCTCGTTGCGGTGAGTTACTTAAAACAGGCGCTTGCATCGATGGATCCGGCGAAGACAGATTGGAAGTTCCGAGAGCTTCTTGAAAAGGACCTTCGTTCTCTGGAGAAAAAGATTCCGAGTGGGAACAAGTAAGCAAATGAGTTCACAACACGCAATGGTCGGGAGAGTCTCAACGTTGTTAGACCCAAGCGTAATTATCTATCAACAATAACGCGCTTTACGCTATCTACCACTACGATTCTCGCCGCGCCTCTGTGACCGGTCGGCTTCGCGTCGTGCTCAAAGTCTTCGTTTTTGAAACCGGTTTGAATTACGAGTTCCTTGATTGTTGTCTCCGCCCGAACGGTACCTTTCCGCCCGGGCCCGGGCGGTTACGAATTCTTGCCAAAGTCAACGGCTTCACCTTGCGGTTGTTGATGACTACCACTGGTGGCTTTCGACCTGTTAGGCGGTTGGTCTTATCTTGCATGGACGATACGTTGGTACTAAGAAACGTCGAGATTCTACCTGCAACAGGCATAACAATAATGTTTATAAGACTGTTCTTACTGAAGTTCCATCGGACAATCAATGGTCTTGTGCGGAAATCCTGTGGAGAGCCGTTTGATCCAATAGACGAGAGAAAGCAAACCAACGTTCTCACGTTTTTGGATAAGGCACCATGACTGCGCCCCAAACCGGCTCTCGATTACTTTCCACACCAATTTTGCAGTAGATATACGGACGGGTTAGAAGTTTCTCGGGTAGAAGATCTCGCCGAACATACACTGAGACACTGAATACCCGCAATCCGTCGGTCAATCTCGAGGGAACGGACAATGATCCGTCGTATGCTTTATGTGTGCTCATCACCTTTTCCAGAGCTTTTTCATTGTCGCTCGCGTCTGGTGCTGCGGTGAAATTGCGCAGTTGCTCGCAGATCTGTTCTACCGGCCAATCAGTCGCATCTTTTTCCAGGGTGTAGATAACCTGCGCCATGCTGCCATCAGCTCGAGATCCGTCGTATAAAATTGTATTGGCTACAACAATCCAACACTTCACTATCTCGCTTTTGTTATCCGACTCATCTCGATATTTCTTCTTCCGCAGCTCATCCATGACAACAGCCAGAACTAAGACTATTGCGGTGACGCTAACTATCGGAAGTATCAAGTCCATTTTGTCCCCAGCTATTGATCTTATTGATCATACCCGAATCGCCCTCTGGGAGAACAGGTTCACAGCTAGTTGGATTGAATTCAACAACTCCAGTTTCGTAATTTTCTTGCCCATATTGTCCACCCCGGGCTGCGCGGGTTCTCGCTTCATCTTGTGAAAACGGACTGTGCTCGCCGACATTGTTCGTGGCTCGTTCAATGTTACATCGCACAATGAGGGTATATTGCCGGTAAAGAAGGACTGCGGGAGGCAGGATGGGCTGGTTTGGATTCTTGTTTCTCGAATTGATAACCATCGGCGCCGCGGTTACGTGCCTGGCACAGGAAGGTTATTGGAGGGCACTTGGTTGGTTGCTGGTAATTCCACTACTCCCATTCTTTTCTTTTTTGATAGGCCACCGCTTTTGGGAGGTTCGGATGGTTCCCCCATCCGAGTTTTTTTGCTCGGTATCAATCAGTCTCTACAAATTCCTGGCGTATTTACCAATCAATCCATGGTCATACGGAATTAGATACCCACTGGATTGCATGGCTGATATATGCTTGCTGCGTGAAAGATTCAGTGAGAGCGAAGCATTTGCCCGCCAAGCCATCACGATTCGAAAAGGCGAAAAATCGCTTTCCCATCCCGTAATCCTGTTGACCATGAGTGCCTCGCTGCGCGAACAGGCAAAATTTTTGGCATCCGAGACCTATGCAAGGCAAGCGCTGGAGCTGATCGAAATTACAACTAAAAGTGGTTGCATTCCAACTGATTGGGATCGCCCTGTACAGGCGCAGGCTTGGATGGAGTTGTCTTTATCGATGCTTGAACAAGGCCTTTACCAAAGTGCCGAGGCTGCGTCGCGTCGTGCTATCGAGGTACTGGACAACACACCGACAGGAATCAATCGCAGTGCATACGAATTGGTCACGCAGTACTGTCACATTTTGAATGCCCTGGGGAATACTTTGCTGGCGCAGGATAAGGTAGAGGAGTCTCACAGCACTTTCAAGAGAGTCGCGGACATTGCCCGGAAAGCCTTTGGGGACCTGAACGAATTGCGTCTCAAAGCAATCATCGGTAGCAGCTCGAGTTGTCTGCTGTCTGATAAGGTCGACGAGGCTGAACAATCTCTAGCCCGAGCACGCGAGATCTTTCAGCAGACAAAGGTAGCGAGGGGGACCAAAGCAGATCTCGATTGTGCTATTGCCTCTCTCAAATTGCATCAAGGAGCCTTACAAGAAACTGAAATGCTGCTTACATCTGCCCTCAGCGTTAGAGAGGAAATTTCAGGAAGCAGACATCCCCGTATTGCCGACCTTTGCATGCTCATGGCCAGGTCAAAACTCGCCGGTAGTCAGCCCGGTGATGCCGAAATTTGGTTCAAAAGAGCAATTGAGATATATCAGTTACAGGAGCCGGTGAATGGCCAAAAGCTGAACGCCGCTACCTCTCAGTACGCTGCTGTGCACGATAACATCGATCAAGCGCGGGAAGGACAATGCCATATTGGGGTTCAGGATGGTGGGCACACCGATGGGCAATAAGAAGAAAAGCAAGCTCTCTTTTTTGACGCCACTGTTGGTAGCCGGTGCGCTGCTTTCGACGAAACTCAAGTCCGTCTTGTTATTGGGATCGAAATGGCTGAGCTTCGCCAAGCTTGGCTGGCTCGTGACCAAATCCTGGACGCTCTGGCTCAGTCTTACTCTTTACGCAGCTACCTTTGGCTGGTCCCTCGCCTGGATGCTAGTGCTGGTTTTGTTCCTTCACGAAGGTGGTCACTGGATTTGGATGCGAGCCTACGGGCTAAACCCCGGGTTGCCCACGTTCATACCGTTTCTGGGCGCCTTTGTCGCCATGAAAAAGCTACCAAAGGATGAAGCCTCACATGCATGGGTGGCTTTCGCCGGGCCTCTCATAGGTGGCGTCACTTCCGCATTACTTTACTGGATTGGTGTGATCATCAACAACACATGGTTAATGACTACGGGACATCTTGGATCTATTTTGAATCTTTTGCAATTGATACCAGCAAAGCCCTTAGATGGCGGTTTTGTAATATCTGCTGTGTCAACACGGTTACTAATTCCCGGTGTTATCTTTCTGGTGATCTTCTCCATCTATAGACAATCAATATTTCTCTTCGTGATCGCCATTTTTTCAATATTCACACTGCTAGAATCGTTCACCGGTAAAGCACAACTAGAATTGCAAGCGAATGCGAGCTCTGCCTCGACAGTAGGTGCTCTCGTTTCCGAGATTGAGAAAATATCAGCAACAGAGATAATGCGGTCAGCCACCACGACTCAGCGATGGATTATAGGAATCGCATATCTTGTCCTTGCTGCATCACTCGGACAGCTTTATGCCATTTCAAGTGATCAGCTACCGTCTCTTCTAGGTCATTAACGCTCCGCTCTCAGCTTTACGACCGTGGGCTCCGTGTCACGGGTTTTGTTCGCTTGCACCATGGGTTGGGTACTGCGCTTACCTGAGATTTTATGGTATCACGCATAAAATCTTACAATTCAGCTTGGCGAAATCCCCAGATTCAGGACATTTCGGGGTTCGGTTGCTAAGGGAAGATATGAATATCGTGCATAATTTCATATCGCGCCAAGCAAAGCTTGAGACAGGAGGAATTCAGAATGAGTGAGTGAAACCTGTCGAAAGGAGTCCAACTGGGGAAAGTCCAGTTCAGCTAAAGCCGTAGCGGGCAGGCTGATAGCGAGTCTTGCCATGGCGTCGGGCCAACCGTTAGCGACAACGTCAGCCACGCACACTCATGCCTGATGCAGCGCGGCAGTGGTCGGCTTTAGTTGCCAGTGTCCATGCAGTTTGTTTTCCAATCGTCTAGCCGCTTGCCCTGGATTCGCCGACGCATGGTGAGCAAGCGGAGCAAGATTTACCGTTCAGCTGCGGCGTTGGGCGCGGCGAAACATAAAGAGGAACCCCACCAACAACAATAGAGGTAGAAAGAATGAACTCAGTACGCTGAGCCACGTCCCTGATTTGTCAGCTTCCCTTGCCTCCAACGCTACTCCTGCGTCGTCACATTCTTCGAGGAGCTTTTGCTTGAGTTCAGTTGGTACAACTACCGATATAGTTGAAGCTGAGCCAGCCATCTCAATGTAAACGATAGAATTTCCGTTCACTGTAGTCAGCTTGGTAATCTGCTTTGCCTTACCGCTTTTTACAAGGTTCCTGAGTTCCGAATAAGTCATTGCCTGCTGGGCATTAGCGATACTTGCAGATGAAACGAAATTCGTGATAGCTACGAGTATCGCAAGGCAGTAGATTGAGGTTATTCTGTTCACAGTAACTTCTCTTGACTGGACTACTACTACTCTACATTAAAACCTCACGCAGGACTATTCACCCATTCTTTATTCCACCTCTAGTTCTCGGAGAATGAGCAGAGGGGAGAGCCCGCCCGGGTCTGCGCATCCGGTGGATTGGTCCTCAATGTGTGAGCGACATGCGAGAGCCAGCTTAGAGAGTTCAGCCTAACATGCGGTACACCAATGCTCCATGGTGTGGCGGGAGATAGGCTGTTCGAGTTCCCGTGACAGTTATGTCTATATCGGTTCCGTCTACATTCGTTCAATCACGGTGAAGAAAATCGTCAGGAAGATCGCTCACTCGCGGTATTATCGTCGGCGAAACGGAGGTTTGCCCACTGACATTATCTGGCTGATCGCTCCCATCTTAAGCACTTGCACAGCACTCTTGCGCAGATGTTGGTCTTTCGATTGCAACATTGATTGCAAAATTCGTACGTTGCTTAAAGCCGAGGGAATCGAAAACTCCGCTATGTGTGCCGTATAGCCGCTTCCCATTTCGTAGGACTGACCTTCTCGGCACGCGATTTCCGGGCAAGGGTATATTTTGGAAAACTCACTCTTGTCTCGAGTCAGCACAGTGACGCGTCCGGGAAAAACCGATATCTTTTTCTTGCCCGAAAGGATTTGCACATCGCCACTATTCTTGTCGCTTAGATTAAACACGGCAGTATCATTGCCCGTTTCGACAAGGTAGACGATGGCGCCCGCGCAGATCAGCACTATCCCGTCATTTGTCTTCACTGACACATCGTTGGCTGGAGCCAGAACAACTTTACCTTTGCTGATAGTGAGTTCGGACGCGCCATTTCCTTTGCAATTAAGCCCAGCTTCCTGAAGAAATGTCATCGTTTCGTCGTTGAACACTAACCTCCCACCGAGAATTGCGCTGCCGTGCGAGATAGCGTTACTATTCAAATCCTCAGATATAGATCCTCTATAGGTCCGCCCCGGTTTCTCATCAAAGCTATGGCTGATTCCATCCAGTGGCACCTTTTCTATCAACCCGAGTTTTTGACCGTTGTTGGCCGATTGCAACGCCTCTGTAAGAGTCAACGACAAATTCAAGGATTTAGATACGCTTACCGTCAGTGGTGGAGTTGGTGGCGTCGGCGGTACCGGTTGTGGTTTCGCAACCACGGTAATCGAGGCACTGTTGTTGAACGCTGATGTGTTGATGAATAACCCGGTTGTACCTCCGGATAGGGGTTTGAACGGTGACTGCCCGTCAATGACTAAAGCACCTGCTGGAAGGAATCCTGCCGGATTGACCACGGGATTCGGTGACTTGACAATAATGCTGCCAGCACCGATGGTGTCAGTTACTTGCACGCCCGGCATCACCATAACTTGTCCATTTGCTGCAATCAAGGTCGCAACTCCGGTCAATCTTTGATCTCCGCTGAAAATTAAATTCCCGTTGGCACCGGCTATGATATTGGCACCGGCGGCTGCGTTGACGTCGCCTCCGCCGGACACCGTCATGGTTGACGGACTGGTCAGACTCAGCTGCCCGTCTCCGCCCGTTACCAGGATATTGGTTCCGGAGCCAACGAATACTGAGCCGCCGGCAGACGTGTTCCATCTAGTTTGGCCGACAAAAGCAATTACTGATTTCGATGGTGCCAGTGACTGAAAGTTCAGGTCCTGCTTCGGGGCCGCAGTTAGTAGAATCGCACTTGCTGATAGAGTCGAGAACTGATTGGTGCCGCCCGGTGCTTGAACGGTTAGCGGCGAACCAACCGGAGAGCTGATGGATAGCTGATTACCACCTGCCAAAACTGCTCCGTCAGCCAGTATCAGCATCGGGGTGCTCAGAGTCACATTATAGGCTGATACAACCGCCTGCGGTGCCAATGCCACGCTTGCCGAGCTGAGCATGCTAAGGGAATTCGCAGCTGAAGTCTCCAGAGTTACAGGACCCGATCCAGAGAGATACACCGCTTCGGCGGCGGCGAAGTGCAGGCTTCCACCTCCAATGGCTACGTGAAAAGCCGGGTCCAGCGAGCCGATAGATCCTCCCTGAGCCAATAGCACGATGTGCGCGGCTGTCAGCGGCGCACTGGTTCGGCCAAGAATGTTAGCGAGGTTGTCCACGGTCAGACTTAGCTTTTCTATTCGTCCCGTTGCAGCCGCGACGGTGCCGAGCACATCGAGCGTTTTACCGCCACTCACTGCCAGCGAAAATTCTTTTCCATCGCCAGCGCTAGATGCGCTTAAATAGACACGTGATGACGTTGAACTGACTCCCGATGTATTAAGGTACGCATCGCCGCCGGCATTAGCTGCAATCTGGTTAGCATTTGTCAGAATTGGATTTTGCTTTGAACCAATTGATCCTACGGTCGAACTCATTGTTAGTGAACGGGTGTCAAACAATGCCTGGCCAAGACGGCTAATATCGCCGGTGGCGGCGAGATTGATCGAAGTCTGTGCGGTTAAATTGCTGACCGTAATAGTGCCACCACCCTTGCTCGTAATCACATTTAAAGATGTGCCGACCGATACCGAGCTTAGCAGCTGAACGTCGCCGTTTGCGCTCAGCGAGAGGGAGCCTGAACTCGTTAGCTGAGCACCGTTTGCCAGAATTAGTACTGGTCCTGGTTGGTTTGAAATGATGTTCACAACACCGTGAGCCGAACTGCTTCCCACAAAAGATTGGGATCCATTTATTAGTACTTGCCTGGTGGTGCTATACCCGTCGATGTTTATATTGATAGGGTTGTTCGTGCTGAAACCCGCGAAGCTGAGTTGAACGCTAGCTGGGATATTCTCTGCAAAAATGGTGTTGGCAACGCTGCGAGGCGTTAATTTGGCGGAACCTGTCAGAGCCCCGTTCACCAGCCTCAGATTGCCCTGAATGTAGCCATCAGATTGCAGCGTTAGAATTTCATTAATGACCGCAGGGTTTGTAAGATCTAGACTGCCCAGCGCCGGATCTGGTGCCTTTTGACCTCTCGATATAATGCTGGCTCCACCACCTAATTGTATTGCGTCCGGACCCTGCATTTTGGTGTCAAAGGCCACCAAGCCATTAATAGCAGTTACTTTGTTATCTGGCGAGAGTGCCGTTATACCGTTGTTGCCGTATAAGATAAATCCGTTGTTTTTGTTTTCCTGCACATTAGATGGAGTCGTTCCCGGGGCGAGGGTCGGCAGTGCACCGAGGTAAATCTGTACTTGCCCTAATGGATTACTTGTCGCTGTTTCTGCCGTGATAACGCTGCCCTTTCCAATTCGGATCACTCCATTTGTCTGATCGAAATTTCTTATGATCACATTGCCTTCGATGGCGGCGAGGGTTTTCTCTTCGTCAACTGTAATGACAGCAGTGCTTGCATGCGGACCGAAGCCTGCAGTTAGCGTAAGATTTCCTTGCAGAGCAGAAATACCGGATACTTGAAGGCTTTCATTAGTTTGCAAAGACACATTGTCGGCGTGGGTATTGCCTGTTGTAGTCACATTTCCGTTGTTGATTAGAGAGAAGATATTACCGGCGTGAGAATCGGCAAGCACAACGGCCCCGGTGTTTGAAAGAAAGACGTCTCCTCCACCGCCGGTGTGCACCGACAGCGCGCCAGCACGTGTTTGCACCGGATTAAATGCAGCGCCTATGCTTCCGTCGCTGCTGTCGAGCGACACTGTAGTGGCAGTTAGTTCCACTGCGGTATTCTGAATAATCGAGCCTCTTCCATCAGCAATCAGAGTGATGGAGCTAATGGGTAACGCTCCGGAAGGGGCGATTGAGCCGGATAAGGTGATTGCTCCATCACTCATTGTCCTCAACGTAAAGGCGTTTCCGACTGCGCTATTTAATAGATTGAGTGATCCTGTTGATGTTACAGCGATCCCACCACGGGCAGTCGCGGATAGGCTCGCGGTCGTGACGAAAACATCTGTGCCGGGTCCTGAATTAACTGCACCGATATCCCCCAGCCGGCTCTCCAATGTCACCTGATTGGTGGCGGAGATTGTGCCGATATCGCGAACAACGTTCTTGTCGCCAATCACGGTGGCGTTGCTACCGCCTCCGATGTCCGCCCCTAACGTGATTGTGCCGTTTGAACCCGATCGGCTCCGCAGCTGCACATCCCCGCCTGCTGTGATGGCAATCGGGGCATTAACATTGATGTTTGCCCCATCAACTGTGACGATCATACCGCTAACATTTCCATTCATATTTACATTTCCTGATAGCGATAACGCATTGATGGAAATAGGACCAATTGATGCAATGTGATTTGTCCGGATGTTTCCACTGCGACTCTGTAAGTCGACTTGCAAACCCGAAAGCGTGCCGAGACTTTGCGTCAGTCCATCATCGGCGATGGCACTGGTGGTGGCACCACCGCCAAAGTCCGCCGCAATCACGATTTTACCCCCCGAGCCCGTGTGGCTGACGAGCTGACCGTTGCCACCCGTTGCAACAATGATTGGCGCGGTTGCAGTAATGTCTGCTCCGTCGACAGTAATGTTGGCACCATCAATCTGGCCATTCAAGAAGACATTTCCCACCGATGACAGCGCATTAATGGAGACGTTGCCGGTGGCATTCACCCGATTGATGGCTACTTGCGAATTCCGACTCTGCAAGGTGAGTCGATCACCAGCAATAATTTCTGTGGCTGACAGCCCGTTATCGGCCGTGATGGTTGTGTTTGAGCCTCCGTTCAAGTCAGCCAGTATCTTTATTGCACCAAGCGACCCGGAATGGCTCACAATCAGCCCGGTACCGGTCGCCCCCACAGTTAGGGCTTCATTGATTGTGATGTTCGCTCCCGACAGGCTAACGTTCGCGCCGCTGATGCTCTCATTCAACGTGATATTGCCTGATAAGGAAGTAGCACTGATAGTCAAATCTCCTGTACCGTTGAGGGCATTGGTGGTGATTGAGCCGGTCCGGCTGTTCAGCGTTAGTTGACCACCGGAAATGGTGCCATTTGTTTCGAGATCACGATCAGCTGTGATTGTGGTGGCATTTCCTCCACTGACAGCTCCCAGCTTCACGGATCCATTTGAACCGGCATGGCTGAGAATGTTTCCCGTATTTGAGGCTCCGATTGTAATGGGAGCTGTTACCGTGATGTTGGCGCCTTTAATGGTTACAGCCGCACCACTTACGTTTCCGCTGAGCATGACGTTTCCGTTGAGGGCGAGCGCTTCAACTGTTATATCACCGGTGCCGGTGAGGGAGGTACTGCTTATATTGCCTTGTCTGCTTTGTAGAGTCAGCGTTCCCCCTGCCACGGCCGCAGTTGCTTGAAGCCCGCTATCGGCGACAACTGTAGTTGAAGTGCCGCCGCCTATGGTGTCATGGAGAATCACTGCACCATTTGACTTGATGTGACTGATTATTTGTGTGCTGCCACCGGCTCCCGTAGTGATGGAACCATTGGCCGTGATGTTCGCACCATCTACCGAAATGTTGGCACCGCTAATGGTGCCGTTGAGGAGCACATCGCCGGTTAGCGCCAGGGCATTGACCGACAAGGCAGCATTGCCGTTCACTGCATTGATGCTTATATTCCCGTTTCTGCTCTGCAAAGTTAGTTGACCGCCGGACACGTTTGACTTAGCTTGCAGTCCGTTATCAGCAATTATGTTTGTGATGGCACCGCCAGAGATAATATCGTTGATGTTAATGCCACCACCGGAGCTTGCATGGCTAACAATTTGTCCAGTGCCTCCGGCCCCAATTGTAATCGGGGCATTGGCAGAGATGTTCGCGCCGTTTATTGAAATGTTGGCACCATTCACTGCACCATTGAGAGTGACATTACCGTGGAGTGCCACGGCATTAATGTCTACGTCGGCTGCGCCATTCACGGTAGTGGTAGTTATGTCTCCGGTTCGGGTCTGCAGACTGAGTTGACCACCGGAAATGGTACCAGTTGCTAATAGTCCATTATCAGCAATTATACTTGTGGTTATGCTCCACCGGAAATGGTGCTATTAACATTGATACCACCGCCTGAACCGGCATAACTGGTTATCTGTGCCGAGTTACCGGCGCCAACATTTATTGGTGCCAGAATCAGAATGTCCGCGCCCTGTATGTTCACATTGGCGCCACTGAGTTTACCTAAAACCTTAATATTACCGCTCGGGTTCGCGCCCTGCAAGGTTATGTCTCCTGTGGCGATCATATTGCCGGCGAAGACGTCGCCCGTGCGACTTGTGAAGGTCAAAGTACCACCTGATATGGTGCCACGAAGCTGTGAGACATCGCTATCACCGGTCGTCGTCGTTGTGGCACCGCCAGTGACATCAGCTGAGAACGTAACCTGCCCGCTGGAACCTGCATATGTCTGAAATATGCCCGCGCCACCGGCACCAATTGTTACTGGCGCCACAACGGCCACAGTGCCACCAGTTACGGTGACATTCGCCCCACTTGCAGGTCCGCCGAGGATGACCATAGTGTCATTTCCTACCGATGTAACACTGAGGTCTGCGGTAGCGGTGAGCTGCCCTCCCTGCACCACTCTAATGTTTCCGGCGGTCAACGAGACATCGGCTCCAGAAACAGGCCCCGTAACTGTTAGACTGGCCGGAGTTGTTGAACCTGCGTTGATAGTTATGTTCGCTGTGGCAGTAATACTGCCAACGGATGCATTGTCGTTATTAGACGGCGTGATCCAACTAGCGCTGAAAGTCGATCCGGATCCTGTAAGCTTGCCGCCTAGCGAATTTACGGAAACGGCAACGGCGCCGGTGCCACCATTCAAAAGAATTGATCCATTCGTAGCCGCGGCAATATCACCCGTGCCGGAATTCATCGTGATAGCACCGGCACTGACTTTGTTAAATGAGATGCTTCCGTTTGTGGATCGCAATGATGTTGCGCTGCCCAAGGTAACGCTCAATGCACCCGAAGGCAAACTGTCAATTTCGAGATCGCTGGCTGCAGTTAATGAGCTAGATGCGAGCATTGTAAGGCTTCCAATTGCCAGCGTTAGCTTCGGTGCCGTGATGCTCGTGTTGGCGAGTTGCTGGTATCCACCTTGTGTATCTATGATCACATTGTAGGCGCCAGCTCCGGAGGACGGTGCTGCATATGTACCCGCAGTCGCAGCCCCGGTTATTGCGTTCGAGCCCACGGTAAGTTGCGAGGCAGTTATGTTTCCTAACTCGGCGGCAGTTAAATTGAACAGCCCCGTCGCCGATGCGATTCCGATTGATTGGCTGTTGGTAAGCGGTTTCAGCAGAACGCTACCGGTCGAGCCAGTATCCAGTCCGCCTAAGATTGAAATAGAATCGGTAGTCAACGAAACCGATCCACCAGGCACTGCTAGAGCATCCGACGTGGAGGATCCAAGTAGTGTCAGCGTCGCAGAAGCTGATGTGTTTGTGTAGTCAAATACTTGACCGGTTCCGGCCGAAGATCCAAGCAAGAACGCATTAACTGCGCTATTTCTAAGGTAAACCGAATTCGGGCTGATCACCTGAAGGACCGTAGAATTCAGGTGAATGGGCGTTCCCGGCGTTCCCACCGATGCCGCTGCAGATACGAGGCTTATATATGGTGCAAACAAAGTTGATGTTGCCGTCATATCTGCCGCATAGAGCTGAATAGCATGGCCGCTCGATGCAGCCCCAATTGACACGAAGGCATTAGACGACTGTGAAGAAGCGAAAATCAGTCCCCCGTCTGTTAGCAGAGCAACATCGTTGGAACTCAGACCACTAGAAGCTGTTAATCCAACGCTGCCACCACTACTGGTAGCAGTCCCTGTCCTCAACCACGGGTTACTCGCGCCATAGGTTCCAGTTGCAGCAGTGTCGCCAGCCGCGAGAATCACTTGAGCTCCGGGATGATTAGCGCCAGAGCTGACGTCTAAGGTTGCTCCGGTTTGGGTTCCCGCTGGACTTACGGATGATAAGTGGTTGGTTTTTTTGATTCGCAATGGAAATACCCCGCGGTGCCTGGAATTGAAGGCGCACGAGTATGAAGAGCGAGCGGGGTCCTGATGTTTAGTGTGCCAATCGGT
>JAKFUT010000391.1 GCA_021732565.1 Candidatus Obscuribacterales bacterium
CGCGAACATCGAATGTTACAGGCGGAGAATGAACAATTCAATCAAATATGGACGTCACTGTCGGCGGAGGACAGAACTACCATTGGCACTCTGGCTGAACTGCGACGAGGGTTGATTATCTATAGATCACTAACGAAGGATCAGTTTCTGCCTGATGACGAACGAGCCGCTGCTCAGGCAACCAAAGCAAATATGGAGATGTGGCAAAACAGAGTACTGAACGGGTTGGCCCCTGAACAGGAGGAGAAGTTTAACCGCGTTCTCAATATGCAAGAGCGAATTGCTGCTCACTTGCAGCTATTGAACTCTGGTGAACCGCTTAGAAACAAATAGAAGGCGTGCAGTAAGAGGAGTAAAACGATGAGCCATTAGTCAGGGAAGTGCTAATGGTTCATTCTTCCATCTGAGTTTTTCTACGCGATCACTTCTATGGCAACATTCTTGTGCATTCTTTGACGAGAATGATTTCTCAACAATGCGACTAACCGGCTCAGGTTGACGCAGGAGCGATAGCGGGAACCTTTAGCGGAATTTCAAGCCAAAAAGTGGAACCTTCGCCTTCCACGCTTTCAACTCCAACGCAGCCCCCGTGGCTCTCTACAAACAACTTACAAATTGCCAGACCTAGTCCGCTTCCCTGTTCTGCATCTGATGCTCGGGCTTGTCGAAAACGATCGAACACGAAGGGAACTTGGTCGGCAGGAATTCCAATTCCTTCATCGCTAACAAACATTTTGACCGCACTTCCGGTTTCGTAGGCACCAACTCTAATTCTTTTTTGTGGTTCAGTATATTTCAATGCGTTGGAAAGGAAGTTGACCAGCACTTGTACTATTCTTTCTGCATCGCATTGCAAAAATAGATCAGTTGGTTCCTCGATAATTTCTACTTCTTTCTTCTGTGCGATCATGTCCACAACCTCGACGGCTTGCTCTATCAGTGCGCCGGCAGCATGATTGTCTTGGTTGAGATTGATGCCGCCTGACTCACATTTAGCAATGTCAAGCAAGCTGCTGGTTAGCTGCACCACACGATCGAGCTGTTTCTTGGCTGCGTCGCATCTCTCATAAGCGGCATTCTCAGGCTTCGCGACTTGCATCTTTATGAGTTCAAGCATCAAGCAAACGCTAGTTATGGGCGTTCGAATATCATGGCTCAATATATTTATGAACTCCTGGCGCATTCGCTCTTTCTCTTCTCTGTCGGACAGGTCTATTGCTGCGACAATAGCGTAGTTCTTGCCGTCATAAGTGAAGTGAGAGGCTGAGAGTTCCGCGAGCATCATTGTTCCATTGCTCAATCGAATGTGCCCTCGTACCGAGCCCACGACTCGACCGGCCAGTAGTTCTGAAAGGCTTTCTGCCTGTTCAACGAATTCTGCTACCAATCTATTTGCAACGGAGTCACCTAACCAATTTCTAGCACATGGATTCAGCGTCATGATCCGACCTTCCTCGGTACAAGTGATGAGCCCGGTCGGCATATTGTCAAAGATCACCTGATCTTTCGCTACGGCGTCCATTATAATGTTGGACATTGTGTGGAAGCGGTTGTCGACTTCTGCAATCTCGTCGTGTCCCGATAATCTCTTCAGCAAAGGCTTTTTGTCGGCAAATCGACCGAAGTTTTCAGTTATTACACCCAGCCTTTTCACTACAAACTTATCAAATCCCATCACGTACGCGATTGTGGCGAGTACGTTCACTGCTATCACCGACGCGAGGAGTGAGTTTGCCATTGCTGTTCCGGTAAGGGTTATCTCGCGTTCATACTGCAGGTGGCGTTGCGAAAATGCTTTCGCTTTCTTGCCGATTCTGATTATGTAGGGGCTTAAGTTCGAACGGAAGTCTGCACTTTGGATTGCGAACGCCTCTGATGAGTGGCCGTTTTTTATTTTGTCCGCAAAGTTTTGTAGTTCTGCCAGAAGGTAATCGTTATCCGCTTTAATATCGTCCAAGGCCTTTATGTCTTCTGCTTTCGCTTGCTTGCTGTTGCGCAATTGTTCTAGCGTAGAGTTGATTTCATCTGTTAGTTTGCCGCATTTAGTTTCTATCTTCGGATCGCCGAAGGCACTTGCCAGTATTCGTAAAAATATGTTTTCAGAGTATCCGGTTTCTATTCGGGAAAAACCGGAAATGACAGCGCGTGCATACGCTAATCGTTCTGCTCGTTGTTCGGCCAGTCTGACTACGTTGACTAGAACGATTGTTGTAATGACCTGAATACTCAGGACAACCGTAACGAATATAAGTGACTTTCGAAGCAAGGTCATAGACAACTCCGCTCATCAATACTTCAGGGGAAACGTTCCGGAACGGCTATTAGCGGTACGAAATCGACTCACGACAATATCCCGCTCCTTGTCCGCTGCTGTTTCGTCATTCAACAGTTCGTAAGCCGCCGCGCGCAAATTTCGAACGTCGGAATTGTCTATTCCACAAGCCAGCAGTTGATTAGTATTCTTCAAACACTTTGCGCCCTCTCCCAAAAGCAACTCGTAGCGGGCTGCATTCAAAAGTAATTCGGCTCGCTTGTCTGGAGCCCTTGTCGAACTCAATTCAGTGTAGGCTTGATCAGCTAATTTTTTCACCCTGCTTATGTGTACTTCAAGCGCGACTCGAGAGTTCGGCACAGTTCGTTTACTGATGGATGCTCGAATGTCGTCCAAGGAATATTTCTTTTGGGGATACAGAATCTGCAATGAGTCTATAGTCTTTAAGGCTTCTTTCTTGTCGCCCGACAGTAGCAGGATCTTCGCTCTGGTTGTCAGCGCCTCCTCGCGATCCGATGAATTATGCAGGCAAGGATCAATCAGATCGAGTGCCCTGCCGTACTTGCCGTGCGCTGCCGTCAGCTCAGCCAGAAGAAAGCGTGCTTTAGCATGGTTGTGTCTGAATACTAAGGTGCGTAGATGTTTTTCTGCCAGATCAACGAAGCCCGGATAGTTAATTTCCTCAACCACGCTCGCCCAAAGAACCTCAACTTCCGAGTGATCGGGAATTCGCTCGAAGCACATTCGTGCTAGATCTGCCCGCCCGATTTCATTGCATCGGTGAGCAATATGCATCAGGCTGCGGCCAGATAAGTTGGCAGCCAATGGTGAGTTCAAGAGTGTTTGCAATCGAGCTCGGTCTTTGACGCTCACCGATCTGATTGCCCCTGTGTTTAGGGCCTCGGCCGAGCCCAGAGCAATAGCTTTTTCAAGATAGAGTTCTTCCTTATCCGGCTTATTCAGCATTGCAGCAATATCAGCTGCAAACCAGAGCGAACTTATGTCCTGTCTTTTGAGTAAGTCAACGTGCTTGAATATCTCGTCGGGTAGCTTGCTTGAATGAAGAGTTTCAATTAGCAATCGCCGAGCTCCCTCGTCGGCCACGAGGGGATCAAGATCGATTGATTGTCTGAGCCGACGAAGGCCCAACTCTCGTTTCCCGGTGCACAGGGCAGTTTGACCGGCCAGGGCCAGCAAGTCGGCTCGGATTGTGCCACCTGTCGACTTGTCATTGAGGGCAATGTCAGCAAGCTCTTCCGCCTTCTTTATGAGCTTTAGCCCAAGGAGATCCCTTATCGCAAGGCAATTGGCCTCACCGGTTTGCCGGGGGAGCAGCTGTAGAAACTCCAGGGACTTATTCAGCCGACCTGCTGCGTGGGCTTCGTTAGCGGCCTGTATGCAAAATGCGTACAGATGATCTTCTAACAATACGTCTTTTCCTTGTCGTAGCAATCGGCCGACATGCTCTAAGTGGTCCTCGACAGAACTTTTCGTCTCCCTGAATTTCTTCCACTCCCGGTCCAGTTCATTATGTACCAGTGCCTCTTTCCGCCGTTTGCAATACTCATTCAACCCCTGTTCATCCACGGGCAGCTTGAGCGACTCCAGTGTCTGCGGCGACAATTCTTTTGCCATCTCGATCAGTTTATCCAAGTATCGGTATGTCTGTGCAATGTTTCCCTCTTTCCCGTATTTTCCGGTCAGTTCATCACACATCCAAATCGCTGTTCGTTCATTGGATTTTGCGACTTCACGTAAATTCTGTCGTGAGGAATTGCCAGCGGACAAGCAAAATTTCCAAAGATACTCCAGTTCCTTCTCTTTGTTACCTTGATAACACTTTTCTATATAGCGAAAGAGTTCCGGAAATTCCTTTTCACGTGGCTCAACCGCGAGCAACCATTTGAGGGACTCCTTGCGGTTAGTCTCACATAGGCAGACACCGACATCATAATTGAGAGCCGCCAGCGATGATGGATTCGTTGGCGATTTCAGATTGCGGAGGCGTTCAATATACTTGCTCTGTTGCTGCCAATCGCCTATCTTGGCGTACCGTCTAATCGCCTCAAGATATAACTGAGCCAAAATTTGTTCATGGTTCTTTCCCAGGGTTTTAATATCGGATCTTGTCGACTTGCGTGCCTTGGTGCAAAATTTTTCTAGATGGCTAAGTCGGTTTTGAGTTTCTCCCAGAGCCTCGTAACACTGCTGTGTTCGGAAATAGAACTCAGGGAATTCGTCTTGAAAAGGTTCAAGCGTTCGCCACCACTGCATGGCTTCCCCGGGATCGACATCGACAAGATACTGAGCAACACTGGCATTGAATTTACGCGAATCTAAATCAGAAGTTGACAACGGCGTCATTTTGTTTCCCGTCGTGATTCTGTGTTTTAGCCTTGTGATAGCGGTTTCCACTAGACGCCACGGCTGAATTTCGTTTGCTGTCACAAGGTCTCTCAGGGCCGCTTCACGTTGCAATTTCCTTTCGCAGTACATGGCTCTAGCGACCAAAAACTGTACTTGGCTGATTCTGTCGAGCGTTTGCAGCTCTTTGTACGATACTCCCAATAAGAACGGTGAAGAAGTTTTAAAATCATCAACTGTGACATGCCGAGTTTTGCAGACATCTCTTAACTGATCGAAGTCCGAAATTGATGTTGTTTGCTGAGCGGTGACTAAAGTGCAACAACACGATGCCGCTACAATGATCGTTATCGTAAGCTGGTAGAACCTCTGGACCCGCGTCGAAACGCACTTTCCTGACCGGAATGAATGAAAGCGCTTCAAATGTCTTACGGTGCTTGTCTGGCTCACGGGCTGACAGATATCCAATTGCTCTAGTTGATTCTGCTACAGTTGCAAGTCATTATCAGTATTCCCTGTTTCTAATGCTTGCTTCCCTCTGAAAAGCTTCGGTTAAGAGTTCTGTTAAATCCCTGAATTACAAATCATTCCTGAGATCCCTCATGCGGGAGAGAGGTTGTGACGATGCGATTCGGTCGCCAGAGTGGAATGCCGACAACGCGGGAACAAACGGACAACGACTTTCGCTGAGCCCTGAGAAAAAGCTCCGTTACGACAATCTGCCGGCTAAGAGTTGCTGCAAGTTAGGTTATCACAGCTTCGACAGCTGAAACACGCGAAGTCCGGTCGGTTTGCTGATTCACTCTATGAGTGTGCCACAAGCTTTTCTGCATCTTTCGACGGTATGTCTTGACCTGCGTCACTGTGCAATGTCGGAGTAATCACGCATTCGAAGCCTATGCATGGATGCGACAGCCCTTTCACATCAGCTTTGCCTTCCACCACTGGGAGTAGCTTCAAGTGTTCGGGCACCTCTGATATGTCGGACCAGGCGAGCTCATTCAACAATAAATGGTTGGCCAGCAGATCTGCGATATAGGGAAAGAACGCACTTTCGCCATCGCTCAGATTCCAACTGGTCTTACCATCGCTGCATTGTCCATCTGGATAGATGCGAAAACTTGTACGAAGAGCACTCTCCTCTTCGCCGGCATGGTGTGAGAATATGAGTATCTGTGCACATAACATGCACCGTGGATGCGGCAACCGGGAATCTCTTGCGAAACCTTTCGCCGGCACAAGCGTTAATACCGAATGGCACGCTTTCAGGCAGAGTACCTCATCCGACGTTTCATATGAGATGATGCCACCGGAGAGTTCGCACGCCTGCTGAGCAGCAACGCCCATTGAATGGATCGCTTTCTCGACGGTTTTAACCAACTCTTGCTCCTGATGCATTGCTTCATTCAAAGTATCAAGTGCTTCTTGGAATCGCACTGATGTCAAAGTATTTGCGCTCAGGCTGGTTTCACTATGCGTATTTTCTGACAGCATGTCGGACCTCTCTATGACCACTAGTTACTATTTTGAACGAAACAAATCAATATGCCCGAGACCAGGACGCTGATTCTGCCTGGTTGCAAACAAATTCTGCCAGGGCATTCTTCAATTGTTTGTTTCTGACTGCAATGAGAATTTCATAGACTCATCTCTTCGATATAGTTGAGCTTCTTCTCGCTATTTGCTAATTCCCCTCATTTGGAATGAGCTTCGAACTTGAGCATAGCGAATAAATTCAAGTTGTGCTTCACATTAGGAATGATTTCTCGAACGCGTGCGTAATTACCTGGAATGAGGTGTATGACTAAGGTTTTGTCAGAGTTCTCCAAGGTTTGCTTCCATGGGATAGCATTCTTATCCGATAGAGTTTTGCTGCACAATGGCTCCGGCTACAGGGCTCACGCCAGGGGCATCGATTTGGTCAGCTTCTTTTTCTATTGTAGTATCGCAGGCAAGACATAGAGGAATTACCACGACTGAACATTTTGCATGCTCTGCCACTTTGCTCGACACACTACCTTCCAGGATACGTGCAACACCGTGGCGTTTGTGCGACCCGAGTAAAACCAAGTCGAATCCGGAGAGATTGGCGGTGTCGATGATAATATCGGCGGGGCTCCCCTCAAGCATTCGTTCTGATACCGGTACATTGCCAAACCGGAGGTGGAACGAGCTTGCCATAGCTTGAATGAGCCGGCTTGCTCTTTTGAAACGTTTCACAGTCAGATCTTCTATAAGCACTGACGGGTGGATTGACAGGTAACTATAGTTTACGCAAGGTTCCACGACACACAAAACCGTAAACTCCATATTCGTCATTATTGATGTTTGCTGCGAAAAATAATTCAGAACAGGTTTTACGAATTCTTCTTCGTTAATCGCGATAAGTACTTTCATTTTGTTGTGTCTCCGCACATTCATCAGAAGCGTGTCGATGTGGTTAGCAAATTGCAGCAAAACGCTGCAGGTCGTTTACTCGGTACCAAACCATGATGGCAGCCAGGGAAAGGTAACCCGATGAAATCGATTGAGATAATCGAAGTAGGATACCTTGTGCTGCTGGCGGAAGTGCCGTTGGAGCTAATCGCAGCCGATTCGCCGCGCCGGGAAACGGATTCATGGCGTAAATTTGGAAGGCCGGTGCTGTTCCCACTTTAAGCAAATAGCGAAATTGCCCTTATTAGATTTGCTTTGGTCTTCATACTCTTGTGTCTGTGGCGCCGATAACTTGTCTTCCCTCAGATACTCTAACAGCGGTTTCAGTGAAGCACCTCGTGCAAATTGAGTAGAGAATTGATTTTCCAATCCTCAAGAATAGTTTGATGTAGACGTCAAACCAATCGGAAGGATGATGGCCAGGCAAGAGGAAAGTGCAAGAATTGAAGCATCAAGGAACGCTCACAAATGGCAAAGATTGAAGCATGGCGCTAATAAGGCGCAATCTGTTCACAAAGAGGCCGGCGAAGCATTCCAATTGGTAACTCGACAGCGTGCACAATAAATGCACGCTGTCTTTTTTGTCGGGCTGGTTGAATTGGACGAAATTAAACCGAAGAAAGGAGAAGCTACAAGTCAGCACAAGGCGATGCCGGCCGAGCTCGCAATGAGGCATGGTCTCTCGCCACACTCTCATTGCAGACGCGATCGCGTGAGCCCTGCGCGTTGTCAACCGGAAATTTGCTTTAATGTCCGGCTAACTTTAGCCTGCAATTGGTAGGAACCAGAGCATCGAAACATCGGCCCTGATTCATTTGCATCACTCGACTATTGTCATTATGACCCACCTGCCGATTTCACTACGGGGGGCACCAAATAGATTGTTTCCCTGTCATCAATTCTGCGGACTTCATCGCCCGGATGTTTGGGTTGACAAAACCACTGCTGCGGGCCGCCACCGTTTTTTTCGAAAGGGAGTAAGAAAATGGATCTCGAACAAGCATCCCCGTTTACCATGAAAGATCTCATGTTGGCAGAATTGCTTTGCCAGGCTGGAATCTTGAACGATCCTTTACAGCTTCAGCTAATCCAAATTGCAAGGAAATGGAGGCTGACGATTGGTGCGACTCTTTGCGGAGTTGGTTTCTTAACTGCGCAAGAATTGTTTTCGGCGCGAAGAATGGTATGCAGATATTTGAAGACGCCCGAAGAACTTGAACACATTCTTTCGGTGTTGCAACACAAATTCCCCCGCAATAAGAAGGGTGTCGACATTCGCAGAGAACAGTCTGACAAGGCTCTGCCGCTTGAAAACATTGCTTGATTCCGTTCAGCCTTCAGCAGAGCAGCGTGAACACACTGAAATGTCGCCGACTGATTCATTCCTTTGAAACCGTCTCTTTGCTGCTACTTCGACTGTTGATTCACATCTTTTGTCCACAGGAGCAGCAGTAGGATCATCCTTCCTGAGCCAGTCGATGAGAACACGTTTCGCGATTTGCAGCCAGTAGACAGCATGAGGCAAACTTGATTGCAAAATATAGACTTCCGCGAGATTGCTGGCAGTAAGACCATAGAGAACGCTCTTCTCGCCGGAAGTCTTTCCTAATATGCCCAGAGACCGCCGAAATAGTCTCTCTGCCTCTTCCATACAGCTATCAACCTGGCGAATACTCTCTATGCCCTGCTCAGTCGGTCGGGACTTAAGAATCCGCCTGCCGGATAGTCAAAATTATCCAATTGAGTGAGGCGACGCACCGCTCAGCCGGTCATTGTAGTGATGAGATTACCAGGGGGAAGTACAACATGAAAATCATTATCGCAATCGACGATTCCCCTTATTCCAGAAATGTACTTGAAAGCATTCTCGAGCGAAGCTGGCCCGAACACACGCAATTCAAAGTCCTGACGGTAATAGAGCCATTAGGCATTGCTCCTGATGATTTCGCGCCATCCGTTCTCCGGGATACTCCGGCGAGCATCCACGCACAGCGAATGTAGCTCTGTTCGCAACAAGAGAGAATAGCCTGTCATGCTCATGGTTGAATCAATGACTGAAGAACATCCTGCATATTTTGCCGCGAAAGGGAATCGAGCCATCGAAGAATTATATCCAGAATTGTCTCATTGACCTCAGGCGCCTGTAGAATAAGATGACCGCAGCTCTTACAGCAATGAACAATCAAGTTACTGCTGTTGAGGCTGTCGACGAACCTCTCAAACGAATTGGTTTTACATACACAATCATTGGCGCCCCTGAAGACCAGGATTGGAATATCTGGAGACAGCCGCTGCAATTCCATCGATCCGACGATACGCAGTGAGTTTATCAGTTCCATTATCTCCAGTGACTTCCGAGCCATGGGATCGTCAAGATATCGCTGCAGAGTGTCCGGTTCGCCCTTTAAGAGAGCTTTCGCAAAGGGAGCCAGATCAAACTCTCGCTCGCGGTCAAGCCCGGCAAGCATCAGTTGTGAACAAGCATATGGTATCAATGGTAACGATACTATTTGCGGTCTTACACAGGGGCTCGATAGTATCAGTCCAGTTACCAGTTCCGGATGAAGAGATGCCACGCCTCGTGCAAGGTGAGCACCAAGACTTTCCCCGGCACAAAACAAAGGGAGCTCACCGTACCTTTCGACTAATATACGGAGCAAGCCGCCCAGATCCGCCAAGCTTCTCAGGTAGTCAGCCTTGTCTCTTTGCCCGTCGGTAACGAAGTACGAGCGGCCAAAGCCTCTTAGGTCCGGAGCAACAACCAGTGCATCTTGAGCTGCCAGTTGAGTGGCAAGGGCATCAAAAGACTGTCCGTGCATCATGAGACCGTGAACAAGCACAATGATTCGTCGAAGGGAAGAAGCGCCATCCCACCACATACAGAGATGAATTTTTCCTCTCTCTGTCTCGATCGTTGTTTGGGTGCGTTGTACAGTCATCAAATCCCTGACGTTCAGTACACATCAACTAGCCTGCAGCCAGTATCGCAGACTTCCGAAGCGCGGTCAGAGATCTGCGGTGGATTAGACCGAATTTTGCCAGCGCATCACTAGAGAACTTCCCGGGCAGGCGAACCATGTAATCTCGCGGCGCCCAGACTTGTCCCGGCGCAAGGATCCCTAATTCAGAAATCAGTGCACGCAGTTCTTCCACTGTGAAGTTCTTGCAAAGTTGACCCTGATCTGAGGAAAATCCTGCATACGGAGGGTCCAGGTTGATTACTAAAGTGCCGTGGATCATGTTCGTTCACTCCTGCAACTCAATAGTGTCAATCCGAAATCACTTTGCAATTACAGTATGGGCCCTCTACGCGGTTTCCACGTCATTCCCGGGGATGATTTCGACGAGAGATAGTTCCGTAGACCACCATTCAGGCTGACGTGAGACGACAACTCTTGAACTGTCAAACCTTGAGATAGGATATATGGTCCGTCTTGCTTCAACCGGGAATCTAAGGGTTCGGCGATGCTAGCCGTTGAAGCTCCTTCCACTGAGCTGCGACATCTTCTTTTGCCAGGATAAGCAGCGCTGCCGCCGACGCAGGATCGCTTTCCTTCAACATTCTGTAGCGGGCCTCTGAGTAATAGTAATCCTCCAACGGAACGCTCGGGGGAGGACAATCCAATTGAAACGGATTCTTTTTCGCGTGTGCAAAACGAGGATCAAACCGGTAAAGGGGCCAGTGGCCGGACCGGACGGCAAGCATTTGCTGACTCATTCCCTTACTCATATCAATACCATGCGCGATGCAATGACAGTAGGCGATAATTAACGATGGCCCGTTGAAAGACTCTGCCTCGATGAAAGCTTTTATCGATTGAGAATCATTTGCACCCATGGCAATGCGCGCAACATAGACCTCTCCATAGGTCATTGCCAGGCGACCAAGATCTTTCTTGGCAGTTCCCTTGCCGCCAGCAGCAAATTTTGCCACCGCACCGAGGGAAGTGGCCTTGGACATCTGTCCGCCGGTATTAGAGTACACTTCGGTGTCCAGAACAAGTATGTTAACGTTTTTTCCGCTGGCGAGCACATGGTCGACGCCACCATAACCAATATCATACGCCCAGCCGTCCCCGCCCACAAGCCAAATACTTCGTGGCACCAGGACATTGATAAGAGTCAATAGTTCCCGTGCTTTTTCATCTTCCAGTTCGATAAGCTTTGCCTGCAGTTTACTGATCTGCTGCCTTCGCGCCTGCACCTCATGCACTTGCGAACATGAGGTTTGTTCAATTTCGTTGCAGAGTTCGTATCCAATTTGTTCTTTGAGTTCGTTCAATAACTCTCTGGCACGTCTTTCTTGCAGGTCCACTGATAGACGCATTCCCAAACCAAATTCCGCGTTATCTTCAAAGAGAGAATTTGCCCATGCGGGCCCCTTACCGGTTCGATTGGTTGTCCATGGCGTGGTGGGAAGACTGCCGCCATAGATGCTCGAACAACCAGTGGCATTAGCGATGATAGCTCGTTCTCCGAATAGCTGGCTAAGCAGCTTCAAATACGGCGTTTCGCCGCACCCGGCGCAAGCGCCCGAAAATTCAAACAGCGGAGGCAGCAACTGAACATTCTTTACGGAAGAGAACTTTGTCACCGGCTCTGGTATGTCCGGCAACTCGAGAAAATAGTTCCAGTTGCCATCATTGGACAGAGAATCGCGAGCTTCCATGTTGATTGCCTTTCGCCCGCTTTGAGATTTGCTCTCGACCGGGCACGCTTCAACGCACAGCCTGCACCCCGTGCAGTCTTCGGTCGATACCTGCAGTGTATACAATTGCTCCCTTAGTTCGGGCCACGATGCAGGCATTGTCTTCAATGTTGCCGGCGCTTGCACGAAACAATCACTCGGTGCGATCTTTGCTCTAATGACAGCATGCGGGCAAACCAGTACGCACTTGCCACACTGAACGCAGGCAGAAGGATCCCACACCGGAATCTCGCACGAGATATCACGTTTCTCAAACTTCGACGTAGCTGTGGGAAATGTGCCATCAGCAGGCAAAGCGCTTACTGGTAGTAGGTCGCCGCGACCGGCGATCAGTTCCATGGTGGTTTGATGAGCCAGAGCGGCACCACAAGCACCATGCATTTCTTCTGGCCCTGCGGGGGTTGATCGCTCTCGTGAGGTCGAACATGTATTACCGTCCAACCTGATCTCCGTCCGACACGCCCCCTTGCAATTCAGTGTTCTTTCCACTGAAACGCAACATGGCTGAATGGTGGAGTTCTGTCGAGCAGAGTCGACGGTGGGTTTACATGAATCAGCATCGCAATCTTCAGCCTTTATCTCACCCTGTACAATTTCCACCAAATGATCAATTGCTCGGTCCACTGCAGCGAAATTTCGGCGAACAAGCGGTTCACCAAATTTCAGATAGCTTTTTCTTATCGACTCTTTTATCCGCAAGATGGCCTCTGCCAGAGGCATAACATCTGCCAGGGCAAAGAAACCAGCTTGCATTATGGTGTTTATTCGGCCGGCCAGCCCAAGCTCTTTTGCAAGGTTGTCGGCATCCAGAGCATAAACTCGTAGTTTCTTATCCTTGATCTCTTGCTGAACAACTCCGGGCAGGTGATGCCAAGTTTCCGCACCATACGGCGAATTGATTAGAACGCTCGCTTCGGGTGCGGCCAGGCTCAAGACTGGCAGTCGCTCAAGGAACTTGTACTGATGCACCGCGACGAAGTTTGCTTGTTCAATCAAGTACGGTGCGTGAATCTTCTCCGGACCAAAGCGCAAATGCGAAACAGTTACGGAGCCTGATTTCTTCGAATCATAAACGAAATAGCCCTGAGCAAAGTTAGCAGTGGCTTCACCGATAATCTTTATCGAATTCTTGTTCGCCCCGATGGTTCCATCTGAGCCCAAGCCCCAGAAAACCGCCCGCACGCTGTCCGGTGGCTCAAAAACAAAACTATTGTCCACAGGCAGACTCAAGTTAGTAATGTCGTCTACAATGCCAACGGTGAATCCACGCTTCGGTTTGCTTTTCGCTAGTTCGGCAAACACAGCTTTTACCATACTCGGAGTAAACTCCTTCGAACCCAAGCCATATCGTCCCCCAACAACCTTGATTGCGCGCTCCGACTCTGCCACGGCTGTGATGACGTCTTGAAAGAGTGGTTCTCCGGGGGCACCGGGTTCTTTAGTTCTATCGAGGACAGCAATCTTGTTCACCGATTCGGGTAAGGACTGCAAGAATTTCGTACACGAAAACGGACGAAACAAACGCACCTTTAAAAGTCCGACTTTCTCTCCATTCTCGAGCAAACGGATCACGACTTGCTCGATTGTTTCTGCTCCCGACCCCATGGCAACAATCACGTTAGTCGCATCTGGTGCCCCTACGTAATCGAAAAGCTGATAACGCCGCCCCGTCATACACGCGAATTTATCCATAATGTCTGCAACTATGATTGGCGCTTCTTGATAGTACTGATTGCACCCCTCACGGGATTGAAAGAAGACATCGGGGTTTTGAGCGGTGCCTCTGACCACGGGGTGATCAGGCGAAAGTGCTCGGAACCGATGCTCCTTGATTGCATCATGATCCAGGAGTTTGCTTATATCTTCATCGGATAGTTGCTCAATGGTATTTACTTCATGCGACGTGCGAAATCCATCAATCACATGCATAAATGGCACGCGAGCCTTTAGAGTCGCAGCCTGTCCAATCAGTGCGAAATCGTGTGCCTCCTGCACAGAATTAGCAAACAACATTGCCCAACCAGTACTGCGAGTGGCCATAACATCACTGTGATCGCAAAATATTGACAAGGCATGAGTTGCCACCGAGCGAGCCGTGACATAGATACAGACACTTGTAAGTTCGCCTGCCATTTTGAACATATTGGGTATCAAGAGCAGCAGCCCCTGACTAGACGTAAATGTCGTCGCCAATGAGCCGGTAAGCAAAGCTCCATGCAGCGCACCGGCAACGCCCCCCTCCGATTCCATTTCCTGAACCAGCGGAATGGTGCCCCAAATGTTCTTTTCCCCGTGAGCAGCCCAATTGTCAGCAAACTCCGCCATCGGAGAAGATGGCGTGATGGGATAAATTGCAATCAATTCATTAACTTTGTAGGCGACCTGCGCCACAGCTTCGTTACCGTCTACTGTCACGGTTCCGTCTTTGAGTCCTTGGGGCGCTTTTATGGTGGGGACAGACTGAACTAATTCACTCACGTTTTCTCTCCCGGGAAAGACACTCTAAAGCATGGCTCTTAAGTGTCCTCCCGCCCTCGTTCGAATGGTTCTATTTTTTGAGCCAGCCGGATGATCATCCCGGGGCTATATCACCAGGCGCCTCCGCACAAAAAATGAGAGCGCACCAAGATTAACTATCAAACTCCATTCAGTCGTATTGCTGCGAGCATCGGCGATGGTACGAAGCATTCCCCGGCATTCCATCGAGCCATTGCAAGAGAACTGTAACTTGGCAACTAAATCTCATGACCTATCGCTTGCTTGCCTCATGCGGAAGAATGAATTCGACTTGTGCGAAGGCTCTTTTGCCGAGGCAGCGAAGCTTATCAAAGAATCAGTCTCCCGGTGGTGTGCGCCTTGATTCGTATCGTTCAAGATAGTCCATGGAATTGCTCGCAGGTCAGCTCCGACATACTGGCGGAAATACGCAGACCAGACTGAGGAACCCTGTCTTGAAGGCAATTGATACCTCCAATGAGTGGGCGCACAAGTTCAAAGCAGGTGGTCGGCAGGGAAAAGCATTCAGTACCTTTGAAGCGCGAATGACTTTGAGAAAACACTGACGCGGTGCCATTTTTTTTGTGCGTGATTGTCAAAATGGTGATTAACAATGCCTACTGATCTTCTGGAGTGTTGATGAACGCGGGAACTGCTCAATATTTTTCCAACGGCAGATTGAGAGACGGAACGGCCATTGTTATTCGCTCAATAGGTTCCGAGGATAAATCGATCCTCATTGAAGTGATGCATCATCTGAGCCCTCAATCTCGGTATTTTCGATTTCTTACACCGAAGAACGAGCCAACGGAGGAGGATCTGGCAATTTTTGCCAACGTAGATGCTCGCCGACACTTCGCTCTTGTTGCTTGTTTTATAGAAGACGGAAAGGAAAAACCGCTGGGACTGGGCGAATACTTCGTAACGGATGAACCGTCGGTGAGCGCGGAGCTGGCCTTTGCCGTAGAGGATGAATTCCACGGTCGGGGAGTTGCCACTGCGCTTCTGCACCATCTGGCAATAATTGCTCGACGCGTCGGAGTCACACAATTCACTGCACTGGTTCATGCTGAGAACAGAAAAATGTTAGAGGTGTTTGCCAATTCGGGTTTCGCTGTAGACGTACAGGAATCATTTGCGACCGTACAACTCAGGCTGAAGCTCTGCGATGAGAAGGCGGATGCGGTTATCGCAACGGAAATTACCGGAAGAAACCATAATAACTAATGAAGTGCCCGCGCAGGACGATCCACATTCAGGTGGAGGCGAAGTCGCCTGCCCTGCAGTATATTCATATTGGTAATGGCAATAGACAGGAATGATTGTCATGTTCAACAACAGACAAGAAGCCGGCAAGCTATTGGGCGACAAGATAGCGAATGAACTGCTCGCAGTCGGGTTGCCTGATGCAGAGCAATTTGTGATCGGAGTCGGGCGCGGTGGCATCATGGTGGCAGCGCAAGTGGCAGACAAGCTGATGTCACCGCTTTCGGCATTTGCCGTGGAGTCCATTAAAAGCATTGATGAGCCGGAGAGGGACATTGCCATAGTGTCTTCTTCTGGATTGGTCTATTACGATAACAAACAAAGCTGTCGGAAAGGTGAGCAGAGTTACCTCGGTCACCAGGTGAGGCGGCTAGCGCCAAAGGCGAGAGAATCACAGCAATTGTGGCTATTCCGAGCCGGGCTTGAGAATCAGCCTGAGCTTCGAGGGAAACGAGTAATCATTGTCGAAGACGGGATCATCACTGATATGCTCAGCCAGATGGCCGTTATGGCTGTAAGGCGGATGGGAGCTAGTGAAATCATTCTGGCGGCACCGGTAATATCGAACGAGCTAATGGCAAAGCTTGGCACAATCAGTGATAATGTTGTTGCTTTGTTCACGCCCGCAGAGCCGGAATCTATCAGCCAGCTTTACGATGAAGATCAAAATATGGATGATGTAGAGGTGATACGGATTCTTACACTGGCATCGCAACGGCTTATCTGCGTTTGATGTACGCAAGCGAGTTCAGTTCGATTCCATTGCCGACTTCAACCACGCCGGGGCAACAACGTGCTGCTTCCAAACTAGGTGTTACGGTCAGATTAGCCTAGAACGCTTAGAACATTACCAGGCATATTCCCGGACTTCTTGATTGGATCAAAGATGTCCATGGAATGCATTTTTCGTCGGGAACTCATCCATGGGGCATACCGATGCACAGACGTCCCTCTCAATGGTTTGCTCTTAACTCATGTGAAATATTGTAGACATTACTCCACATAGAGCAGAATCGCTCAATTGAGAATTCCGATCAACCCAAATATCGGCAACGAGACCATCTCCTTCCATTCAAAGAGATCATCCTTTAGGCTCATTGGTAACCTTGTGGATGGACTTCGATCGGACAATCAGCCGAGCGGAGTAAAATTAATAGGAAAGATCAACCCTGTAGCGGGAGACTTGGCAATCGGAAGGGCGTAAGATTGACCACAGCGGGTGAAAGCTGTCGCTCCTAATTCATTAGCTCTAGTGGAGATCTTAAAATGGCCTTAGCACCAATAACAAAAGACTTGGACGCAGAGTCACTCAGTGCATTTGGACCAGCACGAGCTAGTGTTCCAGGATGTCCACTGAGTGCAGACGAACTCAGGAGAATGAATGAATACTGGGAGGCCTGCTGTTATATTGCAGCTGGCATGATCTACCTTCAGGCTAATCCGCTATTGAAGGAACCGCTCAAGCTTGAGCATTTAAAGACGCGCCTGCTTGGACATTGGGGTGCAAGTCCGGGGCTGAGCTTCGCCTATATTCATTTAAACAGGCTCATCAAGAAACATGATCAAGATATGATCTTCCTTGCCGGTCCGGGGCATGGGGCGCCAGGCGTGTTAGCGCCAGTCTATCTAGAGGGCACGTATTCGCAGGTGTATCCTGACAAAAGCGAGGACGAACGAGGACTGTGCGCCTTCTTCAAACAGTTTTCTTTTCCCGGGGGAATTGGCAGTCATTGCACGCCTGAAACACCCGGTTCCATTCATGAAGGTGGCGAACTTGGATATTCGGTATCGCACGCATATGGTGCCGTACTGGACAATCCGAATCTGATCGCCGCGGTGGTTGTGGGAGACGGAGAAGCGGAGACGGGTCCGCTTGCAACAGCCTGGCACTCAAATAAATTTCTGAATCCTATTCGCGATGGTGCAGTGCTGCCAATCTTGCACCTCAATGGATATAAGATCAATAATCCGACGATTTTGGCACGTATAGATCATGACGAGCTGGAAAAACTTTTCATCGGATACGGTTACACACCCTATTTCGTCGAGGGTAGCGATCCCGATACCATGCACCAGTCCATGGCCGCTACAATGGATCAATGTTGGAAAGACATCAACACCATCCAGTCGGAAGCTCGGAAAACCGGAGTGGCAAAGCGTGCACGCTGGCCAATGATTATTCTTCGGACGCCCAAAGGATGGAGCGGTCCAAAATCCGTCGATGGTCATATGGTCGAAGGAAACTGGCGTTCGCACCAGGTGCCTCTTTCCGGGATCAAGGAGAATCCAGAGCATTTGAAAAATCTTGAATCCTGGTTGAGAACATATCAACCGGAGCAACTATTTGACAGTCAAGGCAGCTTGCGCGCAGATTTGAAAGAATTGGCTCCGCAGGGGATGCGGCGCATGAGCGCTAATCCGAATGCTAATGGTGGCATTTTGCACAAATCACTGCGGATGCCTGATTTCGGGAATTATGCCGTCAACGTAGAGAAACCGGCTTCCACTGAATGTGAAAATACTCGTCCGCTAGGTAAGTTTTTGCGCGACATAATGAAGGATAATGCCAATCAGTTTCGCGTATTTGGTCCAGATGAAACGGCCTCCAATAAACTTGACGACATCTACGAAGTCACCAAGAAGTGTTGGATGGCTCAATATTTTCCGGAAGATGAGGACGGAGCAAATCTTTCACCTGACGGCCGAGTGATGGAGATGCTCAGCGAGCATACCCTGGAAGGCTGGCTGGAAGGCTACCTGCTTACCGGGAGACATGGATTCTTCTCAACTTACGAAGCTTTTGTCCATGTGATTGACTCAATGTTCAACCAGCACGCCAAGTGGCTTGAGAGCTGCAAACATCTCGGTTGGCGAGCAGATGTCGCTTCGCTAAATCTTTTGATTACGTCTACAGTTTGGCGCCAGGATCACAATGGATTCACACATCAGGACCCGGGGTTCCTCGACCTCGTTGTTAACAAAAGCCCCGATGTGGTGCGAATCTACCTGCCGCCAGATGCCAATTCATTGCTGTCTTGCGCTGATCATTGTCTTCGCAGCGTGAATTACATAAACGTGATCGTTTGTGATAAACAGCGCCACTTGCAGTACATGGATATGGATTTTGCTATCAAACATTGCACCAAAGGAATCGGCATATGGCCTTGGGCAAGCAACGATCAAGGGTTCGAACCGGATGTTGTGTTGGCCTGTGCCGGCGACATTCCCACCCAAGAGGCACTGGCTGCCAACGCTTTGTTACGCGAGGAATTTCCCGACCTGAAGATCCGATTTGTGAACGTTGTCGACCTATTGCGCTTACAGTCATCCACCGAACATCCTCATGGTTTGACTAACCAGGATTTTGATAGCTTATTCACAACGAATAAGCCAATCATCTTTAACTTCCACGGCTACCCCTGGTTGATTCATCGATTGACCTACAATCGTACCAACCACTCTAATTTGCATGTCCGCGGCTATAAAGAGAAAGGAAACATCAATACGCCATTGGAACTCGCAATCAACAATCAGGTCGATCGATTTAGCATCGCCATTGACGTCATCGATCGCACTCCAGCGCTAAAAATAGCAGGGGCGCATGCGAAATCGAAGTTCATTGATATGCAAATCGACTGCCGCAACTATGCTCACGCTTACGGCATCGATAAACCTGAATACGCGAATTGGACCTGGCCATACTAAAAAACCGAAGCACAAGTCAGATGTGCTTCTGCTATGTCTATCAACCATATTTAAAAGCGTGGCTATTTGCTCATCGGCTATAGCAATCCCATTACCGAAAGCTCCGCTTTAGCAGTGCTTTTGGCGAAAGGGCGGTTTCGGCCCGCAAGATCGCTCGACAAAGCTGGTAAGGCTGCTCTAGCATCCAAATTGTCGATCTCATTCTCATTCCTCGTATTTCAAGTTTAATACCACCGACTTTGAGGGCGGGGCGGTTTAACTGCGCTGGCTCAGCGGACAATCATCCCAGCGGAGTATCTCTGCCCCGAAAATCAATCCTTCAGTCGGGGTGTTAACAATCAGATTAGAGTAGGATTGACAGCAGCGGGTTGAAAGCTATTGCGAAATCGCAACCAACAAATTCCCCCGTTCGAATTTGATCAAAAGGCGCTGTATCAATGAATCTGATGCAATTTAAAAGAAAACAAGACACGAGTTTTACGATATCTTCACTGCATCGAAGCAGGTGGAATGTTCTTGATCTAATATCGGTGGTTGGCCAAGATGTGGTGGGCACCCATTTGCTGGAGGAGATCGACATGACCTGGGCGGAAGAATTGCGAGCCCGGCTGTCGCTGGAGGGACACAAATTAACAGTGACTGTCATCTTGCTCAAGGCTATTGCAATTGCTCAGCGTTGTCATCCCGCCTCACGCTCCGTATTACTGCCCGGAGGGCGGATCGCCACGTTTTCCAACGTTGTGGCCGGGTTCACCATTGAAAGGTTAACCTCATCTGAGCCGGCGGTATTCTTCGGTACCATTCAGGAACCGGACAAGAAATCATTGAGCGTCATAATGTCAGAACTTAGACAGTATGCTGAATTGAACATTGACGACCATCCCCAACTAAACCGCCAACAAAAATTTTCGGAAATGCCGTGGTTAATCAGACGGGTCTTCATTTGGTTGGCGATGCGGCTTCCGGCGTTTCGCCAACGTTATCTCGGGGCAACATTCGGACTCAGCTCTCTTGGTAAATTTGGAGTAAAGTCCTTGCTCGGCCCACCAGTGTGTACAGTAGTTTTTGGAGTAGGCGCGGTAGAAGATCGTGCAGTAGTACGAAATGGACAAATCGAGATTCGGCCAATAATGACATTGTCGCTAAACTTCGATCACAGACTCATTGATGGTGCCCCGGCCGCGAGATTTCTTGCCGACGTGAGAGAACTGATGGAAGGAATGCTTGATCAGTATTTGCAGAAAGAAACCGATGTCAAAGCACTTGTTGCTTAGCAGCTTACCAGGGAGCTTCCCTGCCCTCTGTTCTAAGCACCAGAAAAAATTTCAATTGCTGAACTGTCGAAGATGCATCCCAAGTCGAAGCAAACGTTCACCGTCCCGGCCAGGCACCTGTAACTCTACCGAAAGGAGAACGAGCCTCTGTGCCAAGCAGCAGGAGCAGGTACAAAACCACAGAAAGCTGCGTGTACGCCGGAGACGTCCTGAACAGGCTCATAAGAGAATCACTTTGTACTTGCAATGAAAATAATCAGCGCCGAAAAGACGTAAACTACTTTTTAAGAAGGTCAATCTGATGAAGCAAACAATAATGATCGCGTTAACAATCAGTGTCATGTTCGTGCAGCCAGCCTTGGCCGAGAAGGACAAGCCCAAGCCGGCAACTGGCGAGCAGATTTTCACCCAGCATTGCGCTAGCTGCCATACCGGTGGTGGGAACAGTGTAAATGAAAGTAAACCAATTGTCGGCTCGAAAGAATTAGCCACCATTGGGAAGTTCAAGTCTTATCTGAGCAATCCGCCCGGACACATGCCCTATTATCAAAATCTGGTAAATGATCGCAAAATGTTAGATGCCCTCCACAAGTATTGTAAGTCGATAAAGACAGTTCCGAAAAAAGCATGACTTCGGCACTTGGACAAGACGAGCCGGGGATTTGCTGATCCGGCCGGTTTGAGTAAGTAGATCAGAAAGTATCAAAACCAAAGATGCACAAATTTCAAAGACTGCGTCTTCGGAGTTCTTTCGGGCTCTTAGTCGGCCGAATGAATGAGGGCTCAAACTCCACTGCGGATGGATGCGAACAGATCAGCTGGTTGAGACAATGGTATCGTCAACAGAAAACTGGTGTTATTCCATGAAAGTCATTGTGGCCCCCCGCGCCCCGATACCGCTTTCAACCTGCTCACAGTGTGCAATTTCCAGCCTGTGATGAAGATCCATTGCGCGGGTGGAAGCGTTGCGTATGGAGATATTCGACAGACAGAGGCACAGTGCAGAATGTTTCAAGGTAACTATTGATGGGCTTCTTTCCCCGTTTTGACTTCAGCGTGTTGTTTGCAGCAGCGCTGGCTGTATTCACAACCTTGTCGACACAGGCGGCCTGTTGCGGTGGCCAGGTTGAGCCCGGGGGGAACACAACAGACACTGTTGAACAGTCTCGTAATTTTGGACTATCACCTTCCGGCAGTGCGGGTGCTCCTTCATTCCACGGGATCTACTGGCCGTGTCGTTCTGAAGATACCGGAGCTGTGCTCGTCTGTGTGCATGGCGTAGCTCTTTGTGCTCAAAGTTACGAAGATTTGGCCGATGTCCTGACGAAAAGAGGAACAGCGGTCTATTCCATGGACGTGAGAGGCTTCGCTTCAAAAAGATGTGCCAGTGAGAGGCTCACTAAACTGGATCTTCCCGGTACCGTTCTTGATCTGAAAACTCTTGTAGCGGAATTAAGAAGAAAACATCCCAAGACACCTATCTTTCTTTTGGGTGAATCCATGGGAGCTAACGTTATTCTCTGTTATGCCCGGTCGGTTTCAGACCCGGTCGACGGTATCATATGCAGTGCCCCGGCCGGGCGGTTGTATAAGCAGGAGGGCATGGCGCTCGGCGCGCTAGTTACATTTCCGCTTAAGCTACAAAAACCTGCACACTTATTTACCTCAAGTATAATTCGGCAATCAACCGCGTCTCCGGTGCTACGGCAACACCTTCAAGAAAAGCCATTGGAACATCGTCTCCAGTTTTCACTTGCAGAAGCCTTTCAGTTCCTGAAGTTTGCAAAATCTTCCCTTGTTGGTGCCAGCTATATTCGCGATACTCATGTGCTGATGATTCAGGGCATGCAAGATCGCCTGGCGATTCCAGGAGAGACCGCCAGGCTATTTCGTCACATTTCCTGCAATAAGAAGTTCGTATTGGTGGCTGGTGCCGAGCATTTGATATTTGAAGAAAAGAAGATAGACAGTACCGTGGCAGCGGTTGTGACGAATTTTCTAACGGAAACTGCAAATCATGCTCAGCCGGAACGTAGCACTCAGTCAGCGCTGATGGTGGGCACTCCCCGGCACTGGAAAAAGGCTCGAAAAATATTCCGCAAAGCGGGAATCATGGACGATTCATGGCACTCTTCCGGTAGTGTCTATCTACAAGATAATCGGCTGTCCGAGGCGGGGAACTTCGGTGGTGATATCAAACCTTCGCTTGATTTGCCGAGAGAGTTCTGAAATCGGTCCGTTTTCACCATGCGTCAATAAGACTCTCGGGTGATGTTCAGCCATCGGTGAAAGCCATTTGAGCAAATCACTTTGTCCAGCATGTGCGCTAAAACCGCCCAGACCCTTTACCGTCGCCCTAACCGCGATCATTCGTCCCTGTATCTTTACCTCTGAATCCCCTTCCAATAGTTTTCTCCCTAATGATCCCCGAGGCTGGAAACCGACAATTAGGACTATCGTATTTTCATCGTCCAGGCTGTGCCGAAGATGATGAAGAATTCGTCCCGCATTGCACATTCCAGCACCGGCCAGAATTACACACGGGCCGTGAACGGAGTTGAGAGCCATTGACTCATCAGAAGTCGAGCAAGTGACTAGAGTAGACAAGTCTTTTCGTAGTTGTCCGGAAAGATTGAGTTGTCGTGCCTCCTCGTCCATAAGACCGACATGCCTGCTATAGATCTCCGTCGCTGCAATTGCCATCGGACTATCTAAATAAATCGGGAATGGATTGACTACACCGCTTCGAAACATTTCGGCCAGATGGAACAATACCTGCTGTGCTCTTCCCACCGCGAACGTCGGGATCAATATCTTCCCTCCCGTTGTTATTGCCGATTTGATTAGTTGCTCCAACTCGCTGAGGGTCGCTTCTAGTGACCGGTGATCACGGTCGCCGTATGTGGATTCCATAAAAACCACATCAGCATACTCAATCAAAGCTGGATCACGCAGAATGGGAACGTTCCATTGGCCGAGATCTCCAGAGAATACCACTTTGACATTTCCGTCTGGTTTTGAAACTGTAAAGACCAGACTCGCAGAACCTAAGATGTGGCCCGCATCGACGAATTGTACCGACAGGTCGGAGCCTAGACGCACATTCTTGTCATAGTGGACCTCTTGAAACAACTCGCACACCAGGTCCACGTCTGAAAGAGTAAACAGTGGCTCGACGCGGTCTTCGCCTCTTTCTCGCCTGCTATTTTCGCGCCTGGCGTCGTCGGCCTGGATCTTCGCAGCATCTTTGAGAACGAGCCTGCAAATATCCATGGTTCCACCGGTTGCAAAGATCGGCCCTCTATATCCGGCCTTGACAAGCAGGGGCAACCGGCCACAATGATCGAGGTGCCCGTGCGTAAGAGTGACTAAATCAATGGTTCGCGGCGATACTGCTGCCGGAATGAAGTTGTATCGCTCAAGTCTAGGTGGTCCCTGAAACAATCCGCAGTCGACCAATACTCGGGTTGATTCAGTTTCAAATGAGTAGCACGATCCGGTTACTTCGCGAGCAGCTCCAAATAAAGTTACTTGCACTATACCGATCGCCTCCAACCTGGCTCTTTTGAAATGCCATTGTAAGGCATTAACGGTTCTGTGCCACTGTGCAATTAGAGAGAGACAAACTCCCAAGGCACGCCAGGGGCTCTCACATCGGAATCACCTCAGGACCGCCAAGAAACAAGAAATGGGGCTTTGTTATTTGATTATCTCGGTTGTTCTTTATGATCTTTCTTGAGGGCCGCTTGAGAGAAGACCCGTGACTCTCGACTGGTGGTTTTGTCCGTGGGAGGGATGTGATGACAGTTGAGGGAATGGACGCAGGGAAGGCTGCAGAACCGGAAGCCTGGTAAACGTCTCCACAGGTCAAAGTGACTAAGGCAACGGTAGCGATGATTGTGCAGTACAAAAAACGATTCATGATAATCACTCTGAGGCAAGCAGTTGAAAGAGAACTGTAACTCCGGACTGAACTGGTAACTAGATCTTATGACCTTATCAAAGCATTGGCACTCCGTGCTTGCCTCATGCAAAGGAATGAATTTGACCTCTTCGAAGGTTCTTTCGACGAAGAAGCCATAGTCAATTCTCGCACTCTCCGTTTCTCCGTCCATCATCCTTTCTAGGTTTCACCCAAGGCACACTTTCCGTCCACTTCAAAAGAGATCATCCTTTAGGATAATTGGTAACCTTGTGTAAATCATCCTATCGATCTTGAAGGATACTTCCCTTTGTAGATGAAGCGCTTCGCTGAAAACCTCAATAATTGAATTGCGTTGATGTAGAAATCACCCCCGCAAAACAAAGGAATTCGACATGCTACCATCGGCTTCACTCAGACGGCTGTCCTTGGCAGTCCTTGCAATATTGTTCCTTGCCTCGAATTCAGCTTCCGCAGTTGTGCCGAATTCTCAAAATGATTGGACGCGCCAATATAATTCAGGAATTCAGGCGCTTGAGAAAAAACAGTTTAAACAGGCTGAATTGGCACTTCTGTCGGCGCTTAATGCTTCGAACATTGACGAACGAGTGCTTCCCACCCTTGAAGCACTGGAGAGCCTCTACGACCAAACAGGGGATTACGAATCTGAAGAACAAATTGGACGCACGATTTTAACGGTGGTAAGCGGACGCCGGAACTATCCTGCCAAAAGGGCTGGCACCATTCTGGTTAAACTTGGCGACATAAATTGCAAAATGCGTCGCTACACTTGCGCGGAGAAGTACTTTCGTCAGGCACTAGTTATATTGAAGGAGACTTGCGGGGCATTCTCACCGGATGTAGCCATGGTCTTGAGCAACTTAGCCTCGGTCGCGCAAAAGGAGGATCACCTCGACACCGCGGAAAGGCTGTTCCTCCGCTCGACGGCAATTTTAGAAAAGACGTGTGGGCACGCGAGTACGCTATACGGTTTAACAGCGAGTCAGCTGGCAGAAGTATATGTCGCACAATCTCGCTTGTCAGATGCAGTAAGATGGGCGCGAATAGCCAGGGGAAGTCTGATCGAGGCGCTTGGCGCCGA